>WRCJ01000042.1 GCA_009784085.1 Oscillospiraceae bacterium | reverse complement strand
GCTGACCATCCTCAACCCCTTTGCGCCCACCGGGAGCCCGCCGCTGTACGAGGGCGCGATGCGCGGCAACAGCGCCGATCCGACGAGTATCTACAGCCGGGCTAACGTAAACGGCATCGCCTTGGGGCACGTGAGCGCCCACGCAGTTGGCCTCATCCAGGTGACGGTCAATATCCCCAGGGAGCTGGGGAACAAGTACCAGGACGCCTTCGCCGCCGTGGAGTGGATATTCTACGCCCAGTACGACGACACCACGCCGACCCCCACGCCCACGCTCACCCCGACGCCGACGCCGCCCGTATCGCCGACGCCACCGGAGGAATCGCTGCCGCCCGAATCCGGGCCGCCAGCCAGCGGTCCACCCGTCGAATCCGGACCGCCCGCGACGCCCACGCCACCGGAGGAAACCTTGTCGCCCTCAGGCCCGCCGATCGATCCGCCCGGTCCCGACGACGACTATGACGTCATCGTCACGCCGACAGGGGACGATCAGAACATCTTCACATGGGCAACGCTGGCCTCAATCTCCCTGGTGGGGCTCACGGTAATACTTATCCTCACGATCCGCAAGGAGCGGAAAGAGAAAAAAGCGCGTCGGTAATAAAAGCAAAGCACATTTATCTATTGTGCTCGGCAACCTATCGTTTTACCTATATCCATCAAATGGGTCATACAGCATGGTAAAAGCCACGGACGAGAGCCCGTGGCTTTTACCATGCGTAAACATGGAAAGGGATACGATCACAAGGCTGATTAAATTCAAGGCTTCAAAAAGGTAATCCCGCGACCGCGATACGGCGCGTTGACGGCGGCTGAGGGATAAAAAATACAACAATCGGATGAAATATTTAATTTCGTCGATGATACATTATAATTATATATAACGTATAGAATGCGCAAATGCACCACACATTAGTAGATAAAATAAAAATACAACACAAAAGATTGACACATTGACAAATATAACTACGACAAATTGCAACAGCGATAAAGCGTATAACGATGTGTACAAAGCAGATTTCTGCAAATATTTATGCTACTCCCATAAATATTTTGCGTACAATCGTATGTATATGTTGAATGCATACGATTGTGCTACTTTTCAAACTTTTTTAAAAAACGAACTTGACAACAAAGACTCGCTCGTTTATAATGAAAACAGCCTTCACAATGTGCATTGTACTGCCATATAGTGGGCTGTTGTTTGGCAGGATATGCCAACATATTTGTACATTACTTATATATCGTGTATAATAATTAGATTATTTCTACATTATGTCAATCTGCTAGCACAATGGGCTTGCACTTTTACGGAAACCATCTTAAAGATTGGTTCGAACGGGTTAGGGAATGAGAGCTATGGGTACGGGAAGAAGGCTCGCCAAACTGTTGGCGATAATAATGGCAGTGGCTTTATTTGCATCGGCGATGGCGCCGGGCGGTGTGGGATCTGTGATGGGCAGCCCGGACACCGTGCCGGGGCTATCGCCGCTATCTTTGTATGCGCAATATGACAACGGTACGCTGCTCGACGAGGGCGTGCTGATATACTATACGGTCGCCGAACTCAAACAGCTTTGCGTCCAAGCCGTCGCGGGCGGCCGAATCTTCGACGCTGACGCGCGGGCGCAGGTACAGGCGCAGCTGCCCTTCTCCCCGCCTGTCAGCCAGCAGTTCATGGACAAGTACGAAGACGGGACTACCTGGTATCTGGTGGACATCGTGAAGACCCTCTATCCGGATGATGGAATCGCGCCTGACGAACCCTCGCTGGCCTATCTGGTGACCAACCGGGGCATATCGGCGCTGCAATTCATTTTCATCACCAAAAACGGCGAGCAGTTCTCGGTGCATATCGACACGCACGCCTCCAACGCAGACGTCCGGGCGGAACTGACGGAATACGCCGAGGCGACGCCGTTGCCCACGGTGCCGTCGCCAACGCCAGCGCCGCCGCCGTCGCCCCAGCCCCAGCCGGATCCCGACTTGGATCCCGTTCCAGATCCCGATCCGCCGCCCCAGCTGTCGACCGATCCGGATGGGGATGACATGGGCGGCCTGGACGCGACCGAGCCGGGCGCGACCGACCTGGGCGCGACCGACATGGACATCGGCGATCCCGATACCACGCGGGATGCCGGCGGCGTGGCCGAGACCGAGACCGATACCAATATGGATGCCGAAGCCGACGAGCTGGGAACCCCGTTCTTCTCGCCGCTCGCCACAGGGGGCATACTCGATCCGGGCGGCGACCCCTTGATCGATCCGGACGATGAACCCTATTTGGTCAGCCCATCCGATCCGACAGTCAAAGGCGCCGAATTTTTGGTGGACGCGGAAGTCACGGTAGCCGACCTGATCATCGTCGACCAGGACGACGACGGCTCTATGTGGGGCCTGGGCTTTATCGACGACGATCATTACAATCAGCAGAGTCCCGGCGACACTTGGGACGGAGAGAATTTCCTGTTCCAGGGTCAGGTCTGGACATACAAAGTGGTGGAACCGGTCAATCCGGGGAGTCCCGACGGTTTGTTTAAAATCACGCTGTACGCCTGGGCCAAACCCTATCGCGTGCCGGTTTACCAAACGGATCCGATTACTGGCGCCTACGTCTTGAACAGCGACAACGAGAGGATCATCATTGGCTATAAGGACGTCTTGCTGGACGGCGGCACAGACCTGGTCATCTCGGATTTCATCTGGCAATTCGAGGGGGATGACTTGGTAGACTATTACCTCTGCGATCCCTCCGGCTTCCCGCTGCCCGGTACGCTTCAGAGCGACGGCGCGTATGATTATACGGGATTGACGATTGGGGACTTGTCGGCAATTGCCCCGCACAATGTCGGACTCTCTGGCTTTGCTTGGGATCCTGTGCAGGAAAAACTGGTCTGGACGATCAGCGGGGACGATCCCGAGTTGACCACAGAAGCGAACGGTTCCATGAAACTGACCTACTATGTGCAGTTGATAGACAAAGACGAGCTGGTGGAAGGCATATACTATACCGGCATGGGGGAAGCCCACTTTACGCCGGAAAAGGAAAACGGGTATTACTATTCCAGATCTTCTAATTTCACCCCCGCGTATACGATAGAATACTACAACAATAACTCTAGTAATGATACCGGAAAAGGCAGGATAAGAGCCCTTGAGCTTACGGATCCGGTGCGTGGCATTACAATAAGGACGCCAAATAATATATCATTTGACTTTCATGATTATGTTCCCGGGAGCGATCCTTGGCCGCCGGCGCCTTTTGACGCGTTTTTGGATGGCTGGCCTGTGTCAATGTTGGGTTATTTGTCAATCAGCAGCAGCACCGGTAATGCGACGGTGAATGGGGTTGCGGTGAATTTTCAGGCGTGGACAGTCGCCAAGTCCAGCAATCAGAAAAACTTGCTGATTGCCGTTCAAAATCCGGCTAATCTGAATGAATGGTTCTACTATGAGATTGAGAACGACCCGAATAGGCCGAATTCTGCGCCTATAGTTGTCCGAAGCGCGAGTGTTACAGACGACTACCGCCCCAAGCTGGAACTTGGATATTGGGATCATCATGACTGCGGCTGCGAAGATCCAAATCATGTACATCATGGCCCCAACTGTGCCTTGGCCCCGCATCCGCGTACCGAGCCCCTCGGCGTCAACGGATGGACAAAGCTGGTCCACCCCATCACGCTGTACAAGTACGACGCTACGCCGGACAACGAGCGCTGGCTGGACGGCGCGGAGTTCAAGCTGTACCGCATAGAACAAGATGGGAACGGGCAGACCGTCGAGACCCAAGTCAACTTGCCCGTCAATACGACCGCAGATGGCAAGATTGTGTTCCCGTTCCTCGCGCCAGGCGACTATAAGCTTGTGGAGACGCAGGCGCCCGAAAACTACTATCCCCTCGACGAACCCATATATTTCACCGTCGGCGACTTTGACAGCGGAAACGGGCCGTATCCATTCAGCCCGCAAATCAATGGCATAAGCGGCGGGGACGGCCTGGTAAGCTACGATACGACATCCGGTCTGTTCCTCTTTGTTGGCAACGACGCCAACAACGGCCTCATGCTTACGGTCAAAAAAGACAAATTGACGGAGGACATTTTCGGGGCCGCGCACGGGGCGCCCAGGTTCCTGTTCGAGATCAAGAAATACGGCCCCGGCCCGGATCCGGACGACGTCCTGCTGGGCGCCGAGCTTCTCGACACGTGGGTGGGCATCGTGGATGTCTCGAAGGATCCTCTGTACACTGACAATAAGTACTGGGTGGTGTTCCAGCGCGATGGCGGCGGCAGTCCCGCGTTTGCGCTTGAGTATGGCTATATCTATATCGTCACGGAACTCGGCAACATGCGCTACGGCAGCTATGCGGTAGAATTGGACATCTCATTGGATGACTTTGCGTACAGTGAACAAGGCGAAGACCCGTACCGCAGCATAGTCCTCGATCTGTCCGTCTTTGGCGAACTCAATGAAGCAAAGCTTCCGTTGCCGGACGTTGACGACACAATTCCCATCACGGTCACCTTTTCCAACGAGAAAGTCTCCGATGATTACCTCTCCAATTCCTCTGAAGTGAAAGTCAACCAATTCACATACGTTGGCGGCGGCAACGGCAGCGGGAACGGTAATGGCAACGGCGACGGAGGCGGCGAGGGCGAAGGAGGTGGCGGGCAATGAAAGCCAAAAAGGTCATTTCCACCATCTGCAACGCGCTGGGCGTCACGATCCTCATCATCGTCGTCCTGGCAGCCGGCGCTCTGATCGTGTTGCAGCTGATGGGCCACATGCCCATGGCCGTCCTCAGCGGTAGCATGCAGCCCAGTTACAAAGAGGGCGACCTGGTATTCATCGATACCAATATAAAACCCGAAGACCTGGATGTCGGCGACGTAATCGCATTCCACTTCGACGAGCAAACCATCGTCACCCACCGCATCGTTGCCGTCGAAGGCCAAAGCTTCATCGTCAGGGGCGATGCCAACAACGTGAACGACGCCACCGCAGTAACCTACAGCGCGATTGTGGGGCAGGCTTGGAAAGAACGCATCCCGCAATTGGGCTACCTGATCATGAATCTGGGCACGCAGCAAGGCATTGCGGCGGGCGCCCTCCTGTTGGCGTTGCTGATTGTATTGTTCCTGGTGCCCGCGTTCCTAAACCCCTCCAAGAAGAAGGGAAAAACGTCAAAAGAAGGCGCAAAGCCGCCCGAGCCGCCCGAGGGGGAGAAAGCAGCGCCTGAGGCGGAGGATGAGGCGGAGGATGAGGCGGAGCTTGCGCCGCCGCCCGTACAGGAACCCGATCCAGAGGATACAGACGCAGCATCAGAGCCGGGGGAGGAGGCGCCGCCCGTACAGCTTGCGCTTGCCACACAGATTGACGCGGGCAAAATATCCGCCGCCGGGGAGAAAAGAGAGCTGGAGCGGAAGCTCCGCGTATTGGACAAACAAATGGCGGCCCTCGAAAGGATGAAAGCTGTCCTCGTCGATGAAAAAATAGATTTCCTCTGCCAAATCAGATTGCTTGATGAAGGGCGGCGCCAGAAGAAAACGCGGGCGTCTGACAAAAAGATCAAACGGATACAACGGCGCAAGGCGCCGACCATGGATCGCCAAAGCCGCCTCACCATGGGCCGCATCGCTTTGCTGGCCATGGCGCCGATCATGACAATTGCCTTGTACGCGGGCGCGACTTACGCCATGTTCACCCATAAGACACCCAGCGCCTCCAATGCGATGAAACCGGGCTATGTGCAGGCGGAGGTCGAGGAAGATTTCGAAGGCGTCCTCACATACGACCATATCGAAAAAAACCCCTCCGTGACCAACACAGGCAGTGTCCCCTCGTATGTGCGGGTCATGCTGGCCGGGGCGCTGGACAAGTTTGCATTGTATTATGATGACGGCGGAACCTATGTGCAAGGTATCAACTCGCTGTACTGGGAAGATGGCGGCGACGGCTATTACTATTACAAGGAAATCCTGAATCCTGGCGAGCAAACTAAGCCGCTGTTCACGCACGTCAAGCTGATTGGCGGCGTCGATATAGACGACTACCTGATACCGGATTCCAGCCCGCCGGAATACGATTTGTCCTCCTTCGACATCGCCGTCTATGCCGAGGCGGTGCAGACCAACGCCAACAACGACCAGAATCTGACCGGCGCCGCCGCCGCGAAGGCCGCGTTTGGCAATATCGTGCCTTAACGCCCGCAGTTTTCCGAGGTTCTCGAAAACACAGGAAAGGAAGCCGCTGAAAATGAAGAAACGCATAATCGCGATGGTAGCCCTGGTGCTGGTAGCGGGCATCGTCGTGGGCGGTTTACTGATGTTGTTCTCATCCAGGTCCGCTACAGCCGAGAATATCGTTGCGATGGGGTCGGGCCTCTCGGCCAGATTGATAGAAACCGACGAGACCGACGATTGGAAAGAGGGCGACGGCAGCGATTATACGTTGGATTACGGCGCCATGCAACCGGGGGACGACATTACCAAGAAGCCCAAGGTGGAGCGGCGTGACGCAAACCCAGCAAGCGCCTGCGATGCCTACGTCAAGGTAAAGGTAGAGCTGGAAATCTATGATGGCCCGCAACAGGTGGATTATGCCTATCTAGCGGACATGGTAACATCGGAAGGGCATACCACCCACACCTTTTCGGAGGGCGATGTCAGGGATCTCTTCGAAGCCCTTATGGCGGGCATCTATTACGATGACGGCATCGATCCGCTGACCATACCCTCATTGCATCCGAGCTGGCGTTTTTTCCGGGACGCTGGGGATCCCACCGTAGGCTGGTTCTACTATGTGGACGGCGCCGGTACGCTGAAGGTCTTGCCTCCGCTGGACGGGGGCGGGCAACCAGCCGCCACGGAGGTCATCTTCTCCAACATCAGATTCCCGCTGGACACGCTCACCGCCCGCCAGCTGGAACTCTACGCCGCGCTGGGGCTGGCGGATGTGCAGATCGTCTTGCGCCTCACGGCTTACCTCGCCCAGTCGGACAACAATCCATATATTTTTATTAATCCGGCCAATAAATCCACGCAAGCAGGTTATTCTGTAGCGTTCAATGCTCCGGCATTGATACCATAACCATAAACCGCAAAGTCTACGCTTGCTCAAAGAAACAGCGAACCCCAGCATACCCCACCCCGCATATCCCCGCAAAAACCGTATTGAAGGGAGTGATAGCCAGCACCTGCAATGGCTCGGCGGGCCAGAACCCTCCGGAATCTAGTCTTTTTTTGAAGACTAATACGCGAGGCGAACCGGAGGGGGGAATCACGCTCCCGCGCGAGCTGGGCGGGGGCTGCGGAATCACCCCCACCCAAGCATGGCAAGACCTTCCCCAGCGAAGAGATGGAAACAAAAAATAAAAAAACAAAAAAAGGAGAAGACAAGAAATGAAAAACAAGAAAAAACTCATTCTGTTCGTCGTGGCCCTCACCCTGGTCGTGGGTTTGGTTCTCGGCGGGACACTGATGTTGTGGTCGGCCATGTCCGACACGGCGACCAACGTTGCAGAGATGGACAACGCGGATTTGATCATCCGGGAGTCCGGCGGCGCTTTGTACCGCGCCAGCGGCAATACTAACGATTTTACGCATGTTCCCGAAAACTCTGTATACGTTACCGGCGCTAACTCTGAAGGTTGGCAGGGTGAAAATGTCATTAACAAAATAGTTGATGGTGATTGGTCTGGATTTGACAGATGGACGGAAGTCCGTCCGGGCGACGTCCTGGCTAAGGCGCCCGACGTAATGAACACGGGTTCTATCCCCCTATATGTCAAGGTTGCCGGTGAGTTCAAAATGACCCCTCCTTCCAGATATGCTTTCTTTGCGGCTCTGGAAGCAGAAACCGGTTCTGCTGATCCAGATGATTGGGAAGAATATCTTGCACCGATTATTGGCAAGCTGGTAGAATCATTGGCCGCAACCAATAATTGGGAAGACTGGTATGGCGCAGAAACAACATTTAGCCTAGATTATGATACGGGAGAAATAACTGTTTATGGCGCGTGGTATTACGTAGAGGGTACCGGTACTTCAGGAAATGCGGAATTGAAACCACTTGCGGCTGGGGCCGCGGCTAATGATATATTTAAGGCAATCCAAATCCCGATTGAGTTACCGAATGCCTTCCATAATTTCATCTTATCTATTGATTTAACTGCGTATGGGGTACAGTCTGACAATGTTATTGTTGATAGCTTTGGTGGTCCCGTTGCGTGGGACGCTATTTTCCCGGAAGACTCCAGCGAGTATGGTGCTTGGGGAATCATGAATCCTAGGCAATACGGCATCAATCCCTCTAATGCGAGTGCTATCTTTGGTATGCTTGAGACCTTACGTGACTAAATAATGGAACGCCGCATTTCGGCTGGCGGCCCGTCCGGGTCGCCGCCGGAAGCGGCGCACAAGGGAAACATCTCACATGTTCGCCGATCCTGCGTCCAAAACACAGACTGGCCGCAACAGGGGGGATTAGATAATGAAAAAGTTCATAAAGTCTTTGTCCGCCGTCCTGCTGTGTGGCTTGCTATCGCTTTCGGCTTTCCAGGCGAACACCCTGGCCGCTGTGCCGCCGGGACCAGGATCGGTAGACTTCTACGGACCCAGCGTAGCCCCATGGTTGATCGAGGGGGCGATCTACACAGTCTGGGACAACCGGCAGATCACCGATTTCTTCGGCGAGGCCACCAAGGGCCTCAAGCCGGGCGATGTCCGTTCGTTCACGGTCAGGCTGACCAACAACTACTCGCGGGCGGTGGAGTTCTTCATGAGGACTGCCCCGGTCACGCACGACCCGAACGACAGCCTGGACGGCGCCATATCCGAAGACCTGACGACGCCCGGCGCCGATTTTGACGACAAGACGACCTTGGGCGGCGATTACCTGCTGGACGCGGTGCACATCAAGATTACGCATCCCTTTGCGCCCACCAATCCGCCGCTGTACAGCGGATGGCTGCGCGGCGACAAAAGCGGCCTCTACGGCCCGGGCTGGACTTCGCTGGGGTGGGTGGCTGCCGGGCGGACTGGTCTCATCGAGGTGACGATCATCGTCCCCATAGAACTCCCTAACTTTTTCCAGAATTCCCTAGCCGCCGTGGAATGGCAGTTCTACGCCCAGTTTGACGACACCATCACGCCGCCCCCGTCGCCATCGCCTTCTCCGCCCCCGTCGGAGCCCCCGTCGGCGTCTCCTCCGCCTTCGACGGTACCCTCCCCGCCGCCCTCGCCGGGGGAGGACGAAAGCCCACCGCCGGACGAGACTATCTCGCCCACTGTGCCGCCGTTGGTTCCAGAGAGCGAGCCGCCTGATGAGACCATCCCCCCGTCGGGGCCGCCGCGGGACGACCCGGACTACGATGTTGTCGTAGACCCGCCGAAGACCGGCGACGATCAAAACGTACTCTTATGGGCGGCGGCGTGTGTCCTCGCCATGGCTGCTTTGGCTATGATCTTCATAACCACGATCCGTAAGAAACGGGAAGAAAAGAAAAAATAGAAGAAGATTGCGGTCCTTCTGCTATGGCAGTCAGTCATGGCGGAAGGACTGCAAAATTTTTATGCAATTCCCCGACGCGCAAGGGTTGATTTTTCTATGGGGATTGCATAGAATGTAAGGGTATCTAACAAACAGAAGATTTTGGAGGGAGCGGAACATGAAGAAAATCAAAAGCGCACTGGCCCTCGCTCTGGCAGTGCTGACAATCATGATGGCCCTGCCTATCATCGCGCAGGCGGCGACGGGCGTCAACACACTGTTTTTCATAGCCTCCAAGGGTGAGTTCCTGCGATTCTATGTAAACGGCGCCCCGTATCTCGATCAGCGCGAAGCGTGGAGCTGGGACGGCGACACCGGGGTTTTGACGCTGGATGGATTTGTCTGGGAGACATCCTATGAGACCGCGCTGTACATCGTCGGTGATGTGACAATCGCCCTGAAGGGCGAGAACAGCTTCGTCTCGACGTACACCGGGGATTTGAACGGCACAAACAGCAATATGGAGCCGTACAGCAACTGCGGCATCAAGGCCACCGACAGCCTCACCATTTTCGGCGATGGATCCCTCTATGTCTCGGGCGGGACGCGGGGGCTATATATCGCCGGCGGTTCCTTAACCGTCAACAGCGGGACACTGACAGCCGTCAACACCAGGACTGGCGGCGCCGGCATCTCGGTAGCCAATGGAGCGATGACGGTCAACGGCGGCGCGGTCATGGGCATCGGCGGCGCGCGCAACAGCGCCGGCATCAATTTGCGAGGAAGCGCTATGGCATATAACGGCGGGATTGTCGCAGCCGTCGGTGACTATGGCGCCCTATACGACGTGGACGCGCAGAGGATGGCGTTCCCCGGCGAGTACCTCTGGTGGGCGAGCGAAACGGCGAGCGACCCGGGCGGCGAGGGGATAGCCGCGCCACCGGTCGGTTACGAGTACAGCGCGGCCCATAAGTATGTGAGGATGGAAGCCGAAGACATCGTCGTCGAAGTTGTCCCGATCAGCATCACGCTGGATGTCACGCAGGCAAAGCTTAGTCCGGGCGACGCGCTGCAGCTCAACGCGACGGTGCTGCCGGCCGGCGCCGGGGGCGGCGCCGTCATGTGGTCGTCCAGCGACGCATCGGTCGCGACGGTGTCGCCAACCGGGCTGGTGACGGCACTCTCGCCGGGCGTGGCGACAATCACCGCGAGGACGGCCAATGGCCTGACCGCGGCCTGCCTCGTGACGGTACCCACGCTGGAGATGCTCTCGGAGGAAGTGCGCGACGCCCTCGAAAATGGGTTTGGGGAGAATTTGTTCAGCAACAATGGCAGCTACCAAAGCGTCACGTCGTCGCTCAAGAACGCGGAAAAACAGCTGGAGATGGGCAAGATCGACAACGCCATCAAACAGTACCAGAACATCGTCGATTCCCTGCGCAAGGACATCAGCCAGGGCAAGATCGACGCGGCCTTCGCGAATGGGATCATCGCCATGGTGGAAAAAATCATCGCGCTGCTGCGCGCCTAACGAGGCGGCAACCAGAACAACATGAACTAACCGAACAACAAAAGCACTGCGGGAAACGGCGCCTTAGGCGCGTCCCCCGCAGTGCTTTTGTTGTTATGCCCTAAATCCAGCGCGAAACCATGATGACCGTGTGACGTGCAGGTGATTGCAGGATTGGTGGCCTCGCGCCCGCGTACCTAACGTGGGGCTTCGCCGAGACGCGCCAGCAGTTTGGCGATCAGCGCATCTCGGTCAGCAAGAGCCGCATCTTTGTCAGCGACTACGCACTGCCATTTTTCGCGCTCCTTTCGCGCGGCGTCCTCTAAAGCCGACGCTTCATTGCAGCTGGCTTCAAAGCGCAGACGCTCCAATTCCTTAAATTCGGGGGATACCACTACTTCGCGGTACGCCCTGATTGCTTGCTTCACGACAGGCACCTCCAATGCTTCAAGTTGATTTAGATCTTCTTCCGTTTTCGCCCGGAACAGCGACAGAATAAATTCCAATTCGCTATTAAGGTCGCTGACCTTCGGGAGTTTCCGTACTTCAAAATAGAGCATAGCCAATTTATCCGACAGCAATTCGTGACGGTCTACTTCAATAGGCCTAAACTCAGAGCGGTACTCCGCGCAGTCGAACATCAAAAAGTCCACTATGCTGATGATAACGACACGCGGAAGCGACGAGTACAAACTGCCCGATTGAAGCGCGGACGAATATACACGCGCAAAATGATACAAACTACGCTCGCGGTAGTCTTTTCTATCCTCGACCTGGACCTCAAGATTAATAAGCTGCCCGTTGAGGGCCATTGTAATGTCAAGGTGGCAAAACTTGTCGCCGATTGCGCCCGGAGGTATATCTGGATTCGTGATTGCGAACTCCGATATGCTATCAACTGCTATGCCGAGGGTCGCCGCAACGAGCCGTTTGAGCAATCTGGGGAATTTTACGAACAAAGTTTTGAACAATGTATCATAGGTAAACTTGTATTTGAGTTCCGTCAAGGCAAGACCCCCTCACATTTGAATGATACCACATTTTCGCCAAAACCGCAATATGGAAAAAGCGCCCGGAAGGCGCGCGCTGTGTGGGCGGATACGCGGATGGGCATGTACGTGACGAGCGTCACTAGAGACGATGGCGCGTACATCGTCGTGGGGTTCCGTCGCCGACAATGTAGCCCGTCACCGACAATGAAACCTGACGAACACCTGGCAAACTTTGCGTGAATCACGCCCTGGAATCACGAGTAGAAACACACAGAAAAGTGATAGATTAAGCAAAAATTCAAAAGAATAGGTAGGAATTAACAAAAATATTTCAGAAACTTTTCATTTTGTTGTTGACAAATACAAAGATACGTGATAAAGTAGCAATCCATAAGAAGTGTAGCGATACATCGAAGAATATACATACAGAAGGACAGTCATACCCTTGCGATGCATTGGGGCGTTGCCGTAGGAATTTCTGTATCGCAATGCCCTCTATTGGCCTGACGCCCCACGGCGCGCCGAGCTGAAAACGCAACCACGGAGGATGCCCCGTAGCCTTGTTGCGGGGGATTCGTTGACCTATACGATCCTAGTGGCTGCTTTTACCGGGAGGAAAGAAATGAGATCAAGAAGAAGCGCGGTCAAACCGCTGGCATTCTTGTTGGCGGTTGTCTTGTTAGCCGGAGCCGTGTTTTGCGGCGTCGGGGGCGTCTTCGGCAACCGTAACGCCGTTTCGGCGCTGTCCCCGCTTTCGCGGTACGCCCAGTACGAAAACGGAACGCTGCTCGACGAGGGCGTCCTGATCTACTACACCGTCGCCGAACTCAAGCTGCTCTGCGGCGCGGCTGTGACCAACGGCAGCCTCTTCGACGCGGACACCCGGTCCGAGGTCTTGGCACAGCTGCCCTTCTCCGAGCCGGTAGGCCTCCAATTTATGGATAAATACGACGACGGGACCGCCTGGTACCTTGTAGACACGGTGCGCGCCATCTATGAGGATACGGAGGCGGTTTTGCCAGAGCCGTCGGTGGCCTACCTGGTGACCAACAAGGGCGTGGCCGGCCTCCAGTTCATCTTCATCACCCGAAATGACGAGCAGTTCTCCGTGCATATCGATACCTACGATACCAGCGCCACGGTGAAAACCGCGCTGACCGAGTATTCCGAGATTCCCGCCCCCGCGCCGCCCCCCCCCGCGCCCGCACCCCCCCCCCCCCCCCAGCCAAGCCCCCCGCCCGGACCCAACGGGGACGAGCCGAGCGGCACCGAAACGACGGCCGACCCCGGCGACGACGGATCGGAGCTTGACACATCCATGGATGATGGCGGAACCGAGCCGGGCGTTCCCGTCGACGGCGCAGGGTTGGACTTTGAGCTGGGCAGCGAGCTGGGCGAAGGACAGGGCGATGCTCTGAGCGATGGTCTGGGCAGTGGAGACGCCGGGACGATGGGCGAGGAAGACCCGGGGTTGATACAGCCCATGTCTTTTGTGAGCCCGGAGCCCGGGGATATTATTGGCGAGGACGGAACAGTCCTTCATGTGGGCGAAATCGATATCACGTCAAATGCGTTCGTCGCCAATTTTCCCGTGATGATCGCCAATGTCGTCATCATTGATCAGGAAGGCGACGAGGGGAACGCATATGGTCAATGGATCGATAGCTACAATGATCCTAACTTTAAAGATGGTCAGGTTTGGACATATAAAGT
>WRCJ01000041.1 GCA_009784085.1 Oscillospiraceae bacterium | reverse complement strand
GTCGTAGGACAATTCCGGGCGGCGCACCAGATCCGCCATCGAGACGCCGGTGATCGGCACCGCGCTGCCTTGGTCTTGCAGGAAACGCGCAAAGGACGCGGAAGGCGGCACAATCACGCCGTGTAAACGCTGGATTTCCTCCTCTACGCGCCGGTATTTCTCCAAGGTCTTTTCAAAACGCCCCGAGGGAACCAGCCCCAGCTCGTAACCGAACTTTGCCAGACGTGCGTCGGCATTGTCCTGGCGCAACAACAACCGGAATTCCGATCGGGAGGTCATCATGCGGTAAGGCTCGTTGGTGCCCCGGGTGACCAGGTCGTCGATCAACGTGCCGATATACGAGCTGGCCCTGTCCAGCTGGAAGGGCGGTTGCCCCCCCACCCGGCGCGCCGCGTTGACGCCGGCTATCAAACCTTGGGCGGCCGCCTCTTCGTAACCCGACGTGCCGCAGATCTGCCCGGCGAAGAATAAACCGGGCGTGTCGCCGCACATCAATGCGGGGGAGAGGCACAGCGGATCCAGGCAGTCGTACTCGATGGCATACGCCGGCCTTGTCACCTCGGCGCGCTCCAAGCCGGGGATCGAATGCAGGATCGATATTTGCACGTCCTCGGGCAGGGAAGAGGACAGGCCCTGGATGTACAGTTCGTCGGAATCCACGCCGGTCGGCTCGATAAACAGCGGATGCCTTTCTTTGTCCGCGAAACGCACCACCTTGTCCTCGATGGAGGGGCAATAGCGCGCGCCCACGCCGTGGATCTTCCCGGAATACAAAGGGCTGCGGTGCAAATTCTCGCGGATGATCTGGTGGGTGTCCGGCGTCGTCCAGGTTAAATGGCAAAGGGCCGCGTTCACCGGCCGGTTTTCGGTTTGGAAGGAGAAGGGCGGGCAATCGTCGTCGCCATGCTGGGGCGACATGCGGGAAAAATCCACGCTCCTGGCACTGACCCTCGGTGGCGTACCCGTCTTGAATCGTTGGAGGGGCAACCCCAAGAGCCGCAAGGAATCGGACAGCCGGTTGGCGGGCGCCTGCCCGTCCGGGCCGCTGTTTTGCGCGGTCTCCCCGGTAATGGTACGGGCTTTTAAAAAAGTCCCGGTAGCCACCACCACGGCCGCCGCCGTATAACGGGCGCCCAAGGCGGTGTCCACCCAACGCGCCTCGCCGTCCTGAACTCCGATGTCCACGATCTCGGCTTGTTTGAGCGATATATTGGGGACGCTTTCCAGCAAGCGTTTCATGTGGGTGCTGTATGCGCGGCGGTCGGCTTGGGCGCGTAGGCTACGCACCGCCGGCCCCTTGCTGCGGTTGAGCATGCGGTATTGGATGCAGCAGGCGTCCGCCGCGCGGCCCATTTCGCCGCCCAAGGCATCGATTTCCCTCACCAGATGCCCCTTGGCCGTGCCGCCGATGGCCGGGTTGCAGGGCAGGTTGGCCACCATGTCCAACTGCATCGTAAACAACGCCACCCGGCATCCCAGGCGGGCGGCCGCCAACGCCGCCTCGATGCCGGCATGCCCCGCGCCGACCACGGCCACGTCAAATTGCCCGGCATCATATGTTTTTATCAACATATCCATGGGCATATCCGTATCCATATCCATATCCATATCCATGTCTATGCCCATGTCCGTGTCCGTGTCCATGCCGCTAGCCACGACCACCAACCACTTGGGTTGCCACAGCGGCCCGTCATTCCTCTTCCTCCTCGCCCCATCGTTTGTTTGCCCATCGTATCGGCCCGTACACCAGGGGGGAGAGGATGGCGGAAAAAAGGATCTCCGGCAACGCCACCTGAAGTAGCGAGGAGATGCCGGCGCGGCGGGGGACGATAAAAAACAGCAACATCAGGAAAAAATCCAGCACAGCCAGCGAAGCGATGGCGCACAGCGCCGCCGTCACCAAGTTCTTTTTAAACAGCGCGGCGACCAATTGCCCAATGACCAAACCGGAAACAAACAAATAGACCGTATGCAGCACATCCACCTTGGGGATAATCGCGTCGCAGTACAGCCCGGCCAGCAACCCGAACAACGCCCCCGGCACGCCGCCTTCCAGGACTGCTACCATGGTCGCCGCAATCGGCAGCAAATTGGGGGATGCGCCGAACAATTTGAGATTGGGCAGCAAACTGGTTTGGATCACAGCCAAAGCCGTCAAGAACAGCACATAAGATAACCATTTGAAGATAATGCGGTAGTTTCTGTTCATCAGCCGTCATTCCGATATCTCAAAGGATTTGATGATAGCAACTTGTGTCAGGGCGTCCAAATCCACAGTCGGCTTGACGACCGCATAAGCCGAAAGCCCGGTCTCATCCGATTGCAAATCCACGATGGTCCCGATGATCAGATCCCGGGGAAACATGCCCCCAATACCGGACGTCAGTATCAGATCCCCGTTCTTGATGTCGCCGTCCATCGAGAGATAGGAGAGGCGCAATAACCCTTGGCGCATCAAATCGAAGTTGCCTTCGGCCACTGTTTCCTGCTTGGTGTTGAAATTGTACGCCCCGGCTTCCATATCGGTGTCGATGAGCGTGGAGACGATTGCCCAGTTCAAGCCAACCTCGGTGACCACGCCCACCAAGAACTCTTCCTCGTTGATCACGCAATTGCCCGGTTGTATGCCCCCCGACGATCCGAGGCTTATCGTAAAGGTGGAAGACCAGTTGGAGACATCCCGCGCCGTGATGGTGGCCGTATCCAGGACAAAGTCGCGACGGCGTTCGGACAGCCCCAGCAACTTGCGCAACCTCGCGTTTTCGTCGTTGAGGTTTTCGGATTTTCGCACCTCTTCCTCCATCTCGGCAATCCGTTTTCGCAACTCCGCGTTCTCCTCCTGAAGGGCGTCGTATTGGTACATATACCCATATACCGACGCCAGCTGGTCGGACAGCCGCACGACCGTGGACTGCAACGGCTTGAAGATGTTCCCGAGGGCGTTGGAAACAGGGGAAGCATAACCCCCTGTCAGCGCGGATATAAAAGCAAGGATGCTGACCAGCAAAACGATGATCAGCCCAAACATCAGCAATTTATGCCTGAATAAATAACGCACGGTACTCTCCTTATAGGAATCTTATCGTTGGCTCACAACTGTAACATGCGCGATAACATGCACAGCGGGAGGCCCATTACGGTATAGAAATCGCCTTCTATGCGCTCCACGAACAACGCGCCGCGATCTTGTATACCGTAAGCGCCCGCCTTGTCCATCGGGCTGCCGGTATCGATGTAGCCCCGGATTTCCGCGTCGGATACCTCGCGGAAAAAGACGCGGGTAACCTCTGCGCCGGAAGTCGTTGCGCCGCCGTGCCGCACGGCAAGCCCGGTATACACGTCATGCGCCCGGCCGGACAGGGCGCGTAGCATGTCATAGGCTTCCTGCCCGTCCTTTGGCTTGCCCAACAGGCGTCCGTCCAAGAGAACCAGCGTGTCCGCCGCGATGATATCATCCTCATCGGAACATGCCGCGCCCTCCGCGTATGCCGCCGCGCTCCCCGCGCACGCCACCGCGCCTGCCACCGCCGCCGCACGCCCCGCAATCGCCGCCGCCACCCATTCGGCCTTGCGCGCCGAAAGCCGGCGCACCACCTCGGCGGGGGGCAACCCGGCGGGCAGTGTCTCGTCACATTCCGGGCGGATAATCGTAAAGGGGATGCCCAGCATATTGAGTAAAAACGCCCGACGCGGCGACCCGGAAGCCAGAATGATCATAAAACCGTTACCTTACCCAATCCCTTATCCCTTGTCCCTGTCCCAAGCTACTGCACGCCCCGATAATACAGCCCCCTGGTATACCCGTTGGGTTCGTACGGCCCGCGCCCCAAATACCGCTCCGCGGCTTGCAGGCATTCGCGGGGGTTCTCCGTGGTGAACAGCAAGCGGATGGCCCACAGCCCGATCCGCCGGTAATCCTCTTGGCGGTCGGCCAAAAATATCTTGTGGGCATTGTAGAGGATATTGCGGCACCGGTAGGTGGGCAAGACGGGAAACAACGCGCCCATGCGGTCGTGCAACACATTTTTATTTTCGCAGGCGCAACGCCCCGTGCGGTACTTGATCAGGCAATGATCTGTCAGCATCAGGGGCAGTCGCCCATAGGCAATGAGCTCTGTGTCCATACAATGGGAAAGATCCCGGATTTGCGCGAAACCCAGTTCTACGGATAGCGCGGCCGAGCGCAGGCCCATTTGCTTGCATGTCTTCAGCGCCTGGGAGTTGTATACATTGAGGCCGAAATCGCCCCGCAGGGTAAAGCCAAGCGCACTGCACATGGCGCACTGCCCCAAGTTGCCGATAAGCGCGTCGCGGACGCCCATCGCCCAGACCGCCTTCAGCATGTCTTCGACGTCCCCCGCCTCCTGGTCGGTGCATACCCAAGGCAACGACGCCGCGATGGGGACGCCTTGATCCAATAGTGACTTGAACAACTCCGCGTTTTGGACAAGTTCCCACAACGGGATATACAGCAACGACGGCGACAGCGACAGTAACCCGCCGGTCAACTGTTCGGTGCGGGTGATCTGCACGGTAAAGGCAGGGGGTTCCCGGCGCAACAGATACTTTAGGCCCGGTTTGAACTCGCTTACCTCGTGGACATCATACGGCGCGCCCCGAAGCTGGCTCAGCTTCTCCAACGCCTCGCGGCGCATGGCGTTAATCGCCGCTGTCGGCAGGTTGAGTCCCTTGTCCACTTGGGCTTGCGCCTCGACGCAGCGGTATGGCGTACCGCCGGTCTTGTAGAGTTGGGTGCGGACTTTTGCTTCGGGCAGTGCGCTTTCCAAGGCACGGCTGGGGACTTGCCCCTGGACAGCCGCCGTGTGGCCTTGGTCGTCCTCCACGGCGAGCATGGCCGGTTGCCCGGCTGTCAGGAGGCAGGCAAACCGCACCGGGACCCGTTGCGGCTCCGTGCCGCCGGGCTGGGCGTGGGAGGAACGGGGTTTCCCGGATGCTACGACAGGCACGCTGGCGGAATCGGGCCGGCGTGGGCCGAACATAGCAAGATCGGGCGACCCGGTATAGTAACCGTCGGTAAAGGGGGAATGGTGGGGCTTGTGTTCGGCCTTGTGTTCGGCCTTGTGGCCAGATCCTATATCCAGGGCCAGTGCCTCGGACACGGCGCGGGTCACGGCCGCCACGTACTCCGGCCCCCTCATGCGGCCCTCGATTTTCACCGCCGCCACGCCCATTTCGCGAAGCTCGCGCAACCAGGGCAACAGGGACAAGTCCTTCAGGGACAGCGGATACGTGTCTGACGGGCGGCCTTCGAAGCTGTAGGGCATACGGCATGGCCCGGCGCACAAACCCCGGTTGCCGCTGTGTCCCCCGATGGCCGCGCTCATATAGCACTGACCGGAATGGCAGAGGCAGAGGGCGCCATGGACAAACACTTCCACAGGGATAGGGGAGTTCGCGCAGATGAAGGCAATCTGCTCCCGCGACAGCTCCCGGGCCAGCACGACTCGCGAACAGCCCAGCGCATGCGCCTGCCGTACGCCGTCCAGGCTATGGATGCCCATTTGGGTAGACGCATGCACCGGCAACGAGGGTGCCACCATGCGCACCATGCGCAGCATACCCAAATCCTGTATCAGCACTGCGTCCACGCCGGCCGTGAACAGCTCGCGGGTAAGCCCGACAGCCGAGATAAGCTCGCGATCGGAAACCAATGTGTTGAGCGTCGCGTATACCTTTACGCCGCGGACGCGGCAATACGAGATAGCCGCGAAAAACTCTTCTTTTGTGAATCCGGGCGCGTTCTGTCTCGCGTGAAAAGCGCCGTACCCCATATAGACGGCATCCGCGCCGTTTTGCGCCGCAGCCTCGACACAAGCCACAGAACCAGCAGGGGCCAGGATTTCCATGTCGGGCTAAACCCTCCCGCTATCCTTTTTCATTCTGGTGAGTTCCCGTCTGAGATCGGCGTTTTCCTGCTTGAGCCGGGACGCCTCTTCCAGGAAACCTTTCAGCTGCGCGCGCAAGCTTTCTGCTGTCTCGACCGCCTCCAACGCTTCCTCCGCCAAGTTGACCGCAGCCAAGACCGCGATTTGCGCGGCGGGCGCCTTTGTCATCTTCGATGCCAGCCCCATGATTTCCTCGTCCGTCCGCGCGGCAACGCGCATGACATAGTCTTCGTCTCTCTCCGTAAGGAGAACAAACTCCTGACCCCCGATGTTGACTTGGACACGGTTCTTCACAGCACATTCCTCCCATGCTTACTTGCAATCATTATACCACACCTGTGCGAATATGTGAACAGCATAGTATTCCATTATCCGTATTCAATCAACCGGTACCCGCAGGCGTTCACCAGGCGCGTCGATCCATATGCCTTGGGGATCGCATGTCGTCCGTACGCCATGTGCGTGTGCCCAAAGAAGTGGTATCGTGGCTTAAATTCATCTAAAAAACCGGTAAAGCATTGGAAACCCCGGTGGTAAGTATCCTCGCTGTCGCCCCATCCCCGCGCCGAAACATGGGAGAGGAAGATATCCAAGCGGCCCTGCCGCCTGATTTGCCGCGACAAAACATCTACGCGCCGGCTCATGCCTTTCTCGGAATACTCGTAGGCCGACTGCCGCCCGCTCTTGCATCCGCCTAAGCCGGCCAGGCGCACGCCGCGATAGGTCAGCGCGCGCCCGTCCAGGGAGGTACAGCCGTCTGGCGGGGATTCGAGGAAGCGTTTATCGTGGTTGCCAGGCACAAAGAACAACGGCGCGGGGATCATGGTGACCAAGTAATCCAGATACTCCCCGGAGAGATCGCCGCAGGAAAGGATCATGTCCACCCCACCAAACACGTCCGGATCGAAATAATCCCAGATGTATGGGCTCTCGACGTCCGATACGGCCAGCAGTTTCCTGATTCGCCTCAACGACATCGCCTATAACAACTCCTTGTGTTGCCAATTGCGCGTCCGGGTGGTATAATAGTTCAATCATATGGGAATCGCGACTCACATCATGGGGAGGTGTCTTATCGGTTGAAGATCCAAGACCTGACATCAATGCAAGGGATGATTCACGCCGGCGTCGGCGTGGAGCGGCGCGGCGCCCAGGCGGCCGCCCCCTCCTTCCACAGGGAGATAACCCAGCTCACCAGGGCCAACTATGTGCAAAAACTCAACGATCTGCACCAGCGCATCACCGAACAGGGTACGGTGATGGCCAGCCGGTGCGACATGGTGGAACTCAAGCGGTACAAAGAGATGGTCGCCGAATTCATGTACGAGGCTGTGCACTTTGCCTTCGCGTTTCAAAAACAATCCGCGCTGGACGCGCGGGGTCGGCATCGCCTTTACGCGCTCATCAAGCGTATCAATAAAAAAATCGAAGAGCTGACCCAGCAGATGTTGGACGGGCAATCCGATAATTTGTCGCTGATGGCTGCCGTGGACGAATTGCGCGGGATGTTGCTGGACATGTACATGTAATATATAGGGAGGTTTTTGATGGTTGATTTTACTTTCTATAACCCTTGCGAGATTGTCTTTGGGAAGGACGCCGAAACACGGGCGGGCGAAATGGTCAAACGCCATGGCGGGCACCGTGTCCTGCTGCACTACGGCAAAGGCAGCATCAAAAAGAATGGCCTATATGGGCGCGTAATAGCGTCCCTAAACGCCGAAGGCATCCCCTGGGAGGAACTGGGCGGCGTTGTGCCCAATCCGCGCTGGTCTCTGTCGCGCGAGGGCGCCGGGATGTGCCGGGACCGTAAACTGGATTTTATCTTAGCCGTGGGCGGCGGGAGCGTCATCGATTCCGCCAAGGCCATGGCCGCGCAAGCCGTTTACGACGGAGACCTCTGGGAGGATTCCTTCAAAGGCGGCAAAGAAGTCACGAACGCCCTGCCCGTCGGGACAATCCTCACCATCCCGGCGGCCGGCAGCGAAATGAGCGACCGCGCTGTCATCACCGAAGAAGAGGCCCGCGTCAAACTGACATGCAAAGGCGACGGCATGATCCCCGTCTTTTCCCTTCTCAACCCATCGATTACCTTTTCGTTGCCGCTGTACCACGTGGCTTGCGGCGTGGTCGATATGCTCTCCCACATGATGGAACGCTACTTTACCCGCGTCGGGCATGTGACCGTCACCGACCTGATGCTGGAAGGCGCGATGAAAAGCGTCGTCAAACTGGGGCCTGTAACGTTGCGCGAACCGTATAATTACGACATCCGCAGTGAAATTGTATGGGCGAGCACCGTCGCCCACAACAATTTCTTGGGCTGTGGGCGGGAAGGCGATTGGACCTCCCACAGGATGGAGCACGAATTGTCGGCGTTGTACGACATTGCCCACGGCGCGGGGCTGGCCATCATGTTGCCGGCGTGGATGCGATATGTGTCGCAAATCAAGAAAACAAGGGTCGTCCGTTTCGCCACGCATGTCATGGGCATCCCGTCCGCCGGGAACCCCGACCTGCGAATCATCTCCCAAGGCATCGCCGCGCTGGAAGCTTTCTTCCGGGGGCTAGGTATGCCCACCAGCTTCCGGGACGCCGGCCTGCCGCCGGACAGGATAGACGAGATGACAGATCGCGCCAACCGTTGGAACGGCTTGGGCAACTATGTAAGACTAGACAAGGAGGATATCCGGGCCATCTACCGCATGGCCGCGGAGGGCCGGGATTTCATTCCCCCACAATAATGCCGTACCCCCCCCGGCTCCGTTTGTAAGCCACGGAAAAGGCGCCGCCCATCGAGGAATTCCGAAAAACAAAAAACTGATGGTTGAGCAGGTTCATCTGCAAAATGGCTTCCTCGTTGGTCATGGGCTTGAGGTCGAACTTCTTGGTGCGGATGATCGCGAAAGCCTCATCCTCGTCATCGCCTGTTGCCCCTGCCTCCGGCTGCCCGATGCCCGCGCCGGGGATCTCTTTGTCAAACGCCCCTTGGCGCAGGCGTTTTCCCAACTTGGTCTTGTACTTGTGTATCTGACGCTCGATATAGGCGGCGGCGCTGTCTATGGAGGCGTACATGTTGCTGGTGTCTTCGGCGGCGCGGTAGACCATTCCCCCGTGGAACAAGGTGACCTCTATGTGGTGGCGGCCGCGCTCGACACTAAAGGCGACCCGCGCCTCCGCTTCTTGCTTAAAAAAGCGATCCAGCTTTGATAGTTTCTTTTCGGCGTAGTCGCGCAGCGCTTCCGAAACCTCCATTTTTTTCTCTGTAAAGATAAATTTCACAAATTTCACACACCTTTCTCTCTGAACTAGCAAAAACAAAGACGCTTTCACTACAAAGCCATTATATCGGATATCGTGTCAAAACGCAAGAGATATTATTGAAGTAGATATTACTGAAGTATCGTACAACGTTGCAAGGAGGTTTATTATGTCAGGGGAAAAGAAAGTGGAGCAAATTACCGCGCGGGATGTGGATTTCGGGCAGTGGTACACCGACGTCGTGAAAAAGGCTGGCCTGGCGGACTATTCCAGCGTGAAGGGCTGTGTCATCCTACGGCCTTACGCCCAAGCGCTTTGGGAAAACATCAGGGACACGTTGGACGCCATGTTCAAGGCCACCGGCCACGAAAATGTGGCGATGCCCCTGTTTATCCCCGAGTCCTTGCTGCAAAAGGAAAAGGATCATGTGCGCGGTTTTGCGCCCGAAGTGGCCTGGGTCACACACGGCGGCGCGGAAAAGCTGACCGAACGGCTGTGCGTCCGCCCCACCTCGGAGACGCTGTTTTGCGAGCATTACGCCCATATCATCCATTCCTGGCGGGATCTTCCCAAGCTGTACAACCAATGGTGCAGCGTGGTGCGCTGGGAGAAAACCACCCGGCCTTTCCTGCGCAGCCGCGAATTCTGGTGGCAGGAGGGGCACACCATCCACGCCACGAGGCAGGAAGCCATGGACGAGACGCTACGCATGTTGGAGACATACGTGACCTTCGCCGAGGAATCCCTGGCCTTGGCGTTGGTCAAGGGGCGAAAGACCGATAGCGAGAAGTTCGCCGGCGCGGAGGAAACCTACACCATGGAGTGCATGATGCACGACGGGCGCGCCCTGCAATCCGGCACCTCGCACTTCTTCGGCGACGGGTTTGCCAGGGCGTTCGACATACAATTCACCGACCGCGATAACAAGCTATGCTATCCGTTCCAGACCTCCTGGGGCCTTTCCACCCGCATCATCGGGGGGATTATCATGACCCACGGCGACGACAACGGCTTGGTGATGCCACCGCGTATCGCGCCGACGCAAGTCGTCGTCGTACCGGTGGCGGCCCACAAGCCGGGCGTCATGGAAGCGGCGCGCTCCCTCAAAGAGACGCTGACCGCCGCCGGGTTGCGGGTCCGGCTGGATGACAGCGACCAGAGCCCCGGCTGGAAGTTCGCCGAACACGAGATGAAGGGCGTGCCGCTGCGCGCCGAGCTGGGTCCCCGCGACATCGCCGCCGGCGCCTGCGTACTCGTCCGGCGGGACACCGGCGAAAAGCGCACCGTGCAACGGGAGAACCTGCCCGGCGCCGCCATCGCGCTGCTGGAGGAAGTTCAGCAAAACCTTCGCGCAGCCGCCCTTTTGAACCTGGAGCGCCGCACGCGCGCCGCCGTGACCATGCCCGAAATGGCGGATCTGGCCGGCGAGGGCGGCTTTATCAAGACCATGTGGTGCGGCGACGGCCACTGCGAGGATCTGGTCTACGAAGCCACCGGCATGAAATCCCGCTGCATCCCCTTCCAGGGCGAACGCCTCAGCGACAGCTGCATAGCCTGCGGCCGCCCCGCCCAAGATATGATCTACTGGGGATTTCAGTATTAGGCGCAGGAAAAATAGACATATTAAATTGATATAGACAATGGCGAGCAGAAAACCAAAACAGCCCCTCATGGGGCTGTTTTGGTTTTCTGAAACTGGCAATTCAAAAAATTGCCCAGAGGCTTGCGTAACAGAGCAAAATGAAATATACTAAAGATTACAGGGAGTTTCCTACCTGCGGAAATGAGTACCTCAAATCAGGGAAAAGGTGATAAAGGTGAAGAATACAACGCTCGTGAAAAACCACAACCTGACCGCGATGCTTTTCTGCATTATCTTACTATTGCTGTGTACGGCTTGCGGCCTCGACGCTTTGCCTGTGACCGTCACAGACGGGGACGGGGACGGGGAGGAGTGCAATGAGGTGGATTCCCCGGCGCCGGAGCTCACAACGCCGCCCACGCCGGCGCCAAGCCCTGCGCCCATACCAAATCTGACGCTGGAATACCAGCCGATTGAGGCGATCCATGTAGGTGCGCTGCATCCGACATTGCAATCATTGCTGGATTGTGAAGATCGTGAGGCGGCTTACCGGGCGTTCGGAGAACCCGATGGCATGTTCCGAAAGTATTTCTATTTTTCGGGCCCGCAAGCGTACGTCCGCTTTAACGAGAACGGGGAAGGGTGGTCTATGTGGACGGCCTGCACGCGCTCTGTCCACAGCATCCTTTTGGCGGGCAAGTTTGACGGCGCGATCCTACCGGGCGTCTATATCGATTCATCCAACAAGGAGATCGTCGCCCAATTGGGGCAACCGCAATTTGCGTCAAAAGACCCGGACGTTTTTGGATACAAGACAGACGGATTTTACATCTTTTTCTCGGACGGATACGGATTGGAAGGCCCCAAACGCAGGGAAGTGACCATTTACCGCCACCCAAAGTATGATGAGACAAAATTGCCCGAGCTGCTCCCGCTGTTGGAAAACGTTTTCGGACCCCCATATCCTACGGAAGAAGCTGCATGGTCTATGGACGACCATGAAAGACGAGAGGAAGAAATACAGCGTGTGATAGATTTTTGTAAGACCGCTTGGCCGGATTTTGATCACTGGTTTCCCCAAGGCGGCGGGTATGTAAGCAAACACTCCAGCAGAAAATTTGATCACGGCGTTCAATATGCTGCCAATGGCTTTATTATTTCTGGTAGTTACTGGCCCATCCTCGACATTTATGGCAATTACGAGGGGGAAATCCTCCCTGGCGTCCGGCTCAAATCAGGGTCGAATGTCATCGAGGGCCTGGCCGCACAAGAACACCTAGAATGGCATCTGGATAAGGATCTGATGTTCGAATTAGAGAAGGAACGGCTGGAAGGGAACAAGACCTTTAAGGAAGAGTGTTATGATAACGCCGTTTTGTCTCCCGACGGGAAAACCATGATCTATATAGGCGATCAGACTGAGATGGATGAATCGGGCGTTTGCCTCTGGTTCTTGGACGGGCGGCGGGCGCCTGTCCTGTGGGATGAGTGGCAAGCGTACAATTTCTTTTGGCTGGACAATCGGTTTGTCATATACAATCATTACAAAAATGAGCATGCTTTAGTTGACACACACGCCGATCATCTTTGGGAATACAACACGGGGGGGCAGCGCTATCTTGATATTGGGATCTGGCAGGAGGAATATACAGTACACCGAACCCCCATCCTCGCTGTTGACAGGGCAAAGCATACCATCACCTTCGGCCGTGACGGGGAGACGCCCCAGGACGTTCCGTATTCGATTGCCGCCGACGACACCGTGATCATTGGCGACAATTTCTTCAGCCCCAAGGCCAGTATATATAGAGAAGGTTCTATCGATCTTGGCATCGAAGGGCATTTCTTGTATGATGAATACACGTGGCTTGACAGCCGCTTTATCGCATTTATCAACACCGACGGCTTCCTAAGCGTCTATGACACATCGAGCCAGCGATATTACACGGTGGATATCCCTTCTCAAAACGGCAAGCCGCTTGGCGATGCCTTTGTTTCCAGCGAGGATAATTCGCTCTTGGTGGAACCTATCGAGCTCTATTTGACAGGCGCCCTCACGACGAGAACGGCAACCATGGCCTTTACCGTTGCCATACCCAGCTCCAGCCTACCCGTGATTACGCTTGACGGCACTGCCTGTCCGTTGCGCCCTTGGGGCTGAGGTCAGGCCACCATCTCCTCTGATAATGGGGAGGCAGGTTCGATAGCGAGAAGTTCGCCGACGCGGAGTAAACCACATCAATATTAAACTTTCTTCAATCCGTTTCAAAAATCGTTGATATTTTTAATTCTTTGTGGTAAAATAATGTCTGTGTTTTCGAAAGGAGTGAATTGTAGTGGTTATGATTAGCGATCGAGCAAAAAAAGTATTGGAAAGTAATATTGGATTGCCAATTCATCGAATATCTGAATTGAGCAGTAATGATGAAGCCTCCTATGTTAAAACAAAAACCGGAAACAAATTAATGTTTTCAAGAAAGTATGACCCAAGAAAAATCGGAAGAGGAAATCCACTTTTAACAAGAAAAAGAATAACAACAATGTCTGAAATAAATATAAGGATAGACGCTTTGCGTAAATGAGGTGTTTTTTTGCTGTCATTTGAAGAACGCATCAATGAAATTTATAAAAAATATATTAATGTAATTTGTCCATATATTTTACAATACGAGTTGCTTGATACTACATTCCCGATTGAGATATTAAATGAAATCAGAGCAGTATTTACACATTTTGCGAAATGTCACTTATCTGAAAAAGCTGTCCAAAAAGAAAAAAAATCTATCAAAAGCGGAAGGGCATATAAAGCGTGCTATACTTGATTGTTATAAATATATATGCATGGCTTACGAAGATAGGTATTTGGAATTTGAAAACAATTACAAACGAACGGATTTATCGCTTGTTGATAATGGTGAATTTTTACCCAAACTACTTTCAATGCGGAAAAATGCAATTGATTTATTGTTAGAAGCGAGAAAGACAGATTTAGCTTTGTCTTCTGATAACGAAGAAAGCCTTGACGAAGCTTACACAAAATACGACACAGCATTTATTGAATGTTCAGCTGTATATGAGCTAATAAATGATTCTTATAAAAAGCTTGAAAACTTAAGAAAAAAGGCTATCTTAAGAGATTTTATTTCTGTTAGTGGTTATGTTGTTGGGATAACAGGTATAATATTATCGATTGTTTTCTACTTTTTCCCGTTTCAGTAATATAAAAAGTGCATTTAGCCAATACACTCTTGTGAGTTTCTTCCATACATCAGAAAATTCTACCTTCCGAACTACGGTAAGTTCATCCTGCCATCCACAGGCAATTGTCAATGATTTGGGCACCGGCGCGTCAGGGATGCCGCGCCCTACGACAGCCTGCATATCATCGTTCGTTTCTAGTTTCCTTTCATTCAGGAACCCCTATGCAAAAGCGGCGCTGGTCTCAACCAACGCCGCTTTTGCCAATCATGCTCGTTAATGAGTTAACGTTCAGGCTCAGAGCATTGCCTGGGATGTTGGGCGCGTTGGGCTTCAGTCTGCTTGTGGGCAGAGTCGATGATGTCAGCAGGAATCCCATAACCTTCCAATGTACTGCTAATCATGGAAAGACTCAT
>WRCJ01000040.1 GCA_009784085.1 Oscillospiraceae bacterium | reverse complement strand
TGCTCCTGCCACGCCTCCACGATGCGGATCTTGTCCTCGGGGGACACCCGGGCATAGACCGAATACTGCGCCACGTTCTCGATAAGCTCCTCGTCGCCCATCGCGGACAGTTCCAGGCCGGTGAGCACGCGGCCGCCCTCGGGCATCAACCCGATTTGGCGTGCGATCGCGCCCGCCGTAACCGCGTGATCCCCGGTGATCATGACCGTGCGGATCCCGGCGTTCCTCGCGGTGGCAATGGCCCCCGCGCATTCCGGGCGAGGCGGGTCGATGATGCCGACGATCCCCTCGAAGGTGAGCTGGGCCTCCACGTCGCCCAAGCGGTCTTTTTCGGGGAACACGTCGATGTGCCGGCTGCCCAGCGCGAAAATCCGGTAGGATTCATGGGCGAAGGTGTCGTGGACGGCGTCGCGTTTCCCCTGCCTCTCCCGCGAGACCTGCTGAAAGGGAACCCTGTCATAGGCGCCGCATGTCAGGACCAAATACCCGCCCGCCGGATCGCGGTGGATGGTGGTGGACATCTTGCGCTCGGAGGAAAAGGCGATGGCCGCGGCCCTCGGGTAACGCTTTTCCCATTGGCCTTTGTCCCCCTTGTGAGACAGAAGAAGCCGGACGATCGCCGCTTCGGTGGGGGAGCCGGTGACGTTTACGGTCCCGTCCGGCTGTGTCTCGGCCGAGGCGTTGACGACCAGCGCGAACTTATGCGCAAAGTCCATCTGCTCCTGTGTAAACGCGTCGCCGGCGTCGAAGGCGTCGCCGCCTTCCCGCCACAACCGCCTGACGGTCATGCGGTTTTGGGTCAGGGTGCCGGTTTTGTCGGTGCAGATGATGGAGGTGCCGCCCAGGGTCTCCACGGCGGGCAACTTTCGTATCAAGGCGTTTTTCTTGACCATTTCGGTCACGCCGTGGGAAAGCGACAGCGTGACAATCAACGCCAGCGTTTCGGGAACGGCGGCCACGGCCAGGGAAACGGCCACGAAGATCATATCCACCGCGTCGGCGCCCCGCAGGAAACCCAAGGCAAACATGACGATTGCCGAGGCGATCGCCACGGCGCTGATGACCTTGCCAATCTTGTCTATCCGCGTTTGCAGCGGTGTTTTCAGCTTCTGCGCATTGTTCAGGTATCCGGCGATGAGCCCCATCTGCGTGTCCATGCCGATGGCGGCGACGAGCGCGCGGGCCCGCCCCGCCGTGACCAGGCAACCGGAAAAGACCATGTTGGATTGGTCGGCTATCGCCACTTTGCCCGACAGTTCCGCGCCCGCGTCCTTTTCCGACGGCATGCTCTCGCCGGTCAAGGCCGATTCATCCACCGCCAGATCCGTGCTCTCCAAAAGCCGGGCATCGGCCGAGATCATATCCCCCGCCCTGAGCAACAGGATATCCCCCGGCAGGAGGTCCGCCGAATCGATTTCTTTTTGAATCCCGTCGCGGACAACCAAGCTGTGGGGGCTGTTGAGGTTTTGGAGCGCGGCCAACGATTTTTCGGCGCTGCGCTCCTGCGAGATCGCCAACACCATGTTCAGGGCGACAATGCCCATGATCACAAAAAATTCAATGAAGCCCTCGTCATGGTAAATCCCCATGAAAAAGGACAATACCGCCGCTAAGAGCAGGATTATGGTGGTCACATCGCGCAGGTTGTGCAGGATCTTTTTGCCGATTCCCTCGCTTTTTTGCTCGTCATATTGGTTCTTCCCGTGTTTGCCCTGCCTCTCGGCGACCGAGGCCGACTGGATGCCCTTATCCGCGTGGGTTTCAAATTCCGCCAGCAAGGCGGATTTTTCTTTTTCGTAAAACGTCTCCAGAAGATCACCCCGTTGTCTTTAAAAGATAACCCGGAAACCATGCGGCTTGCAATAACAAACCGCGAGATTTCCGGGGCGTTGGCGCGCCGTGGAGGATTCGAACCCCCGGCCTTGTGGTCCGTAGCCACACGCTCTATCCAGCTGAGCTAACGGCGCCTACCAATGCAAACGAGCTGACGCGCCTATCATAGCATATCCCGGATCAAAAAGCAAGTATTTTTCGGCACATCGGCACATGTGGCACTATCCCTCGTCGGCGGCGTCAATGGCGGCGTCCGTGGCGGCGCCTGAGGCGTCGTCTGCCCCCTCGCGCGCGCGTTGCCCCAGCTGCCCCATGAGATGGGACTTTTTGCTTACCCCTGCCTTGGGCAGGATGTTCTTGATATGGAACTTGATGGTGTTGATCGAGACGAAAAGCTCATCGGCCATCTGCTGGTTGGAATACCCCATCAGGATGAGCCGATACACCTTTTTCTCGGTGGCGGTCAAATGGTCTTCCAGCCCGCTCCGGAACCGGTAGGCATTCCCCGCTTCCGTTTCCGTTTCCGCCCTCGCCCCTGCCCTCGTCTCCGCCTCGGCCTCATCCCCTTCCCTTTCCTCGGCCCCAGCCCCCGCGCCCCCCGCCGTCGCCACTGCCCCTTCCGCCGCCGCCGCCTCCCGCCTGCTCGCCTTGGCGCTCCCTTCCCAAAGCATCTCCCCCCGGGTCCCGGTGCCCCGGGCCGCGATGCCCCGACGCCCGGCGAGCGTGAGGGGCGTGATCGCGAAGAGCGCAGCCGTTACCGCAAACGCGCCCCCGCCCGATACCCCGCCCGACAAGCCTTCGCCCATCCATTGCAGCTGCCCCGGATCGGCGGATAGCCATAGGAACAGAAAAAACGTCACGACGCCAAAGCCCAGCAGGCATGTCCGGTTGATAGGCGCTATCCAATCGCGGAGGCATTCGGCCGTCAGCAGCCCCAGGTTGGTCAGGCCCAACAGCAGGAAAAACAGGTTCACATAGGCGGCGAACGTTCCGAAAAACCCGGCCGAGAGCATCAGCCCCCCTAAGGTCAAGCCCAGCGTGGCGCAATAGGCGCGCAGCTTTCGTCCGCCCTTAATCTTGGGAACCATCGAAACCCCCGCAGCCACAGCCAGGAATAGCGGTTGCAAGACGGGCGCCGATGACAACTCTTCCGCCCGTGTGGCATATAGGATGGCCGTCAGCAACAAGGAACCCGCGCAACAGGCGAGGAGCCCGACGCTTCGAAACATCACCGACTTGGATTTTGGGATGCGATCGATGATGACATACAACGCACCCGCCGCATCCTGTTTGGCAGGCGGCGCCTCTTCGATATGCCGGGCGATCGCCTCGCCTCCGGTGAGGAGGAGACACGCGAGGGTCACCACAGGGAGCCCGTACAACGTCGGCCATGTCCGCCCGCACCATGTCAGGAGGGGTATCCCGCAGGAAGCCAGCGCGCCGCCCGCCACCACGCCGATACAAAGGGGGAGGAGCGGCACCGTTTCCCTGCACAATGCCTTGATGGCGGGGAGCATCTGCAACGCCACGCAGGACGAGGAGGCAAACAGCGCGAAAAGGCCCGCCAGGGGCGGCAGCGGCACAAAGACAGCCGTCGGCGTCATCAGCAGCAAGAAGATGCCGGCCCCGTGCTGCCATTTTCTCCCGGTGGCGCGCGTCGTATAGCGGTCAAGCAGGAGTATGGCGGAAAAACCGCCCACCGCCGCGCAGATCGCCTGTATGCCCCTCGATCGCCAGAGGACATCCTGTGGCTGCCACCCGGACATAAGATGGGGCGCGATCAGGGGAAGCCACAAAAAGAAAAATGCCAGCGATAAGCCCAGATGCAGCTTGCGTTTCCACTCGTCCCGTTCTCTCTCTTCACTCACCATAAATTCACCATTAAGTTGTTGATTATTTTTGCCGATAGAGGTATAATAAAGATAGATAAAATGTCGGCAACAAAGTAACAAAGTACAGATCAGGGGGATCCTTCATGAGCCATCCGCTCAAAAAACGCGCCAGAATATCCCGTCAAATCTCTGTTGTGGCGTTGTGCCTGATTTCCGTCGTCGCGCTTTTGCTGTCTACCGGGCTGGTCGTGTTCACATCCGATACGCCCGGGGTGGAGGATCCTTCCTCCAAGATTTTGCCGCTGGACGACATAGACGAATATGTGATAACCGACCCGTTCACGCCGTTGTCGCCCCCCCCCACGGGGGGATCCCTGCCGGTGCTGGTTTCCTGTGTGCTCATTGTCTTCGCTTTTGTGTCGGTTTGGTTCATGGTGTTCCGTCCAAACGAAAATCCCGGGGATCAATCCATGACGACACCCCAGGAGCCTATAGAACCGGGATTCACAAATTCGTAAATTCGTAGCACTATCATCCCATGCATCCCATGTTTTTTTTATCGATGGTTTTCATGAACTCTTTACATCAAGATGAAGAAGAAGAATAAGAAATGAAGAAAGCAAAAAAAGAAAAACGCCGGATAACTGCCGGCGGGGTTGTGGCTCGCATACTCATTTTTGCGGGCCTGGCTTTGATGCTTACCGCGGGCGGCTACGAGGCAGCCAACTACCCTTGGCGGATCCTCTGTATGTCGCAGGAGGATCTCAACAACAATGACCTGCCCGATCCCGTGTTGCCGCAGTGGGATGACGACGCCGTTACGCAAGAGCCCACGGAAGATGACAGCATTGCCGACGAATCGCTCTTCGATATATTCGCCGCCCCGGATCTATCCGTTATCCAGATCCATCTCGGATATCTCAAGATCCCCAAGCTCGACTTGGCGGTCAATATCTTCGAAGGTTCCGCGCAAGAACAGCTGATCCTGGGCGCCGGCCACGTCCGGGGCACGCCCATGCCCAAGGAACCCGGCAATGTTTGCATCGCGGGCCACCGCGTAACCGCCCGGATGCATCCGTTGCGCCACATGGACAAGATGCAAAGTGGGGATTTTGTTTTTGTCATCTCCGAAGGCCATGTATTCAAATATGGGACCCTCGAAGTTTTTGCCGTCGCCAACACCGAAACATGGGTGATGCAACCGGTAGAGGGGGAAGATCACCTGCTTACGCTGATCTCCTGCCACCCCCCCGGCAGTGCCCGCCAGCGACTGATCTTGCGCGGGCGCCTCCTTGAGGTGGACGGCGCGCCGGTTGAGGAATTCTTTGGCGAGGACCCGTTGCGGTTTCCATAAATCGCGGCCTCGATCCGCGCTTCGAGGGCTTTAAAAAAAGTTATCCAGATTATCCCCCAAGTTATCCACCATGCGCCAAACGTCCGTCCACTATGTTTCGCCGTGTTATTTCCAAAGAATGCCACGTTGGGAAAAGGAACTCTTCATGAAACGAAATATTGCACTCGGTTTACATAACAAATCTCAGCTATCCACCGGGTAATTCGCTTGGGCGTTGAGGGCCATATCGGCCCTTGCGCCGGACTGGAACTCGTAATACGCTTGGGCGCCAATCATTGCGGCGTTGTCGCCGCATAAGGGGGTGGGCGGCATATACAAAGACCGCCCGCCAAGCGCCTCCCGGAGAAGCCGCCGCAGGGTACTGTTGGCGGCCACGCCCCCTGCCAGGACGCAGGCGCCATAGCCCAGCCGCTCTACGGCCAACGCCGCCCTGGCGACCAGCGTTTCGCAAACCGCGCGGGTGAACGAGGCGGCCAGCCCCGCTTTGTCCAAGGGTTCGCCCCTCGCGGCGGCGGTGCCCATCACGTTCAGCGCGGCGGTCTTGAGACCGGAAAAAGACATATCCAGCGGATTGCCAGCCACCTTGGGGCGGGGCAGCCGATAGGCGTCAGGGTCGCCTTGGGCGGCCAGCGCCTCCAAGGCGGCGCCGCCCGGGTACGCGAGCCCCAGCACCCGCGCGATCTTGTCGAAGGCCTCCCCCGCCGCGTCGTCGCGGGTGGATCCCATCACGCCCATCTCGGTATAGCCCCTCACATCCAAGATGAGCGTATGCCCGCCGGATACTACCAGGGCGGCAAAGGGCGGCGCGAGATCCGGATGCGCGAGATAGCAAGCGGCGATATGCCCCCGGATGTGGTGGACCGGGATGAGCGGTTTGTCAAGCGCGAACGCGACGCCTTTGGCAAACCCGACGCCCACCAGCAGGGCGCCGATCAGCCCCGGGGCGTGGGTGGCGGCCACCGCGTCGATGTCCCCCTTGCGGAGTTGCGCTTGATCGAGCGCGCGCTCGGACAAAACCACCATGGACTCCATGTGGCGGCGGGAGGCGAGTTCGGGCACCACGCCGCCGTACAGGGCGTGGAGGTCTGTCTGGGACAGCACAACATTGCTCAATATGTGCCGCCCGTCCCGCACAATCGCGGCGGCGGTCTCGTCGCAGGAGGTTTCAAAGGCCAGGATACGCATACGCTACCTCCCCATTCAATCAGATACGCCCCTTTAGCTACTGCCCCTTGAGATACGCCGTCATAATCAGCGCGTCTTCCCTGGGCTTTTCATAATACCGGGGCCGCAAGCCCAGCTTGCGGAACCCATGTTTTTCGTACAGCGCGATGGCCGGCAGGTTGGAAACGCGCACCTCCAGCGTCAGGAAGGAGAGCGCCTGCCCCTCGGCCTGGGCAAGGAGGCCCTCCAACAGCCGCGAGGCGACGCCCCGACGCCGGTACCGAGGGGTTGTCGCCACGTTCGTGATATACCCCTCGTCGAGGATGACATGCATGCCGGCATACCCCGCCAGCGTGTCCCCTTCCTCGGCCGCCAAGTAAAAAGCCAGCGGATTGTCCAGTTCCACCATGAGCATGGCGCGACTCCATGGCATGGAGAAACTCACCTTCTCGATGTCCGCCGCCGCCTCGATATGACGCGCCTGCAGCGGCGCGATCCGCAGGCTCATGCCCTGTCCATCCCTATGCGCCCTCCCGCTCCCGTTCTCGCTCCTGCGCGAGGCGGCGGACCAAGTCTTCCACGGCGTGGTAAATCTGCCCGGCGCATGCCTCATAGACTGCCTGCCCGCCGCCGAAGGGGTCGAGAATGTCGGCGCCGTCCAGCGTATCCACCCGAGCGGCGCAGTCGGGGAACAGCCGCCGCGCCGCATCGGCATGCCAGCGCGTCATGCCCAATATATGTGTGGCGTCGGCCACCAGTTCCGCGCCCATCGGCCTAGCGGCGTGACGCGAGATGTCGGCCGCGTAACGTGCGGCCGCCGAAACCGCCCCTTCCGCCGCCGGCGCCCCCACATAGGCCGACAACCCGCAGGAGATGGCCTCGGCTTCAAGGCCCGCTCTCCGCGCCAGCACGCGGAACATGCCTTCCGCCATGGGGCTGCGGCAGGTATTGCCGCAACAAATAAATAAAACAGTCATGCTACCTATTATACCCTTCTTTGCCATGCGGTGCAACAGGCTCTTTCTTGTTCTCCCTTGTTGACATAATTTCCTTTGACCTTTCCTTTGACAAACCCCGCCGCGTGGTATATAATGCGGGATGAATAGCGAATCTTGGGCGGCGAAAACCAGATTTCGGGGAGGGGTACGGCTTGAAACGATATATTCCGGTGGCATTGGCGCTTTTGCTCCTGTTCGGGGGCCTCACGGTGTCCCGGGCGACAGCCGGCACGGCAACCGACCCGGTGATAACGCTGGGCTATGCCAATCAAAAAATCAACAATACGTCTAACGAAGGCATCAAGGCCGCATGGAAGCCCTTTTCCGACCGGGTTAAATCCAAAATGACCGCCAAAAAAGACAAGGCCATGATGAAGGTTGACAGTAAAACCTTGCTCGACAACGCCGCTTCACGCTATCTCGAACACGCCAATGGGGCGAGGAGCGGGAAATCGGCCAAGCATATCATCCTCACACTCAAAAAAGGCGACACGGTCACGGGCGGCGCTGGCACCAGCTTGATCTTGCGTTCCGGCAATGCCTCCGCTGTCGGCGCCGCCGGGCGCGTACTCATCAACGTAACAAAAGGCGCCGAGGTCAAACCCGGCGCCGCTGTCTCGCGCAATCAGAATTACCTTTTGCTGGGCGCCGATGGCAGCGGAATTGCCATCACCTCCGACACAGCCGACGTGGCGGTGTCCGGCGGCTGGCGCGTCACGCCTAACTATAAGCCCCGGTACTTCGACCTAGCCGACGCGCTCAATGCTATGAGGCTGTTCAACGGCACGCCTACCGGCTACAACCTGCAACGCCCAACCAACCGGCTGGAGGGGTTGATCCTGATGATCCGCCTTCTCGGCGAGGAAAACGAAGCGTTGGCCTACAAAGGCAGCTGTCCCTTCACCGACGTGCCCAGCTGGGGGAAGCCCTATGTGTTTTACGCTTACAGCAAGGGCTATACCAAAGGCGCCTCGGCCACCAAGTTTTTGCCCAACGGCCAGCTGACAGCCGACCATTTCATGACCCTCATCCTGCGCGCCATGGGCTACAGCGATGCTGCCGGGGGTGATTTTGTCTGGAACAAGTCCCTTTCCTTCGCGGAGAAGATCAAGTTGTTCTCTCCCGCCGAAGTCGCGCTGGTCCGCAACCCTTTCTACCGGGATCAAATGGTCTACCTGGCCTATTATTCCCTGTCGTTGCAACAGAAGGGCGGGGGCGGGACCTTGCTCGAACGGATGCTCAAAAACGGCGAAGTTTCCCCAGCCGACGCGGCAGCCGCCATGGCCATGGTCACCCGCAAACGCCCCGCGTGAGGACGCGCGCGGGCGCGCGATGGGTCCTCATAACCTCCATCGTCCCCCCTCCATGATAGATTAGCCCGCCTAGACTCGGTCGGCCGCAGGGGTTTGACATAGACAAACAGGATGGGTTCTGGCAATCCTTGCAGTGCAAGGATTATTTTGTCTAAGTCGGTTTAATGTAAAAACATGTTGCAATATATAACGATATGTGGTATAATAAAATACATAATACATGTCATGAGGAGTGATGCCTATGTGAGGAAGCCAAGATAGCGTTCTCCGTATAACGCTAAGAAAGTAGCATAGTTTGAAAAAACCCTAAAAAACACAAAATTAGGAGGCAACGTTTATGAGTAAAATGCTTAAAAAGAATTCTTTGTTTGTCTTTAGCTATCGCGCTTATGGCTGTCATTCCCCTGTCTGCTCTAGCTGCTTTAGGTACTAAGACTGTAAAGGCGAGTAACAATTCGGGTGGCGGATCCATAACCGTAACATCGACAAAAGTATCTGGTACGTCCTTTTCAGAGCCATATGCTTCCAGCTTAACTGTCGATGCATATGGCTATCAAGCAAATGGTCAGAATGTCGTGGGCAGAGCATCTGGAAGTGGGCAAAGTGTAACCGGTTCAGCTACTGGCGTCAATCTTACTGGCGGATTTTGTAAAGCAACGGGAAACACCTTTGGAACGGTATATGTTGATATATGACCTGTTTGCCAGCCTGATGATCTAAATTGCAGAAATCTAAACTTGCCAGCAGAGTGTCTCCGGAATATCCCAAACAGGGCAAGCCGGAGACATCGCTGGTAAGCTTGGGTACATTAAATGACTTTACATACATTCGAACAAAACTAATACTTTTGAACTTATTAAGGTTACACACAAATAATGACAAGGACAGATCACGATGAAAGCTAAAACTATGCTATTGATCGCTGTTTCTCTACTATTGCTCATGCATTTGTTCGGTTGCCAAAATTATGACGTGCTCTCCACAGAGCAATTGCAAACTGCGATACCGGACACGAATGAAGATGTTGCTCACCTGGCGACAGACGCTGGCTTTTATGCAAAAGGCAATATTATGTACTATATTGTAGAGAAGACACGATACAGCAGTCCAACTACAGAACACGGATTTATTTACTACTATGATGTGGAGACCGGTCAAAGCGGTCCTCTTTGCGGAAAACCGGAATGCAAGCACCTTCCGCCTGAAGGGGATGGGGAGTTTGACTTTTTCTCAGAGACAGACTGCGGCGCACATTTCGGCCTGGTGAGTGGGCAAATGAGCGCAAAAGGGCCGGGGCTACTGTTCAGCGACGGGGAGTACCTGTATGCTATCGGCGCGACATTGAGCAATATTAGCGTGATTCGTTTTTCTTTCGATGGCACACGCAAAGAAAAAGCCGCTGATATTGGGAAGTATGCATTCACGGATATGGAGGATGCCCCCATCAACATTCAGCACGCGGCTATTGTGCGGAACGCCGTGCTATTGGTCAAACATACGTTTGGCAGTGAGAATGGAAGCGACTTGGAGATCTACAAATGCAACCTTGACGGCGGACAAACGGAAATCATTTTTTCGCGGCAAGCTACCAGCTATGAAAGAGGCCCAAGCGGTAATTTCTTTCAACTGGATGGAAACGTTATCTTTACTGTAAGCTTTTTTCGGGTTAGCTCAGAAGATGAACAGGATTGGATAGCCGACGTGTATGTCTGGAATGATACAAATGGGCAATTCGCCCCTTTGTTACGTGACATCCCTAGCGCCATAGCTTCATGTGACGTTTCGGGGCAGATTTATTATCTAGACAATAAATCACATGAGATGAAAAGGCATTCCCCTACTGATGATAAGACAGAGCCCGTTGTTAAAGTGCAAAGTGCCGAAGTTGGGTATTTAACTCCGTATGTGATGGACAAGTATATTATCATTGAGCAAATCGTTACGAATGCCGTTGAAATCTATGATGTTGAAAAACAAAAGATGATTGTTTCCGTAAAACGAACGAATCAAGATGGAGAAGATATACGGCTGTCCCTTGTCAGTATTGATGAAGATCGGGCCGTGTTTTCTCCTGGCTTAACCCGAACTGATGGCAGCGACAACGAAAGACTGTGTTATACGTATTGCTCGTTTGACGAGTTGATCAAAGGAGAAGACATAGTCTGGAACGATATTGTTTATACTGGGGTTGTGGACGACTGGAAGCAGCAAACCGGGATATAGTACCATACGGGCAATACCATGCCGAGAAAGGTCAGCCTTCAACTGGGAGATCATCCTATGGAACTTGGACGGATATTATCGAATAAAAGGCTGTACATCCTATTTGTCGTACTGGTTTTCCTCGCAGGATATTTCTATATGCAAGGTATCGACATCACTGGCTACGAAATAAATAGCCTGTGGGAAGACACGGAAGAAGACGTTGATGTCTCCTATTACGAGGATCAACGCGCTTTTGACCGCGAATATAAAATACTCATGGACGAGTTTGCCAAAGCAACATCAAAAGAAGCTTTTCTCGCGCAAAAAGAGGAACTGCGAACAAAGAATTTGTTTTTCGCGCAAACTAGATTTTTAGAAATCATGATGATAGAAAATCCAGAGAATAATGCGTTGCGACAAAGAGAAGAACAAATAAAAGAGCTATATGAAAGCAACGACAAATTCCTTGATGAGTATTTGGCCATACGCAATCAGTTGACCCTTGATAGTATTGATGCGTTAATGCTTGAGTGGGTTGTTCTTAACGAATTGTTCCACCAAAAGGCATATGTGGACAGCTATCGGGAAAGCATACAAAAGATTCTGGAAAACGCCGAGAATATGCTGCGCTCGCCGGTGTTGTCACAGAAGGGCTTTACTAGGAACAACATTATGCAGGCAAAAGAGGACTTTGGTGGGCTGGAAAACATCCAGCCCACCTTGGTGAACGGGAAAGCAGTTGCGTCCTATATGAAGACTAGCTTCATTGATTATCCTGTTCTCCTGCTATTGATCTACGTTATTTTTACCTTTTTGGCGGAACGGAAAATCGGACTTTGGCCCATCATTCACAGCACAGTAAAGGGGCGCGCCCCTTTAGCGGTCAGACGGATTGCCATCATGTTAGGGTTTAGCATTGTTGCGGTATTTCTATTTCACGGCACGATATTCGTACTGGCTGTCCTTCGCCACGGTAGCGTTACTGACATCCATGCCCCCGTTCAGTCCATAGAGATGTTCTCAAGATGCACCCTGCACATGAGCATTATGGGTTTCTTGCTGTTTTATCTCCTGCTGAAAAGCCTATGTATGTTTGTCATCGCGATTCTTATTTGGGCAATCCTTTCCTTAATCGAGCAGGTTGTGCTTGGTGTTTTGACTACCATTGGATTCATCGGCATACAATATGCGGTTTACGCATATATCTGGCCAAACAGTGCCATCGGGTTTCTAAAATATCTCAACATTTTTTCGCTGCTAGATATACAAAAGAGCACGATTCCGTACATTAATGTCAACATCTTTTCCCATGCGGTGAAACTGTTCCATATTACCCTTCTATACATGACAGCACTGCTAATCGCTGGAATTCTTTCTTCCTTACTCATAGCGAAGATAAAGAAGCCCATTGGAAACACAATCAAGGAACCAGCAGTCTTCGACACACTTTTTAAAAAGATATCCATTTTTTTTCATACAGCCCAAAGTTCGGAATGGAAATATACAAATCCCTCAAGGTGCAAAGAGGCATCTTTGCCCTTTTTGCTATCGTATTGCTGCTTATCATGCTCCCCAATAAAGACACGATTTTATACACCGAAAGCCAGACCTTCGAAAACACTTTTTACGCTGAATTTCATGGCCCGCTTTCCCAAGGGAAAATCGAGGAAATCAATATTGTATTGTCCAATGAAGATGCCAGCGATAATGTGCAAAAAGCATTTGCGAGAATTGCAAAACAGGTAAGCTATTTAGAAAAGCTGTCTGCGGAAAAGAAGATTGACGGATGGCTCCTCAACGCGAATGGTTATCAGGTGTTGTTCGGGGAGCGGAACCTTTCCTTCATACGCAGCAATATGCTGTATGCCGTGGTTTTTTTGGTGGTTCTATTGTCGGGGCTCAATGCTTACGAGACCCAATCGCACATGAAAGTAAACCTAAACAGCACCAAATACGGACGGGGACAGCTACGGCGCAACAAAATCATCTTTGTTGTGTCTTCTTCTGTTGCGGTCATGGCGCTGATGGGGTTCTACGAATTGAGCTTTATCAACAATACCTATGGATTAAGCGATATGGGCGCCCCGATCCAGAGCTTATCCCTATTTGAAGCATTCCCTTTTCAAATCAGCATTGGCGCGTTCCTGACGGCGATGTATTGCGTAAAGGCCGTCTTCCTTACGCTGACGGGATTTATCATCATGATAATTTCATCTGTTTCTAAAAATCACAAGCAAGGGGTAATCTATGCCAGCATCCTGCTGATTGCGCCATCCGCGCTCTTAAACTCGGGACTGGAAATTATCAAACCAATTGCGGTGGTTTTTTACGCGGATGTTATGGAATGGGTTACGTGGATTATCGCTTTGGGAGGGAAAACATGACATTGCAAATAAAAGACCTGTCCAAAACATATGGGAAGAAAAAGGCATTGGAGCGTTTCTCCTATACCTTTGACGAGGGCGTCTATGGAATCTTAGGTCCCAATGGATCGGGGAAGTCCACGCTGATGAACCTGATTACAGATAATAGCAAGAGAGAGACGGGACAAGTGTTGTATAATAGTAGGGACATCCTGCCTTTGGGCGAGCCCTACCGTGCTACTCTAGGTTATATGCCGCAACAGCAAGGCTTATATGAGGAGTTTTCCGGGAGAAAGTTTCTATATTACATGGCAAATTTGAAAGGCTTGCGCAGGAAAGAGGCAAAAGGGCGAATAGAAGAACTGCTCAGTATTGTCGGGCTTACAGACGATGCCCACAGAAAAACAGGCGGATATTCAGGTGGCATGAAGCAGAGACTCCTGCTGGCGCAGGCGTTGCTTAGCGATCCGAAAATCCTGATCTTGGATGAGCCGACGGCTGGCCTTGATCCGAAAGAGCGAATTCGGATTCGGAGTTACATAGCAAGAATCGCGAAGAATAAAATCGTTCTGCTTAGCACCCATATCGTACAGGATATTGAATCGATCGCCACACAAGTGATCCTGTTGAAAGACGGGAAGCTACTAGTAGCCGACTCGCCGAGCAACCTCATTGCAAGCATCTGCGGGAAAGCCTATGAGCGGTATTGCGCCGCGGAAGAGATGACACAACTCCAAGAGCGGTATCAAATGGGAAATGTATATCTGCGGCAAGATGGGGAGGTGCTTCGCCTCGTAGGGGACAGCAAACCGGAGGGGTTTGCGCCGGTCACACAGCCGCTGGGGCTAGAGGATGTGTATTTATATTACTACCCCTCCCTGATGGTATAGCCCGCCTTCTGGATGGCCTACTTGATCTCCAGGATGTGGGCTTTGTTCTTTGTTCCTATATGGGGTTTAGTCGCTGTAGTGGAAGCGGCAGGAGGCAATCAAGATCTGGTCATCAGCAACACGGTAAACAAGGCGATGCTCATCGTCGATTCGGCGGCTCCAATAGCCCTCTAGCTCATACTTCAGGATTTTGCGAGTCGGCACTGATTTCAAAAGGGATACGGCGTTCGCGCTCCACCGTCCTCAAGAAAACGGTAACAAGCGTTGTGAGGTTCATGCCAAACGTATCTGCCAGGCTCTCCACACGTTTTTTAAAATCCTCGTCTATACAGATGCTGATTGTCGATTTTGCCATCATACTCTCTCCTCGCATTATTATCAGTATCATGTATACTATACATCGTTGGCATGATTGTGTCAATTACAAAGCACAAAACAATAACAGCCGCACGCGGCATTACCCCTCCATGATGGTATAGCCCGCCTGTTGGATGGCCTG
>WRCJ01000039.1 GCA_009784085.1 Oscillospiraceae bacterium | reverse complement strand
GCGGATGGATTTGACCTCCGTGCCCGCCAGCTCGATGCCCGCCTCATAGCGCACTTCGATGTAGTAATCATGGCGCGCCTTGCGGTTTTCGGCAATCCGCTTTAGCCCTCCCGGCATACTGTAGCCCTCCCGGCATAACCGGTTCTTCCTTTCCTTTGGTTCCTTTGATTCCTTTGGCTCCTTTGGCTATGAAAAAAACACGATTGCCGCCCACGCCGCGCAAACGGCACAGGCGGCATCTGCCAGAAAGCACAAAGACTACTGCGCCTCCGCGGCCTTTGCCATAATCGCCAAACGGCTCTTGCGGCGCGCGGCGGCATTCTTGTGCAGGATGCCCCGGGCAGCTGCGCGGTCAATATCCCGTTGCACCGTACGGTACACATCGCCGGCGGAAGCCGGATCGCCCTGTGTGATCGCCGCCTCCGCTTTTTTCAAGGATGTCTTGAGACCGGACTTGTACATACGGTTGGCTAAGGTTTTACGCTTGATTACTTTGACCCTCTTTTTGGCAGACTTGATATTCGGCAAGCAGGCCACCTCCTACGTCGGATACTTGCAACCGGCACATGGCACATGGCACATGGCACACGGCTACGGATATAGAGTATAGCAGATTGTCGCGGAAAATGCAAGGGTAGATCAAAAATTTTATCATCAACCCTTTTCCCGATCGAAGAAAGGTGCTATAATTACGATAATAACATTATCTTCGATGAATCGCCCGCAAGGATGCCTCTTCGCATGATCCATTGTCAATGTCAGTTGTCCCGCGGGGTTTCCTCCTCGATAATATACAAGGGCCTGCCCCGGGCTTCGTCGTAGATGCGGCTGATGTACGACGCCACGAACCCCAGCGCCAACATGAAGATGCCCAGCACAAACAGCAGGACGCCCAGCATCAGTTTGATTTCGCCTTGATCCACCCCCACGGCCAGCGCGCGGATGAGGAGAGCTATCAGGTAGCCGACACCGCTTACAGCCGTAAGGATGCCCAGCATGCGCGGCCATTTGAGTGGCTTTGTCGAAAAGGAAACAACGGCGTCGCCGGCGAAGCGAAGCATCTTGCGCAACGGGTATTTGGAAACGCCGGCGAAGCGTTCTTCCCGCGTATAGGGCACGGCTGCCTGCTGAAAGCCCACCCAGCTGACCAATCCGCGTACATAGCGGTTGCGTTCGGGCAACGACACGAGCACGTCGCGCACCTCGCGGCTAATAAGGCGGAAGTCCCCGGTGTCCACGGGGATGTCCACATCGGTCATATGGCGCAAAAACCGGTAAAACACGCTGGCCGTCATCTTTTTGAACGCGGTTTCCCCTTTTCGCTGGGTGCGCTGGCCATAGACCACGCCATAGCCTTCCTTCCACTTCGCGATCATCTGCAAGACGACCTCGGGCGGATCCTGCATGTCGGCGTCGATGACCACAATAGCCTGGCCCCGTGCGCGCTCCATGCCCGCCGTAATGGCAGTCTGGTGCCCAAAGTTCCGCGAAAAGGACAGCAACCTGACACGATTGTCCCGCTCGCAAATCTCCCGCGCCATCGCTTTGGTTTTGTCGCGGCTGCCGTCGTCGACCAAAATCAGCTCATAGGCGCCGTCGGCTTGTTCCATGACCGCCGTCAGCCGCCGATAGGCTTCCGCGATGACCTCCTCCTCGTTATAGAGGGGTACGACAATTGAGTAAACAGGCGCCATGGAAGACCTCCTGCGTGAAGTAAGATATGACTATTATATCAGAAATGATGGGAAAGATCAATGGATTTGGAGAGGGATCGAAGAATGGATGAATTGGCCCCGGTTATAGCCCCGGTATTGACCCCGGTCTTATCCCCTGTTTTAGCCCCGGTTTTAGCCCCGGCCGAACTGCATCGCTTGAGCTCTTTGGCGCTGGCCCACGTGGGCGACGCCGCCTTTGAGATCATGGTACGCGTGAGGCTCTGTTTGGCGGGCCACGTGACAGCCGCCAAACTGCACGAACAGACCGTCGCCCATGTGCGCGCGGGCGCCCAAGCCACGTACGCGCGGGCGTTGTGGCCGCATTTATCCGAGGGGGAGCGGGCGGTCTTCCTGCGTGGGCGAAACGCTGAGACCCATACCCAGCCACATGCCGCCACCCGCGAGGAATACGCCCAAGCCACCGCCCTGGAGGCGTTGTGGGGCTACCTCTACTTGACCGGCAGGCAGGCGCGGCTGGAGGAACTATTCGCAAAGCTCCCCATCGCCAACGTCAATCAACCCCCATCCCCATCCACATCCCCATCCACATCCCATCGTCAGTGAAGCCCCATCCCATCGTCAGTGAAGGAGGCCCTGCCATGTCGTCAAACCCCCGAACCAGTGGGGTAGTCCTCCCCATATTCAGCTTGCCCGGGCCATATGGTATCGGAACGTTGGGCCGGCACGCCTACCGCTTTATCGACTTCTTGCAGGCATCCGGGCAGAGTTGGTGGCAAGTATTGCCGCTGACGCCCACCGGCTATGGCGATTCCCCCTATCAATCGCCCTCCTCCCTCGCCGGGAACCCCTATCTCATCGACCTGGAACGCCTGATCGACAAAGGCTTGCTGTTGCCGGACGAGTGCGAAGCCAGCGACTGTGGCGGCAACCCCGACAAGATCGACTACGGGTTGCTCTACCTTAACCGCCTTCCCCTCCTGCGGCTGGCTTTCGAGCGGGGCAAAAAGAAACTGTCCGGGAAGCTGTCCGACAAGCTGTCCGCCTTCCGCCGCGCCCACGCCCATTGGTTGCCCGATTATGCGCTGTTCATGGCTGCCAAAGAGAGGTTTGGCATGGTCGCGCTGGACGATTGGCCGGATCCCGATCTCCGCGCCCGCGTCCCTTCCGCCGTGAAAGCCTATGAGAAGGAATTGGCCGAGGATATCGCCTTCCACGAGTTCATCCAGTATTGTTTTTTCACCCAATGGAGGGCGCTCAAGTATTATGCCAACTGGCGCGGCATTCGCTTGATAGGTGATATGCCCATCTACGTGTCCTCCGACAGCGTGGAGCGGTGGACGCGGCCCGACCTCTTCCTGCTGGATGAGGACGGGGCGCCCAGCGTGGTAGCCGGCGTGCCGCCCGATTGCTTCACCGAAACCGGCCAGCTCTGGGGCAACCCGCTCTACGACTGGGAAGAACACGCGCGGACCGGCTATTCCTGGTGGCTGTCGCGCATGGCGCACATGGCGGACTGCTTCGATATGGTGCGCATTGACCATTTCCTGGGGTTCTACAGGTATTGGGCCGTGCCTGTCGATGCGGAAACCGCGGAGACCGGTTGTTATCACCCGGGGCCCGACATGACGTTTGTCGACGCCGTACGGAACACCTTCCCCGACCTGCCGCTGATTGCGGAGGACTTGGGCAACCTGGACGACGATGCCTGCGCGTTTTTTAAGAAAGCCGGGTTCCCCGGTATGAATGTGCTGATCTACGCCTTCGACCCGAATGGGGACAATCCCTATTTGCCGCACAACGCCGCGCCCGACCGCGTGCTTTACACGTCAACCCACGACGCGCCCTCCTTTTTGGAATGGCTGACCTGCGAGGCTTCCCCCGAAGAGCAGGCGTTCGCCACCGACTATCTGGCCCTCCGGGCCGACGAGGGGCTGAGCTGGGGCGCCATACGGTCGGCCTGGGCCAGCACGGCCGGCATCGCCATGGCGCCGTTGCAGGATGTGTTAGGGCTGGGCGCCGACGCGCGCATCAACATCCCAGCCACGCTGGGCGGCAACAATTGGCGTTGGCGCGTGCGGACCGAAGCCATCAACGACAACGTGGCGGAGCGTTTGCGGCGACTCACATGGGTCTTCCGGAGGCTGGGCAATGGGTAATGGGCAACGGGTAATGGGCAACGGGTAATGGGTAATGGGTAATGGGTAGTCGGAGGCTGGGTAACGGGCAATGGATAATGGGTAATGGGTAATGGGCAATGGGTAAAATAGGTAATGGATAATGGAGTGGAACGATGAAGCACAAGTGGCTACACAGGCTCATAAAAACCGGCGCGTCTGCCGTGTGGCTGCACAGGCTCATCAGAATTGGCGTGATCGCCGTCTTGGTGTTGCTGGCGGTGTTGCTCGCGCCACACGTGTTGCGCGTCTACCACGCCTCGCGGGCCGAAGCGGCGTTGAACGAAAATAGGCCGGCCGACGCCACCAGCCATTTGGAATGGCTCTATGCGTTAGCGCCCGAAGATATCGAACTATGCCTGAAACTGACAGACGCCTACTTGGGCGCCGGCAATCACGCCCGCGCCGAATACACGCTCATTTGCGGGATTGGGGCGGAGGCCAGCCAGCTTTCGCTGTATTTGAAACTGTGCGCGGTCTATCTTGCGCAAGACAAGCTTTTCGACGCCGTTTCCTTTCTGGACGGGATACCCAATCCCTTGATCAGGGATCAAATCGAGGCTCTCCGTCCGGATCCGCCGGCGTTCTTTCCCGTACCCGGACGGTACGAGGAGGTGATCCAGGTCGGGCTGACCCTCCCGGAGGGGGCTGACGGGTATTTGTCCATCGATGGCCGGACGCCTTTACTGGCTGAGGATCTCTTCGAAACGCCCCTGGCACTGCCCGTTGGCATGTCCGAAGCGATGGCTGTCTCTGTGCGCAACGGGTTGCCCTCCCGATGGGCATGGGGGGAATATAGGCTGGAGAATATCGTGCAGCCGATGGACTTCAAGGATTATTCCGTGGAGCGTTTGCTTCGCGAGCTGTTGGATAACGAGGACGGCGCGGTGATGAGTTCCGATCTGTGGGCGATCACCCGCCTGACGCCGGACACCGAGTCCATGCGCTACATGAGCCTTGCCGATTTGCCGCATCTGCGGGACCTGGCGGAACTGTCGCTCTACGGGGACGGATCCAAAGTGGATATCTCGCCGCTGGCGGGGATGACCCATCTGAAGTCCCTGTCCCTGCGCCAGTTCGCGTTGGACGACGCCGATTTGGAAATGATCGCGGGGTGGGCTTGGCTGGAGGAGCTGTCCCTGCAAGACAACCGCTTCGTCGAGATCGACGCGCTCTCCGATATGGACAGCCTGACCGCCCTGAATCTGGCGGGCAACAGCATTCAGGACGCTTCGCCCTTGAGCGACCTTGTCGGCCTTACCCGCCTGGATCTCTCGCGCAACGTCTTGGCGAACTCCGCCCCCCTCGCCACGCTGGGCGCGTTGCGCGAACTCAACCTGAGCGGGAATAAACTGCGCGGCGTGGTGGGCCTGCGCACGTTGACCCAGCTGGTCACACTGGACATTTCCTTTAACGAAATCTCCGATCTGGGACCGCTTTCCGCCCATACCAACTTGGTGCAGTTGCTGTGCAAGGAGTGCCCGGTTTCCTCGCTAGGCCCGCTGGAAAACTGTAGGAGCCTGGAGGTGCTGTCCGTCACAGGAGGGGAGATACAGTCGGTGTCGCCGCTGTCGTCCCTGCGTTACTTGCGGGAGCTGTGCCTGGACGAAAACAAGCTCACCTCGCTGTCCGGCTTGGAGGATTGCAAAGCCCTGGCCACGCTACGGGTCAGCTACAACCAAATCGGTTCCTTGGAACCGCTTACCGGCCTGTCGGTATTGGCCGAGGTCGCCGTGGAAGGCAATCGGATCGCCTCGCTGGCGGCGTTGCGCGGATGCCCGGCGCTCATGGAGGTCTACGTCTACGACAACCCGCTGGAAGAAGGCGAAGACACCCTCGGCGCCCATGTCACCGTACACCGTAACAGGATGTTCTAGTTGCTGTGTCAAATCAAAGTAATATCGTGATGAGGAGGGGCAAGGTGCTGACCATCCTTTGGGGGCTCTCCGGCGGCGGGTTGCGCGATGCGCTCATCGATGAGTTGGCTTGCCGGGCATCCCGGGGCGGCCGCCACTTTTTGCTGGCGCCCGAACAGGATTCCCATGAACAGGAACGCGCGCTCTGCCGGCGGGCGGGCCCGGGCCTGTCCCCCCGCGTCGAGGCGCTTACCTTTGGGCGGCTGGCCGCGCGCGTGCTGTCCGAAACCGGGGGCATGGCCGCCCCCCTGCTGGACGAAGGCGGTCGCTTGCTTATGTTGCGCCGCGCGCTCCTGTTAGTGGCGGATAAGTTGCGCCTGTGGCGGGAGGCTTCCGCGCGCCCGGATTTCTGGTCGCTCCTGTTGCCTGTCGTAGACGAGTGCAAGATGTATCGGGTATCCCCCGAGACGCTGGCCCTGTCCGAGCGATCGGCCACCGGACGCGCCGAGGATGCCTTTCACGATCTGAATCTGATCCTCACCGCTTATGACAGCTTGGTGGGACAGCTCTATCTCGACCCGAGGGATCAACTCACCAGGGCGGCTGGCGCGCTGGCGGGTTCCTCCGGCGCACGGGCGAACTCCTCCGGCGCGCTGGCGGGTTCCTCCGGCACGCTGGCGAACTCCTCCTGCGTGGGCCAGGGCGTCACGTGGGCCGTATGTGGCTTCTCCCGTTTTACCGCCCAGGAGAAGGAAGTCTTGTCCGCCCTGCTGTCCGGATGCGACGAAGTGACGGTGGCGCTTATCGGATCGCCGGGCGGCGGATCGCCGGATGGCCCGGAAGACAGCCTCTTTTCCGTCCCCAGGCGCACCGCCGGTTCCTTGGCGCGTTTGGCCTCGCGGGTGGGCGCGACCGCCGTTTCCCGGGTACTGCCCGATACCGGCGGCAAAAACCCGGCTCTGGCGCATCTGTCGAAACACTTTTTGCGCATGGATGCCCCGGCTTTCCGGGGCGAGGCCGAGCGCGTGGAAACCTTTTGCCTGCCGGATGCGGCGGCCGAGTGCGCCTTTGCCGCCGCCCGCGTGCGGGCCTTGACCCGCGATTTTGGTTATCGCTACCGGGATATCTCCGTGACGGCGCGGGACTTCGGCGCCTACGCCCCGCTGTTCGAGCGGGAGGCCGCCCGTTTGGATATCCCCCTGTTTTGGGATCGCAAGGACGATATCCTGCAAAAGCCGCTGTTCGTCTTTGTGACGGCGGCGATAGACGCCGCCACCCGCGGGTTGCCCCATGACGCCTTGTTTTCCATGCTCAAAACGGGGTTGTTCGGCCTGCCGCCGGAGGCCTGCGATCGCCTGGAAAACTACGCCGGGGCGCATAACCTCAAGGGATCGGCATGGCGCGCCGCGGAAGACTGGACCCTGCCGCCTCGCGGCTTCGGGCGCCCGCCCTCCCCTGAGGACGAGGAAGATCTGCGCCGCCTCAATGATTGGCGGCGTCAGGTGGTGCGCCCGCTCCATTGCCTGCGCCGACGCGCCGCCGGAGACAAGACGGTGCGCGGGAATGCCTTGGCTGTGTACAGGTTCTTGGAGGAAATCCAAGTCCCGGAGCGGCTTGAGGCGCGTTGCCGGGAGCTTGCCGGCTTGGGCGAATTGCAATACGCCGATCAGACCAGGCAAATGTGGGACATCCTCTGCCGCGCGCTGGGGCAGTGCGTCGACCTGCTGGATGACGCGCCCGCCACGCTGTCGGAATTTGGCGACATGCTGGCGTTGCTCTTGTCCCGGGTCGATGTCGGGAGCATCCCGGTGGCGTTGGATAGGCTGTCCTGCGGCGACGCCGACCGGGTGGGCCACCGCTCGCCGCGTTGCGTCATCCTGCTGGGCGCCACGTTCATGGCGTTGCCACAGCCACCGCCCCATGCCGGTTTGCTGAACCGGGAGGAGCGGACCCTGCTCCGGAAATGCGGCGCCGAATTGGCGCCCGACGAGGACGATCACATCGCCAACGAGTGGGACATCATCTACACGGCGTTCACACTGCCCAGCGAACGTCTGATCGTCACGTGGCCCGCCACAGATACCCCCTCCTTCGCGGTGACCGAGATGCAAAAGCTGTTGCGCCTGCCCACCGCCTCCCCCGGCGCGTGGGACGCGATGGGGACCCAAGCCGCCGGCCCCTGCCTGGAATGGCTGGCGGAAAACCCGAAAGGGATGCTGGCGGACGCCATGCGTTTGGCGGTCGCGGACTTCCCGGAAATCAGCGATAGGCTGTCCGGTTTGACATCCCAGGCCCAGGACCAGGTCCAACCACAGTCCCAGCCCCCGTCCCCGTCCCAGGGTCAGGCACAAACCCCGACCTCGTCCCAGCCCCCGGCCCAACCACAATCCCGGCCCCCAGCCCCGTCCCGGCCCCCGTCCCCGTGGTCGCGCGGCCAGCTACCCGCGCGGGCGGTGGACGCCCTGTTCGGCGAAACCCGGGCACTGTCCCCTTCCCGCGTCGAAACCTTCATGCAATGCCCCTACGCCTACCTCCTCCGGTACGGATTCGGGGTAGCCCCGCGCCCCCAGGCCGCCTTTTCGGCGCCCGACCAAGGCCGCTTCACCCACTTCGTGCTGGAGAACACGTTGCGCGAGGTGGGGCGGCTGGGCGGCGTCGGGGCGGTACCCGACGACATGGCGCGCGCCATCGGACGCAAAGCGGCGCGTACCTATATCGAAGAAACACTGCAAGGCCACCGCTGGCAAACCGCCCGCACGCGCTATCTGTACAACCGGCTGGAGCAAGCGATGGACGCCGTTGTGACAAGCGTCATGGCTGAATTGCGCGGCGGCGATTTTATCCCGCTGGACCTGGAACTCCCCCTCTCCGCGGGCATCGCCGACCGGGTGGATGGCTGGCTCGACGGCGGCACGCTGTATCTTCGCGTCGTGGACTACAAAACCGGCGCGCGGCCGTTCCGGCTGGATAACGCCTACCACGGCCTGGGGCTACAAATGTTGCTCTATCTCTTTGCCCTGGAGCGCGAGGGGCCGGAGCGGTACGCCAAGCGCGGCGCGAAGGAGGTAGCCCCTGCCGGCGTCCTCTATTTGCCCGCCCGCGAGGCTTACTTGCCCATTGGCCCCGACGCCTCGGAGGAAGAGTTGCGACGCGCCAGGGAGAAAGAATGGCGGCGGAGCGGCCTTGTCTTGGACGCCCCGGCGGTCATCGAAGCCATGGAGCGGGACATTGCGGGAACTGCCGCCTTCCTCCCGGTGGAATACAAGAAGAACGCGTCCGAACTGACGGCGCGCTCGTCGGTCGCCGGCTTGGCGGACTTCGCGCGCCTGCGGCGGCATGTGGACAGGTTGCTCCGCGACATGGCCTCCTCCCTCCAAGTCGGCCGCCTGCCTGTCCGCCCCGCTGGGCGGGGCGCATGGTCGTCATGCCAGTATTGCGAATTCCTCCCGGCTTGCCAATACGACGAGTTGACCGGCGACCGCCCCCGCCTGTTGCGCGCGATGTCCAAAAAAGAGGTGTGGCGACGCTTGGAGGAGGCGGAGGAGGCGGAGGAGACGGGGCAGGCGGAACAGGCGGCGGAGGTGGAGACGGAGGAGGGAATCTTATGAGTGGGTTTTCATTGACGCCGGCCCAGCACAGGGCCGTCTATGAGCGCGGCGGCGCCATGCTGGTCTCGGCCGGCGCCGGCGCGGGCAAAACCCGCGTGCTGGTCGAACGCCTGATGGCCTGGGTGGAGGATGGCCACGATTTGAACGAGTTCTTGGTCATCACCTACACCAAGGCCGCCGCCGCCGAACTGCGCCAGCGGATATTCGACGCGCTGACACAGCGGATATCCCAGAATGCCGGCAACCGCCACCTGCACCGGCAACTGGCCAACCTCTCCACCTGCGATATCTGCACGATCCATGCCCTCTGCAAGCGGATTTTGGAGCAAAACCCGGCCTCCTGGGGGTTGCGCCCGGGCGCGCGCCTGTTGGACGAGGCCGAGCGCGGGATGATGCTGTCGAAAATCATGGAGGAACTGTTGGACGACAGCTACGGGGCCATGGCGCCCCCCTTTGCCTCCCTCGTGTCGGCGACGATGGATGCCCGGGGGGATCGGTTGCTGGTCGAGATGATCCTGGGCGTATTCGAAAAAACGCGGGGGCATCCCAACCCGGATGCTTGGATGCGCGCGCAAGCCGCGGCGTTTGCGCAGGCCGTCGGAAAGCCGGTGGCGCAAACCCCTTGGGGCGGCCTCGTGCTGGAGGATGCCCGCCGCCTGCTGGCCCACGCGCGGGCGGATCTGGAGCGGATCTACGCGGAGATCGGCGCGGCCGGACCGGTTCTTGCCGCCTATGGGCCGGCCTTCTCGGCTTATCTCCAGTGGGCGGTGCGCATGGAGGCATCCCTTTCCTGCCCCTGCGGATGGGATGACGCGCGGCAGGTGGCCGGCGATCTGCCCCAGGTGCCATTGAAGGCGGTGTACCGCTGGGAGGACAAGGCATTCCTGGCCCGATGCAAAGCGGCTCGCGATCGATTCAAGAAGCGGGCCGGGCGCGTCGCGCGCCTGCTGGAGGGATCGGAGGCGTCCCACCAAGAGGACTTCCACGCGCTTTCCCCTGTCGTGGAGGGGCTTGCCCAAGCCGTCCGTGATTTTTCCGTAAGGTTGGATCGGGAAAAGCAACGCCTCAACGCCTTCGATTTCAACGACCTGGAACATCGCGCGCTGGCCAGGCTCGCCGACGCCGATACCGACGGCGATACCAACGGCGATAGCGACGGTGAAGGCGATAGCGTCGGCGACACAAGCGGCGATAGTGTCGGCGATAGCGTCGCCGTCGCCGCCGTCGCCGGGACGGTCCCCTCCGCCCTGGCGCGACGCCTGTCCGGGCAATACACCGAGATCTTGGTGGACGAATACCAGGATATCAGCCCGATCCAGGAGCTCATCGTCCTCTTGCTATCCCGGGAGGGGAAGAACCTGATCTGGGTGGGCGACGCCCGCCAGTCGATCTACCGGTTCCGCTTGGCCGATCCGGCGTTGTTCATGGCAAAATACAGCAGTTTCCCCGACCAAGCGGCGGATGGCTTGCCCCGCCGTGTCCTGCTGGGGGAGAATTTCCGATCGCGCCCCGAGGTACTAGGCGCCGTCAACGCGCTCTTTGCCGATATCATGTCGCCGCTGGCAGGGGAGATGCCCTACACCGAGCGGGAGTATCTACATGCCGCAGGCGCCTTTCCCGGCATACCGGGCGACCATACATGCGAGTTATGGCTCCTGGATATGGAGAAGAAAACCTCGGCGCCCGGGGAGTTCGGGGAAACGGGCGAGGGGGACGAGGAGGACGAGGAAGCCCTCTCCGCCCTGCAAGCCGAGGCCGCGCTGGTGGCAGGCAGGATAGCGGGGCTTCTGCGGCAAGGGTTTTCCGTGAGCGATGGCGGCGGCGGCGATGGCGGCGGCGATAACGGTGCTAACGGCGGCGGTGGCAATAACGGCGGCGATGGCGGTGCTAACGGCGGCGGCGGTGACGATGACGGTGGCGGTGACGATGACGGTGGCAATAACGGCGGTGATGGCGGTGCTAACGGCGGCGGCGGCACCAGGCCCCTCCGCCCCGGCGACATCGCCGTCCTCATGCGCGCGCCCGCCTCGCGGGCCAGCGTCTTCGCCCGCGCGCTGGCTGACGCGGGCATCCCCTGCCGGGAGGACGGCGGCGGGGACTTTTTTACCGCGCCCGAAATCCTCACGGCTCTCGCCCTGCTACAGGTGACCGACAACCCGAGGCAAGACGTAGCCCTCCTGGCCGCCCTGCGCTGTCCCTGCTGGGACTTTGACATCGGGCGGCTGGCGTTGCTGTGCGCAGAGCATCCGGCGCCCTGCCTCATCGATACGCTGGCGGCCGCGAAAGAGGCGGGCGACACGGCGGCGGCGTCCTTTTGGGGGCGCATATCGGCTTGGCGCCTCATGGCGCCCTATCTCTCCGTCGGCGAACTGCTCACGCGCATCTACACAGAGACCGGGCTCGTGGCGTCATACGCGGCCTTGCCGGGCGGGGGTCTGCGCCGGAACAATTTGTACACCCTCTTGGCATGGGCGGGAGAGTACGACGCCGGGCGCGGCGGACGACTGTCCGGCTTTTTGTCCTGGTTTCACAGCCTGCGGGACAAGGGGGGCGGGGGCGCCCCGCCAACCTCGGGGGATATCGACGCGGTTTCCCTGATGAGCATACACCGCTCCAAGGGATTGGAATTCCCCGTGGTTGTCCTGGCCGGCGCCGCCCTGCGCTTCAACTTCGCCGACGCGAGGACGCCCATCCTGTTCCATGCCAAAACCGGCCTCGGGCTGACCCGACGCCATGCCGCGCGCATGATCGAATACCCCAGCTTGTCCCGCGTGGCGGTGGCGGGCTGTATAACCGGGGAAACGCTGTCCGAGGAGATGCGGATGCTCTATGTGGCCATGACCCGCGCCAAGGAAAAGCTCATCGTGACCGCCGCGCCGCGATCGGCGGGGAAGGCGATGTCCAAATGGATCGATATCCCGGGCGGCCAACCCTTGCCCCCGTGCTTGGTCTCCGAGGGGCTAAGCTATCTGGATTGGTTGACGATGCATCTCCGCAACCGGCCCGATTCGCGCCTGTGGCGTATGAAAATCGTCACGCCCGCGGAGCGTTGCGCGTCGCCCGCGGAGGGTTACGCGATGTCTGCGGAGGGTTGCGCGCCCGACGCCACGGACCCGCCGCCCGAGGAGAGTTTTGCGCCCGGTGCCCCGGAACCGCCGCCCGTGCGTGACGAAGCCCGCGAGGCGTCGGCGCCCGATCCATCCTTGGTGGATGAGATGGCGCGCCGCCTGGCCTACGTCTATCCCCATCAAGCGTCGGCCAACCTGCCGTCCAAGCTGACCGTGACAGCCCTTGTGGGCGACGCGCAGAGCACCCCCGCGTCATTCGTCTTCGATAGACCCCGTTTTGTGCGCGAAAAACACGCCGCGCCGACCCCCGCCGAACGGGGCACGGCGTTGCATCTGGTCATGCAATATGCCGATTGGACCCTTTGCCAAACCCGGGAAGGGGCGCAAGGGGAGGTGCGACGGCTCGCCCGCGCCGGTTTCCTAACCGAGGCCCTGGCGGACGCCGTGGATGCCGGCCTCATCGCCAACGTCTTTGCCACCCCGCTGGGGCGGCGGATGATGGTTGCCGAAACGTTGCATCGCGAATGCAAGTTCTCGCTCCTCTTGCCGGCGCCGGATCTCACAGGGCAATGCCCCGGCGAGGAGATTTTGTTGCAGGGCGTAGTGGATTGCTATTTTCGGGAAGCGGGCGGCCTTGTGATCGTGGACTTCAAGTCAGATTTCCTATTTCCCGGAAACGAGGACGCACGAGCGGCCGCGTACCGCCCCCAACTGGCGGCCTATGCCAAAGCCTTGCATGCGATTACCAAAGAACCCATACGGGAATGCGCCATCTTCTTCCTCGTCACAGGCAAGGCCGTGTCCATGCCGGGTGGATCGCCGCCGTAGGGGCGCCCGCGTCCCCGCCGTAGGGCGCGGCATCCCTGACGCGCCGGGTGGATCGCCGCCGTAGGGGCGGCATTCCCGCGTCCCCGCCGTAGGGCGCGGCATCCCTGACGCGCCGGGTGGATCGCCACCGTAACCGCGGCGGCGGGACGCACGGCGGCGCGTCCCCTACAAAACGTTGGATGACGGGGGTTGGGGTGTCGCCGTAGGGACGGCATTCCCGCGTCCCCACCGTAGGGCGCGGCATCCCTGACGCGCCGGGTGGTTCGCCGCCGTAGGGGCGGCGGCGGGACGCGCGGGGGCGCGTCCCCTACAAAACGTTGGATGACGGGGGTTGGGGTGTCGCCGATCGGGACGGCGGCGGGACGCGCGGGGGCGCGTCCCCTACAAAACGTTGGATGACGGGGGTTGGGGTGTCGCCGTAGGGGCGGCATTCCCGCGTCCCCACCGTAGGGGCGGCGGCGGGACGCGCGGGGTGGATCGCCGCCGTAACCGCGGCGGCGGCGGGACGCGCGGCGGCGCGTCCCAAAACGTTGGATGACGGGGGTTGGGGTGTCGCCGATCGGGGCGGCATTCCCGCGTCCCCTACAGGCCCAATTGCCCCATCAGGGCTTCGAACCCCTCCCTGTCGAACAGCGCGCCCAGCACCTCGAGCAGGCCGTTCGCCGTCAGCCGCTCGGGCAAATCCAGGCAGTCGAGGAGCAGGCTCCGGCGCGCGGCGCAACCCGGCGTGCCGCTCAAGCCATAGTGCATCAGGTCGGCCTTGGTCAGCCAAGCCCCCCGGGCCGCCCCGGGGTCGGCGAAGGAGACGCCCGCCTGGCGCAACGCCTCGACCAGTACATCCGGTGGCATCCCCTCCACGCCCAGTTTGCCCTCCTTGCCCGGCGAAACCTTGCGTCGCTCCTTGCCATAGCGGTCGGGGATATAGGCATGTTTGATGTCCTCCCCGGGCAGGATGCCCTTGAGGTGGTTCCGGATCAAGAAACCGGCGCCGTCCCCGTCGGTCAAAATCACGAGCCCGCGTTCTTTGGCCAAACGGCGCAGGAGTTTCTTTTTTTGTGCGTCTTTGAACACGCCAAACCCGCCGGTGGCGATCACAAAGGCATCCACCGCCTGCAACAGCGTGTTCTTGTCGTAGACCCCCTCCACGACGACGACCTCGCGGATCCTGGGCTTCAAACGTAAACGTCCTCCTCCAGTTTGGCCACGATCCACTCCAGCACGCGCCCCCGGTCGCCCCGGCCGGATT
>WRCJ01000038.1 GCA_009784085.1 Oscillospiraceae bacterium | reverse complement strand
CGAGGAATGCATGACAGGCCCCGAGGTGACCGTTCTGGCCTTTTGCGACGGGAAAACCATCCGCACCATGCCCTCCTCCCGCGATCACAAACGCGCCCTAGACAACGACCGCGGTCCGAACACCGGCGGCATGGGCGCTATCTCGCCCGCGTCCGGCTACACGCCGGAGATAGAGGCGCAGTGCCTAGAAACTATTTTTCTACCCACAATACAAGCCATGGCCGCCGAGGGGCGCCCCTTCAAAGGCGTCCTCTATTTCGGCCTGATGCTCACGCCGGACGGCCCGCGCGTCGTGGAATACAACGCGCGCTACGGGGACCCGGAAGCCCAAGCCGTCCGGGCGTTGCTGGAAACCGATTTGCTGGACATCATGCTGGCTGTCCGGGAGGGGAGGCTCCATCGCATGGACATCGCCTGGCGGCAGGAAGCATCCTGCTGCGTGGTGATGGCCAGCGGCGGATACCCGGGTTCGTATCCTGTCGGCCTGCCCATCGCCGGGTTGCCGCAGGACCGGCCGGATTTGACCGTTTTCCACGCCGGCACGGCGCGGCGCGAAGGGCGGCTGGTCACGGCAGGCGGGCGTGTGCTGGGCGTCACCGCCCGGGCCCCCACGCCGGAAGCCGCCATCGCGGCGGCCTATCGGGGCGTGGCGGGCATCACGTTTGAAAACGCGCACTACCGCACCGACATCGGGGGATGAAAAAGGTAAAATAGCAAGAGTGAATGTTGGCGCACAAACAAACGGGCGGCACGATGTGTCTGCCCGTTAGTTATGCGTTCACGACCGCAGGGGGTAACGCTTCGTAGGCTGGTACAGGGGATATTTCATGTGTTAGAGGTTGGTTTTTCCATGGTGATAGGGTGGCGACAGGCAAGTTTTGAAAAATATTTTACTATAAGGAATTGTGTGTATATCACGCAAGAGGAAACTTCCATTCTGATACTCTTTTAGCGCATTAAGTGAAGGTTGTAAGTTGTTTTCATTTTTTTACATACAGTGTAGGTAGTGCAAAATCCCTAGTTTTTATAGTGTATTTACAAAATGTAATTTTTATATTAAAAAAAATATGTAGAAATTGCTAAAATAGTGCTTGACAATCTCTTTTTCATGCGATATATTCTATATGGAAAAGTAGAAAAATAATGAGCCATAGGCAAATCAGGCTCGCAGAAAAGATGAGGGATGAGCATGGAAGATACGAGAACACTGCGCAAAAAAGAGCGCTTTACCGAACAGCTCTTGCTTTGGTTTTACAATAACCATCTCATTGAGTTGCCTGAGCTACCCGTCGGCCTGACAAGGCTGGAATGCGACGAAAACCAGCTGACCAAATTGCCCGATCTGCCCTATAACCTGACGCACCTTTCTTGTTGCAACAATCAGATCACAACCTTGCCCGAATCATTGCCGCCCGGCTTGCTGTGGCTGATATGCGGATGCAACCTTTTAGCGGAGCTCCCCGGCACCCTCCCGTCCAGCCTGGAAAAGCTGTTGTGCTACAACAACCAGCTGACAAAACTGCCCGGCTTGCCCTTCAACCTGACGACATTGAAGTGCTCCAACAACCGGCTTGTCGAATTGCCCGATCTGCCGTATTCCTTGACGACATTGAGTTGCCACAGCAACCGGCTGACGGCGTTGCCCAGCCTGCCGTATTACTTGAAGAACCTGAACGTCTGGGACAACCGTCTGGAAGCGTTGCCCGAGTTGCCTTACAGTCTGACCGAGTGTTTCTGCGGATACAACCGCCTAACGGCAATCCCGGCCCTGCCCGCCGGCCTGAACAAGTTTTCCTGCGATGCCAACCGCCTGACGCAACTGCCTGAATTGCCGACAAGCTTGACATGGCTTTCCTGCTCCCAAAACCAATTGCAGGAGCTGGATGTGAGCGGGTTGTCGCTGAAGACGCTCAACTGTTCCTACAACAACCTGCCCGATCCCTCCGCCGTCAAGGGTTTCGATGGCGCGTGGGACGGCGTCGACTTCATCTTTTACCCACAAAACGCGACCGGGCCGGACGATATCACCGCCAGTTTCACCGATCCCAACTTCAGGGCGGCGGTATATGCCGCTGTGGAAAAGGCCGCGCCAGACCCGATACGCGCCGCCGATACGGCGGAGGTAACCATGCTCGATGTCTCCGACAGGGATATTCAAAGCTTGGCGGGTTTGGAGCATTTTACCGGTTTGGTCTCCCTGTACTGCGGCGGCAACCAACTGACACAACTGCCGGAGAAATTGCCGGACAGCTTGACTTGCCTGTTCTGCGGCGGCAACCAGCTGGTGAAGCTTCCCGATGACCTCCCCGACGGATTGGAGTGGCTGTACTGCTTCGACAACCCGTTGGTATCCCTGCCCACGTTGCCCCACAGCCTGCTTGAGCTCAGCTGTGGCGGCGACTTGCTGACAAAGCTGCCCGACCTGCCCGAAGGCCTGCGGGGGCTGTATTGCAACAACAATAAACTGACCAGCCTGCCCCATCTGCCGGACGGCCTGCGGTGGCTGTCCTGCGATGAAAACAGGCTGGCGGCTCTGCCCGATAGGTTGCCGGCCAGGCTGACCAGCTTATATTGCAGCGGGAACAAGCTGGAAAGCTTGCCCCGGCTGCCGGATGGCTTGGTTGCGCTCTATTGTTGCAACAACCTGCTCGCCAAAATACCCGCCCTGCCGAACGACCTGGCCGAGCTTGACTGCGACGGCAACCGGCTTTCGCATCTGCCCCCGCTGCCGATCAGCTTGGTGCGGCTGAACTGCGCCCGTAACCGCCTCACCGGGCTGGACATGTCCGGTTTGGATTGGCTGGTGTACGTCAACTGCTCCTACAACCATGTGTCCGAGCCGTCCGCCATCATCGGCCTGCCGCCCGCCAAGTGGAACAACGTCAATTTCGTCTACGAGCCCCAGCCCCACCCGGTGGACAAGTCGGCTTTGGAGACCGCCATCGCCGCCTACGAGACCGAACCCAAACCCGTGGGCTGGACGCACAACGCCTATACGAAATGCCTGGACATCCGAGACAACGAAGACGTCCACCAGGCGCAAGTGGATGCCGCCGCCACCCTCCTGAATACGCTCATCCCCGCCGTGAACCTGATCAACAATATCGACATCTGGTGCCGCCGCTTTTGGGAATTGCGGGAGGCCGACTACGCGCCGCCCTCCTGGGCCATCGCCCGGGATGCGTGCCATGAGGCGGAAATCGTTTGTGAGAACCGCGACGCCACATACGCCTCGGTCAGCATGGCGTGGAACGACCTGTACCACGCCATCACCAAGCTCATTTTCATCCCGCGCCTTGAGCCTTCGCCCAGCCAGCCCGGCACCATTCCGCTCAGGGCGGGCCAGACCTATCAGATCAAGCTCAACACCAATTTACCGTCGCTTCGCTACACATCCTCAAGCACAAGCGTGACATCCAGTGACACCGGGCTTCTGGTGGGCGTCAAAGCCGGCGCCTCGATCGTCACGGTCAGCCTTTCCTCGGCGCCCGGCTTGGTGTTGCGCTTCCTGGTCACCTGTTTCGACTAGCGGCTGGCGGCTGACGACTGACGTGGGAAGGCGGGCTATCATGAATTGCTCTTGATTCTCACGCGGGATGTCCTCCGGAAGAGGAAAATGTCGCCCTGCCCTGTCAGGCGGAAACCATTCACCGGGATATAGTTATCGGCGGTCTGCGCTTTCTTGGCCGTCTTCATCTGTGCCCTCCAGACGGAGCAAATAGCGAACGCAATCAGGATCGGCACCAAAATGACGGCCGCCAGTTTCATCGCGAACCCATCCGAATCGGAGGACTTCGTACTAGAAGACGTAAACGTGGTTGTTGCGTTGCCCACGTTGCCCACGTTGCCCACATTCCCCACGGAAGCGCCGGCGACCTCGTAAATATCCAAATCCGCTGTCGCGGAGGCGTCACGGAACAATGGGACGAAATGTGTTTGCGTGCTTGTTGTTGCCGGTATGCCGGCTTCGTCCGTGGCGAATATATTGGCGGCGTGGGCGGCAGGGGCAGGGGGAAGGGCGAAGCCGATAGCCAACCCGACAGCCAACAGGGCTACGATGAGCATAGAAGCGAAAGTGATCTTTTTCATTTGCATAAGCCCCCTTACAATAGAAATAGCAATGCCGCGAGTATCGCCGCGAGGGGTGCGGCAATGATGGAGAACCAGCCCCAATAACGCCCCCTGTCCACCGGCAAGTTTCCGATAAGCTTGCCGGTTTGGCCATTCATGGCGAACAGGAAATCCTTGCCCTTCCATTTGGTGGCCAAGAGCCATACCGGCATCAGCACGTACCTGACCTCGCCGCGCCGCAAGTTGATGTTTACATACTCGCGCGTCAACGTGGTATAGCCGGTCATCGTGGCCCTAAAGGCGTTCTCCGTACTCTTGACGATGCGCTCGTTGGCCCGCTTGCTGCACGTTTCGGCGTCTTCGTCATACTTTTCCGCCAAAAAGCCGGGCAAATATCCCATGGAAAAGGGTACGAGCTCATTGTAATTGAACGGCTCAATCGAATCCATATGATCGTCCGGCATTTTGCTCGAAGCGTCTACGGGTACCTTCTCGAACGCGACGTTGCCTTCCCTTGTCACACGGTAATAGTCAGTTTCGGTAATCCGATAGTCGCCTCGCGTGTACGTGCGGACTTTTGTGCCGCGAAACCGCATGGCCGCGTCCGTTTCCCCGTTATAAAGCCAAAAGGGGACATATATTCCCTTGATCTCCCCGAGGTGGTTGCCCTGCGAGAAATCTTTGGGCAGGAACTTTTTCCCCTTGTAATACGCCCGCAACGCCTCAATCGCCGCGTTCTTATCCAATTTGAACGGAAGCAAGAAGTCCGGCTTCAGTTGTGCGCTGAATTGACCCGGTACGATGGTCGGATTGCCGCAATACGGGCAGGAGGTTGCCGCCGTCGTGTCGTCGCATATGATCTCGGCGGCGCAAGCCGGGCAGGAGTAGCCCCGTAAATGCGCGGCTTCCTCCGCGCTGAACCCGCCGGTCATTTGAATATCCCATTGCGGCTCGGTGCCGGCGGCTACGGCTTCCTGCTCTTTGTCGGCGTTGAGCTCGTTGATGAGCGAGACCTCAAAGCTGTTGTCGCAGCTATCACATGCCAACCTTCCGGATGCGCCGTCATAACGAAGACCCGCCATACAATTGGGGCATTGGTAATTGGTAACCTGGGCAGCCATAGATTGCCCTCCTTTTTTATGATGATACGAGATCCCTGTCGGTGAGGCTAAAAGGGATTGCCGCACTCGGGACAGAATTTCGGCGGTTTTGCCTTATCCTCCGGCACCCACCCGCATTTATCGCACTTGTATTGCGGGGCGCCGGCAGGCTTCGGCTTGCCGCACTCGGCGCAGAATTTCCCTATGTTGCTTGCCCCGCAGGCGCAAGTCCAACCGTCCCCCTGCGGCGGTTGCGGCGGCGGTTGCGGTTTGCCGCATTCGGCGCAGAATTTCCCCGCGTTCCCGCTGTAGCCGCAGGGGCATGCCCATCCGGCCGACGCGGGGGGCTGCGGCGGCGGGGTACCAGCTTGTTGCTGCTGTTGCTGTGGATATTGCTGTGGGTACTGTTGCTGCTGCTGTTGTTGTTGGTATGGCGGCGGCTGTTGCTGTTGCTGGCCCATCGAGTAAAGATTCTGCGCGTTCATGCCGCCGGCGGATCCGGCCATATTCATGCCCATAAAAGCCATCGCGGGGCCTGTCGACGTGTTGGAAGCCGCGCTCTGCATGGCCGTTGCCTGCGCACCCACCAGATGCGCCGCAGCCATTGTGGGATTGCGGAAAGCGGCGTTGCGCTGCAGCTCTTTGATCATGGCCTCGTCTTCTTCCGATGCCTTTACGGCAGAAACGCCAAAGGAGACGATCTCTATCCCGCGCAAGTCGCGCCACTTGGCGGAAAGCACCTCGTTGAGGGCGTCCGCCAGTTCAATGGTATGCCCGGGCAAGGCTGAATAGCGGATCCCCATGCCGGATATTTTGGCGAAGGCCGGTTGCATCGCCGTGAGCAGCTCGCTCTTCAATTGCCCGTCGATCTGACCGCGGGTGTACGCGGCTTCCACATTCCCGCTGACATTCGTATAAAACAAGATGGGGTTGGTCACCCGATAGCTGTACTCGCCGTTGCATCGGATGGCGATATCGATATCCAGCCCGATGTTGTTGTCCACGACCCGGAACGGCACGGGGGCCGGGGTGCCGTATCGATTGCCGATAAGTTCCTTCGTGTTGAAGTAATACACGCGCTGATCCTTCGGGGGTTCCCCGCCGAAGGTAAAACGCTTGCCAATGTTCTTCAACACGGATGGGATCGACTTGCTCAAACCGCCGTTGAAGATGGTAGGTTCGGTAGAGGCGTCAAAGATGAATTCGCCGGATTCCGCGCAAAGCTCCACGACCTTGCCCTGCTCCACGATGATCATACACTGGCCGTCCGCGACAGCGATAACCGATCCGCTGGTGATGATGTTGTCGCTCCCCTTCACGTTGGCGCTGCGTCTCGATGTGCGTTTTTGCCCTTTGGTCAGCAATACATCCACCGGCAGCGCGTCACAATAGAAAAACTCTTTCCATTGATCGGCTAAAACGCCCCCCATGGATCCGATAGCGGCTCTGATAAGGCCCATATGTGTTTTCTCCCTTCATTTATTACTATCATATATATCGTACCATGTATTCAACTTCGTTATTGCCACTTGGAATCGGTTGACAAAAAAACGAACCGCCGTTTTTTAGGCGGCGGTTCTCCTTCTTTTTTCAGTCGTCCAGGTCAACCGTCTCTTCTGTAGGTTTCTCGCTTGGCTCAGGTGTAGGGTCATCGGGGGGTTCTTGCGAGGGGGGTTCGGAGGATTCCTCGGTAGTGGTAGTAGTAGTAGCAGGAGTGGTGGTGGTATTACTATTAGTAGTAGTAGTAGTATCCACAGGTTCCCCTGAGGTGTTCTGCTCAGGATCCGGCGCAGTTACCACCGGAGGCCCATCGTCATTATTCGCATCTTCGTCATCAATGGGATCGTCGGGTTCGTCGCCAGGCTCGTCCGTTACATCGTCGGGTTCTTGTGTGAACGTTTCGATCTCATCTATCACGGCCTTGAGCGCCAACGTAGCGGCGTCGATGCGGGCCTGCGATGCGTCATTATCCTGCAATACGCCTCTGGCCACGCCGATTGCCGCTTCAAGCTTGTCAGCGTCATCCCCTGGATCGAACAAATCCAAAAGCAATTTAGCTTCCTTGATAGCAGCATCCAGGGCGCCTCGATAAATGCCGACCTGAATATAGTTGCCCTCATTCTTGATGATGAATGTCATATATGCCAAACCAGTGACCTGAAATAGCGTAAATGCCGCCAACACGCAAACAAGCACCTTAAGAGCCACCCCGCGTCCAAATCTTTTGCGGCGAAGACCTTCCCTTGTTTCACTCTTTCTGAACATCATTCACACACCTCTTGTTTTTGTGGTTCTTCCTTCTCTTCACACGTAAGCTCGGCTTCTGGTTCGGGGGGTTCTGGGCGCTCTTCCATGTTCATCTCCGGTAAAGGTTCCAACCTAGCATCCCTGGATGCGTAAAGCTCTTCCAAATGCGCTCTCATCGTACTCAGTTCGTCCGCCATGGCATCGTCGCCATTTTGTCTTTCTTTCTCCACCTGGGGCTCCTGCCCTACTGACCCCATTTCCTCCGTTTGCCCCTCGACCCGAAGCTCTTGCCCCTCGACCCGTGGCATTTGCCCCGTTCTCTCCTCGTTCTTGGAACGTTTGGCCGCCCGTAACAAATTCAAGAACCTCACGCCAGAAAGTACGGCAAAGACGGTAAAGGGCGTCAGCACAATGAGTATGTAACCCAGTGGCGTATAGAAGAATTCTACGACATGGCCCATGGCAGGTAGCCGAAAAACATATCGCCCCAACACATTGCTGGCGGGAACCGGCGTCAGATCCGGCGTCTCGTTGGCATCCCCTTGTGTGATGAAGGACGCGCCGCCATCCCGTATGCTGATAATCCGATGTGTCACGACTTGGCCAAAGAATTCGGGATCCACTGACTTATACGTGATGATGTCGTCCACGCTCAGGCCGCTGCCTTCCACGGGTTCCGAGAAGACAATGTCTCCGGCTGAAAACTCTCCGCGCATGGAGTCCGACAATACCCGATACACGCGATACCCGAAAATCCCGTCTTCCCTGGTAGTCCCCACTAGCGATAGCACAACAAGGACAACGAACATGATGGTAATCAGGGACAGCGTTATGAAGAAAACCCTTTGAAGAAGTTGGCGCACCCTGCTTCGCGATTTAGACTTATCCTGCATCGGTCAAACTCAAAGGCTAAGGAGTAGTCGGCCACGGCACGATAGTACCCGTAGTGGCGATGGCTTGCAGGAGGGAAAGCTCAAAGTTAGCGCTGAGGGGTTTACCATCATAAAAAGAACCAACAGAGTCTCTGATCTTAAAATCTATCCGGAACACGACCTCGTGGGGATTGCCATCCTTTGCCCAATCTTCGCCAACCAGAAGATAATACCCCAAGCTGATAGAACCCGTGCTCGTCGTTGGCCATGCACCACTACTCGGAACAAATGATATTGCCTTCGTAAGTGCATCTTTATCGACGCTCCACACGCCCGTACCATCATTCACATAATCCGGGACAATAGGGGTAATTTCATATTCAAGGACATCACAGAGATCCGGGACACCGTTCACTCCAGCGGAACTGGACCCGCTGAAAACCACATCCAAGGCAACCTTAAGTTTGATTGTGCCTACGTTTTCGACCTTGATAAACCTGGTTACGCTAGCACCGGGTGTAAGGGGGCTAGAAAACAGCGGACCGAAACCGGTAAAACCGGGAATCGTATCACCATTTTCATCGTACGCACTCAGCAAAAGGTCAAAAGACCCCATCTTCACTGTGGGCGTGTCCGGTTCGCCGCGCTGGGCAACCCAGGCAAACGTGACGCCGGCAAAGAGCGACAGCCCCAGCAAAATCATTAGTCCACAGGCTAAAAGCGAAAACCAAAGCTTTTTCATGATCTCGCGTCCTTTTCATTAATGTTGGCGTTTCTCAAGCCCAGTGACAACGCATTACGGGTTCTCAACATCTCCCGTATCCCCTGTATCCACTATGTCCCCTGTATCTCCTATATCCGCCGTATCCACTATCCTTACCGTCGCGCCGCCTTCAACCAAAACCGTTTCCCCTAAGTCCACATCCACCAGATTGACGATAATATCCAGGTCTTCGTCGAAGATGAGATTATCCGCCACAAGTGTGCCGTTGGAAAACTCAATCGCCAAGCCCCCGATATCCTTACTTACCAAGACATCGCCTAGGACGGTGAGTGTATGCCCATTCAAGTCGAAATTGTGGTGCAAATCGACAAGCAAGCCTCCACGACATGTATAGTCATCCAAGAAAATGATCGTGGCGCCCTCCCTGGTTTCGCTAACCAGCTCCTGCAGATCGCCACCCTTGTTGAGAAATACTACCGTGTCCAGATCCGCGTTTTCCTGCATGGCGACAACCATGAAATCCAGCTCAAACGACTTATCCCCGTACGTTGCGCCGGCTCCGGGGAACATGGCGTAGTCCAGGCGGTAATACACAACATCTCCCTGATCCAGCTGCCCGAGATCGAACCGGACGGTGATATAATCCCCCACCTGCGTAACCATCTCCGGAGACTCTGCCTTGATCTCTTTGATCATGGTGGCGAGGGTGCTCACATCTAGATCCCGATAGGCTGACGGGCCATCAACCGACAACACGCCGCCCTCCTGGCATTTCTCGATCTGCAGTTTGACTACTTCTGCTAGGTTGGCCTTCTGTTTGACCAGATCGGCGGCCTCGATTCGCATGTAGAGGTAAACCTTAGCAGTCCGGCCACCACTATTCTCGACAGAGAAATACCAAGCGCCGCCCATCTCTTTGGGTGCCAGTTGCACCGTTATGGCCCCGCTCCGGTTTCCGGACAACGAGGCCAATGCATAACCACCGCCCCCATCCGGCGTGACGCTACTGAAGTCGACCGCCACGCTGAATCCGGCGGCGGAAGAAGCCAGCTGATTGTCTTCGCTCACATAACTGGCGGCAAACCACGCATAGGATACGCCCGAGAAGAGGACTAGGCATAGTAAAAATGCCAATCCGCTCACAAGCAAAGACTTCCCGATGTTCCTTTTCATTTGCTCTCCGCTCCTTCTGGGTGTTCGTGTTCTCTCCGTCGCTTCGGTGAAATTGATCCTTCTTCACTGGTATCTTAATAGGTATTGCATGAACGGGTCTCGCGATTATGGGGATGCGGTAACCATGACTTCCCCGCTGCCACCAGGGATCAAGTTGAATTTGAGGACCATCTTCGGTTGGGCACTGCCAAAATCGGGGGAACCGCCGTTTGTGACAAATACTTCCACAGCGCACCGTATGGCCCCGTTGGAAACATCAAGCACCTTGTAATTGGCACGGAAATAGAGGGAAACCTCTGAGGAATCGGCCTTTTTCATGACGACATGGTTCGCCGCAGGATTATAGCCGAAAGGATAACCGGTAAGGTGGGATTCCGCGAGGCCGGTAGCAACCAATTTAACTGCGCTGGCTGTATCGCCTGCACCGTCGGCAACCCTGACAAATTTATATGCGGGGAAAAAGGTTTCCAAGAACGCGCAATTCTCCATCGTGATCGCCGTGACGATATTGCCTTCGCCTTCATCATCGCCGCTGTCAACCTTGTAGCCGATACTGACCCACGCGGAGGGCGCGTTGGTATATTTGTCGTAATCCAGCACCTTGGCATTATTGTGGAACGTACCCGCTTCGTATTGGGGTTTGTCTTCCGTGTATAAACGGAGCGAGTCGGCAAGGTTGACAGCCGTACCCGGTAGATTGAAGGTTACGCCCTTGGCCCAGATGCTGCCGTTGCCGATATCCACCGCGCCGCCGCCTCGATAGGCGAACACGAGCGAGCCACTCGGCGCTTTGAGGGCAAACCCATTGAGATCGATGTTATGCGACCCCTCCACGGTAAAGACGCCGGACGCCATAGCCCAAGAGGGAACCGTTATATCGCCCAAGAAAACGATCGTAGCATAATCTGTGTCCAAGGCGTCTTTGAACTCGCCAAAGCCCTTGACAAACACCGCCGGTTCGGGGTCCTGCCAAGCATATACCATGAAGTCGGCCTTGAGGGACGCCCCTTCGGGAAGCGAACCACCAAGTTCCTCAAATTCTTTTGTGAAGTAGTCGATGCGGTAGTATGCGCCATCCCCCGGCAACAAAGAGCCGCTGGCCACGAAAAGGCGGCCGCCTTTCAGTTGTTCCGCCATGGGCTTTGACTTCCACTCCGACCTGTTGGGCATTTGATAGAGGTCGCTGCACTTCGTGACGTGAAGCTCTACAAACGGCGCCAGCAAGCTGGTTTCCTCCAGTTCGAGATAAATCTCAAACTTCGCGGTAAGCGACCCGGTATTTTGTACGAGGATGTATTTGGCGTCGTAGCTCCCCGCTGTCCAACCGGCGTTGTCGAACAGCTTCCCTTCGGTTTTATTCCCGATTGGGTACCCGCCCTTTCCGTCGTACACCCCGGTGCCGGCGACGGCAGACTCCGCATCTTTTGTCCGGTAGGCCTTCACTTCCAGCTTCACCGAGCCGCTCGTGAAGGATGCCTCCGTCCATGATACGTCGGTAAACCAAGCGTAGCCGGCTACCGCAAATAAAAACAGGCACATCAAAAGTGCCAGACCCACCCTAATCAGCGTGGCCTTCCTGGCATTACGCCTCCTGCTCACATCCATGCTACTTCTTCCTTTCGGCATGATGTCCGCGTACCGCCCCCATTTGCGTAACACAAAGGCAGCCGCGCCGGATAGCTCCTGACTCTTCTTTCTTCTCTGTACGCTATACATTGTACCAGAAACCCATGGGACTGTCAATGCTTTTTATGGATTTTTCAAAAACCTTTTTTTTCGCTGGGTTTCCTTGTTACAATCAACCAAACATATTTTTTCAAAACTCTTTGACAAACTCTCTTCACAAAACAGTAAAAAAAGTATAAAATACATTTCTAGGTTCGTCAAGAAGAGTGCCCCGTGCCCTGACCAAAGGGTACACCGTACTCTCACCGGCCGTCCCTGACGCGTCCGGTTCATAGGGATCGATGCGCCATATCGCCCACGATGTATTGGCCAATGTCCTCATGAACACAGACACGCGGCGCCGGGTCTGTGTTTTGTATTTTTTGGAGGTGTTCACCTATAGCAAGTATGGATCATCAGATCAATGAAGACATTAGGGACCCGGAAGTGCGTCTTGTGGATTCCGACGGGGCTCAGCTTGGCGTGATGCCAACCCATAGCGCGATGGACATCGCCTTCAACAAGGATCTGGATCTGGTCAAGATCGCGCCTTCTGCCAAGCCCCCCGTCTGTCGTGTCATGGATTATGGCAAGTATCGGTTTGAACAATCCAAAAAAGAGAAGGAAGCGCGCAAAAGCCAGCACACCGTCGAAGTCAAGGAGATCCGCCTGTCCTCCGGCATCGACGATCACGACTTTAATTTCAAGCTACGCAACGGTTTGAAATTCCTGCAGGATGGCAACAAGCTCAAAGTCTCCGTGCGTTTCCGCGGGCGGCAAATGGCGCACACGTCCATTGGGGAGCGGCAGTTGCTCAAGTTCGCCGGGGCTTGCGCCGAGCTCGCCGCCATCGAGCGGCCGCCCAAGCTCGAAGGCCGCAGTATGGCCATGTTTATGAGCCCGAAACCCCAGACACGAGCCGCCTCGCAGGTAGCCAAGCAATCGTCGCGCCAACCCTGACGCGGGCTTCGTCCGCAACCCAACCTAACCTGACCTAGCCCAACCCAACCCAATCCAATCTGTGAGGAGAAGTTTTATGCCAAAGATCAAGACACACAGCGGCGCCGCCAAGCGGTTCAAGATCACAAAAAACGGCCGTGTCAAGCGCTACCACGCTTACAAGAGCCATATCTTGACCAAAAAGAATACCAAGCGCAAACGCAACCTGCGCCGCGGCGTCATGGCCGATCGGACCAATGAGGCCGCAATCAAATCTTTAATCCCGTACAAGTAAACTTCAGCGCGAAACGGAGGAATTCATATGGCTCGCATCAAAGGCGCGGTGACAACGCGCAGACGCAGGAAAAGGGTACTTAAACTGGCAAAGGGCTATTGGGGCGCAAAGTCCAAGAATTTCCGCACAGCCAACGAAGCCGTGATGAAATCGCTCAGATACGCCTACGTCAGCCGCCGTCTCAAGAAGCGCGACTTCCGCCGCCTGTGGATCACGCGTATCTCAGCCGGCGCCAAGGCCAACGGCCTCAACTATTCACGGTTCATGTTCGGCTTGAAGAAATTGGGCGTCGCACTCAACCGCAAAGTACTCAGCGAGATGGCCGTCAACGACAAGAAAGCCTTTGCCACCATTGCCGAAAAAGTCAAAGCTACGCTGTAACCCCGCTTCCCATTCTATTATTCCATTATTATTATTATGTATTGTGCGCTTGACGCCGGCCGGGTAAATGCCTGTCCGGTGTTCTTGTTTTTTCTTGTAAAATTTATGTGCTATTCCTGTGCTATTCCTGTGCTATTTCTATCCTGTCTCGTACACGCCCATGGCGCGGAACTTTTCGTACCGGCGCCGCCTCAGATCGGAAACGCCGCCCAGATCCTCCAACGCCGTGATCAAAGCCTGCCGGATGGCCGTAGCGGTCTGGCGGATCTGTTTGTGGGCGCCCCCCTCCGGTTCCTCGATGATCCCGTCGATGACGCCCGCCTGCAGTAAATCCGCGGCCGTGATGCCCAATAGTTCGGCGGCCTCCTGTTCCCGGGCGGGATCTTTCCAAAGGATGCTGGCGCAGCCCTTGGGCGAAATGACCGAGTAGACGGCGTTTTCCAGCATATACACCCGGTTGGCTACCGCCAACGCCAGCGCGCCGCCGCTGCCGCCCTCGCCGGTAACCACCGATACCACGGGAACGTTCAACGCCATCATGCCCAACAGGCTGCGGGCAATGGCCTCCCCCTGGCCGCGCCGCTCGGCTTCCACCCCGCAAAAGGCGCCGGGCGTGTCCACCAAGCACACGACCGGGCGGGAGAACTTCTCGGCTTGCCTCATCAGGCGCAGGGCTTTGCGATACCCCTCGGGATGCGGCATGCCGAAATTGGCATCGATGCTCTCCCTGGTATTTTTCCCCTTCAGATGGGCAACCACGGTGACCGGCCGGCCGTCAAGCAGGGCGATGCCGCCCAGCATGGCGTGGTCATCGCCGAACAGCCGATCGCCATGCAACTCGAAAAAATCATCAAAGATTAACGGCAGGTAATCCCGCGCAGAGGGCCTTTCCCGCATCCTGGCCAGCGCCATCCTAGCCACAGCCGAGGACGAGGGTACGGATACGGACACGGATACAACGCTCTCCTTCATTCACGCACAACTCCAAACGTAACACGCCATGTCGGCGTCACAATTAAATATAGCAATACAGCGCGGATCCCTCCCCCTACGCATGCCACGCCAACAGCTTCCCCAGCGTCTCGCGTAGCCGCGCCCTGGGGACGATGCTATCCACAAAGCCGCAATCCTGCTGGAACT
>WRCJ01000037.1 GCA_009784085.1 Oscillospiraceae bacterium | reverse complement strand
CGCCGCGCCCTCCACCGGATCGGTGCCCGCGCCCAGCTCGTCGAACAGGCACAGCGTCCCCGGCCCCGCGTGCTGGATGATGGAGACGATGTTGGACATGTGGGAGGAAAAGGTGGACAGGCTCTGCTCGATGCTCTGCTCGTCGCCGATATCGGCCAGCACCGCGCCGTACACGCCGGACACGCTGCCGTCGCCCACCGGGAGATGCAACCCGCAGGCGGCCATGAGCGCGAGCAGGCCCAAGGTCTTCAGCGCGACGGTCTTGCCACCGGTGTTGGGGCCGGTGATGATCAGCGTGTCGAAATCCTGCCCCAGGCGCGCGGTGATCGGGATCACCGCTTGGGGATCGATGAGCGGGTGGCGTGCCTGGATCAGGGAGAGTTCCCCGCGCCCGGACAGCGTGGGTTCGCTGGCATCCATGTGCCAGCTCAGCTTCCCTTTGGCAAAGATCAGATCCAACGCCGTCAGCGTAGCGTAATCGCTGGCGATGCCGTCGGCCGAGGCGGCCACCTCGGCTGAGAGTTCGGCCAAGATGCGCGCTATCTCGTTTTCCTCCGCAACCTCCAGCTCCCGCAATTGATTGCCCATCTCCACCACGGCGGCCGGCTCGACGAAAAGCGTGGCGCCCGAGGCGGATACATCGTGTACGATCCCGCTCACGTCACCCCGGTGCTCGCTCTTGACGGGGATGACAAACCGCCCTTGCCGGGTGGTGACGATCGGCTCTTGCAGGAATTTAGACGTGGCATGAGATGCAATCATCTGTTGCAACCGCTCCCGCACCCGCCCCTGCAAGATGCGCTGGCGGCGGCGGATGACAGCCAGGTTGGGGCTGGCCTGATCGGAGATCTCCTCTTCCGTGAGGATAATGGCGTAAATCTTGTCCTCCAAGTATTTGTTGCCCACGAGCGTCGCGAACAGATCGTCCAGCACGGTGGGCTGGTCGCTCTCCCGCACGCCAAAAGCCCGCGCCGCGCGGGCCGCGCGCAACATGGCGGCAATGTCCAGTAGCTCTCTGGGCGCCAGCGTCCCGCCCGCGGCAGCCCGCGCCAAGGCGCCGCCCACCGGCTTTACGCCGGAAAAATCGGGGCTACCCTTGGCACCGATGATCAGGCGCGCGGCGGAGGTTTCCTTCTGGCGACTTTCGGCCTCCCAGAGGCTCTCCGCCGGGCGCAGGGCAAGGGCCGCCTCCCGCGCGGCCGCGGTCGCCGCCATGTTGGACAACAGCCCGAGAACCCGGGGCAGTTCCAATGTACGATAGGATTTTTCCCGCAGGGCGTCTAGCAAGGGGTATCACGCTCCCTTTCAGGAGATATTATAATACATCACGGCGCGTTGTAGGGGACGCGCCCCCGCGCGTCCCGCCGCCGCGCCTTACAATCCAATCGGTGGTAGAAATCCAGCGTCCGGAAACCGCGATCCAGATGTGTCAGCGCGAACGTCTCGGACGCCGCCGCCAGCAGGGACAGCGGCTCGGGATCCAAGCGAAAGGCAAACAGGCGTTTCGCGTCGCCCAGCACGATATGCCGCAAGGCCATCCACGCATCCAGCCCCAGCGGCAACGAAATCCCGTCTTCCAACCCCCCCCGGCAGGCGGCGCAATGCGCCAGCCCCTGGTGCATGTGCAGGCAGGGATCTACGGGCGGCAGTTTCCCGCAAACGGGGCAGGCGCCCACAGAGGGCTGGTACCCGCACAGCGACAGCAGGCGCAACTCAACCGCCGGCTTGACCATGGACGGCGGCTTCTGCAGATGCGACAGGGCGTGACAGGTGTTGAGCATGAGCGAGAAGATCGCCGGATCGGGCGCCTCGTCAGACAACGCCTCGCACAGCTGGGCCAAATACATCGCCAGTGAAAGGCACTGCACATCCTGCCTGAGCGCGAAAAAGACATCCAGCACCTCAGCCTCGTCCAGCGTTGTGCGGTCCTTGTGCGTAAAGAGGGTCATGCGCGAATAGACCAGCGGTTGGGACGCCGCCGCCAGTTTGTTTTTCACCCGCCTGGCCCCCCGCGCCCGCACGGTCCGCTTCCCCTCGTCGCGTGTCAGCACGGTGAGGATCTTGTCAGCCTCCTTGTACAACGCCTCTCGCAGTACCAACGCTTCCGTCTGGATGTGCATCAGAGGTCAAACCCCATCTCCCGCAACTGCCCCGGCTTGTTTCGCCAGCCTTCCTTGACTCGGGCCCACGACTTGAGCAGTACCGGCCCCTCGTACATCTCCTCCAGGTCCGCCCGGGCTTGGGCGCCGATCTTTTTCAGCATGGCGCCGTTTTTCCCGATGATGATGCCTTTGTGGGAATCCTTCTCGCACAGAATGACCACGCCGATCTCCACCAGCCCGTCCTCCCGCTCGCGCAGGGTCTCGACCTCCACCGCCACGCCGTGCGGCACCTCTTTGTCCAAGGCGCCCAACAGCTTTTCCCGGACCAATTCGGCAATCAGCATCCGCTCGGGCTGATCGGTCACCTGCCCCTCGGGATAGAGGGCCGGCCCCTCGGGCATGAAGGGCGCCAGTTCGTCCAGCAGAAGCCCCGTCCCGTCGCCGTCCTTGGCCGAAATGGGGACGATGGCGGCGAAGCCATACGCCACCCGGTACGTCTCTATCACGGCCAGCAGATTGCCCTTGGGGACCGTATCGATCTTGTTGATCGCCAAAACCACCGGCACCGGCACCGGCACCGGCACGGGCGTCTGCACCGGCACCGACATCGGCACCGGCATCGACACCGACGCCTGCACCGGCGCCTTCGTCTGCGCCAGGCGGGCAATCAGCAACGCCTCGGGCTTCCCGATGCGCGCGACCGGCTCGACCACAAGCAAGGCCGCGTCCACGCCTTCCGCGCTCCTGTACACCGTGTTGACCATGACCTCCCCCAGGCGGTCATGCGGTTTGTGAAAACCGGGCGTATCGAAAAAGACGAACTGGGTGTCCCCCTGGCTCACGATCGCGCTAATGCGGTGGCGGGTGGTCTGGGGCTTATCCGAAACAATGGCGAGCTTTTCGCCCGCCAATCGGTTCAGCAACGTGGACTTGCCCGCGTTCGGCCGCCCAACGATCGCTATCAGCCCGGATTTTTTAACTTTCATGTCCCCCATCTTTCTTCTTGGCCCCGCGAACAAACAACACGCAGGGCGCCAGCAAAAGCGCCGGAAAGGCCGCCAGCCACGGGAGGGCAAGCCAGCGTTCCCACAGCCTCGTTAGCGTCTCCACGCGAAAAAAGACCACGATGCCCACGACCGCCGCCGCCGCCGCCGCCATCAGCACCCCGCCGGCGGCGGTATCCTTGACGACCCGGACAACCTCGCTCGGCTCCGGGCATTTGATATCGCACAACCGCTCGATGGACGTATTGTGCAACTCGGCGCACAGCACCATGCCAACACAGACAAGGCAAGCCGCCCAAGCCCAAGCCTCCAAAGCGGCCAACGCGCCGAACAGGACTACATAGGCCGCCACGCACAGGTGGATGCGCATGTTGCGCTCATGCTTCACGGCGTAGCCGACACCTGCCAGCGCGCGCCGCAAAGAGAGGATCATGTATGGACACCCCTGCCTAACCCCAGCGTAGCCAGCACGGCCTCGGTCAGCTCGTTCATGCGGGCTTCCTCTATGCGGCCTTTTTCGTGATCATGCCCCAACAGATGCAGTGTGGCGTGAACGGTCAAATAGCTGAGTTCGCGCTCGTAGGAATGCGAAAAGGTGATGGCGCGCGCCCGCGCCGTGGGCAACGATAGGGCGATATCGCCCAGCGCCACCCGCCCCGTTTCCGGATCCGTCATATCCTCGGTTGGCAAATCCTCCGGCACAAGGGTTTGCGAGGGAAACGCGAGCACGTCGGTGGGTTCGTCTTTCCCCCTATGCTCGCTGTTTAGACCCTGTATGCCCGCCTCGTCTGTGTAAAGCACGCTGACTTCACAGGGATACTGCACGCCCACCAACGCCAGCGTCGCGCGCACGCTCCGCTTGACCAACGCCGAAAGCGAACGAGTGACCCCCAACCGCGCTTTATCCGCCCTAACCCATACCGCATGTGTCATCGTTTGATTCTCCTTTTATGTATTGACATATCAGATATGCTGCTTTCATATTTTTCATAGGCGCGGATGATACGTTGTACAAGCACATGACGCACGACATCCTTCGCGGTCAGCTCGCAAACGGCTACATCCTCCACACCTTTGAGTACGCGGACGATTTCTTTCAACCCGGAGATCTTGTCCCGGGGCAAATCGATCTGGGTCACGTCACCGGTGATGACTACCCGCGAATGGAAACCGATGCGGGTCAAAAACATCTTCATTTGCTCCCGGGAGGTATTCTGCGCCTCGTCCAGGATGATAAACGAATCGTCCAGCGTGCGCCCGCGCATATAGGCCAGCGGCGCCACCTCGATATTGCCCCGTTCCACATATTTATGATAGGTCTCCCCGCCCAGCATGTCGAACAACGCATCGTACAGCGGGCGCAAATAGGGATCGACCTTGTTCTGCAAGTCCCCGGGCAAAAATCCCAGCTTCTCGCCGGCTTCCACCGCCGGGCGGGTCAGGATGATGCGGTTGACTTCCTTCTGCCGGAAAGCCGTCACCGCCATCGCCACCGCCAGGTAAGTCTTGCCGGTGCCGGCAGGCCCAATCGCGATGGTCACCGTATTGTCGCCGATGGCGTCGGCGTATTTCTTCTGGCCTATGGTCTTGGCTTTGACCGGTTTCCCCTTCGCCGTGACGCACAACACGTCCCGGGCCAGTTCCGCGACCTTGTCCTGGCCGCCCTCGTCGACCAACCCCAGCACGTAACGCACATTCTGCCCGGTGACCGCCTCGCCCCGCGCCGACAAGCTCAACAGGGCCTCGATGGCGCTGACCGCCTTGATGACCTGCTCCGGATCCCCGCTCACCTTGAGTTCGGTGTCCCGGTTGACCACGCGCACGCCCAGCTCCCGCTCGATGATCCCCATATTCTCGTCAAAGGAGCCAAAGAGATTGATGATGTGCTCCAAACGCTCGACTTGTATGGCTTGTTCAATCATGCCAACCCTATCCTTAATCTTGCCCCACCTCGTACCTCTCCTTAATATACGTGAAAATGTTTCAGTTCACAATTGACAAAATGCACAAAAATGATGGTTTTTTTCCGTCCAAAAACGCATACCTCATACCTCATGCCTCAATCGTCCGACAGAAGATGCGTCCTGGGGTGCCGGTAGGCGGAAGAGACCAGCCCCATGGCGGCGAATGTCGCGATGATCGACGATCCGCCGTAGCTAAAAAACGGCAGCGTCAAACCGATGACCGGCGTCAAGGCCAGGTTCATGCCCACATTGTTGATGGTTTGAAACAGGAGCATGCCGGCCACGCCCACGCAGACCACCGAGGCCAGCTGGGTCTTGGCGCGGGTGGACACGTAGAGGCACCGGATGATGATGACAGACAATAACAACAAGATGATCAAACAGCCAACGAAACCCAGCTCCTCCGCCGCCACGCAGAAGATGAAATCCGTATGCTTCTCGGGCGGGCTCCCCTGCATATTTTGGATGCCGTTGAACAGCCCCTGCCCCATCAACCCGCCGCCGCCGATGGCGATCTTGGCCTTGATAGGCTGATACCCCACGTTCAGGGGATCCAATTCCGGGCTGAACCCGTACAGCAGGCGGTTTTTTTGTTGTTCGCTCAACAGGCTGGAAAGCCATATCGCGGGCCCGGCGACGGCCAAGCCCACGCCGGCTATCGCGAACCAGCGAAACTTGAGCCCCCCCGCCAGGCACATGAAAAAGAAGATCATCAGGTAGACCACAATCATGCCCACATCCCTGGAGGGGAAGAAGACGACGCCGATCATCAAGCCGAGGTGGGCCGCCAGTAGCACCGCCGAGGGGAGGCTGTTGAGCCGCTCCCTCTCGGTAAACGACGAAATCTGCCTGCCCAGCACGAGCAAGAAGCCAACCTTGACCACCTCGGCCGGCTGGATGGAGATGGGGAACCCGGGGATATCCAGCCAGCTCCGGTTGCCGCCGCGCAAGGAACCCCAGGGCGTGAACAAGAGGAGGACGAACAAGATGTTGAAGGCCAGTATCCATTTCCAAAACCTCGTGATCAAATCCAGCGGCACGCAGCTGAGCAGGATGAACAAGATGACGCCGATGACAATCGCGACGCACTGCGTCGTGACCGTGCGGGCCGAAATGTCCGTCAACACGCGCCCCCCTGATTCGGTGGCGAGGGAGACGGCGCGGCTGGCGCTGGAAATCAGCGCCACCCCAAAGGCGGAGCAAACCAGGCACAGGACCAGCAGGAAAATGTCCGCCGTGCGGAAAAAGTACCCGACAGCTTTCCCGACCGCCTTTAAAACAGCTTTCATGCCAGACCTCCCATAGGCGCAATAGGTGTTGCCTTTGCGCGTGATGATGTGTTATAATGATCATAGCCGGGGAATATGATCATACGCCATATATGACCCAATATATCATCAAAGTACCCAGAAAAGCAAGTAAATGTGGTCAGGTGGTTTTCATGCGCTATATCTCTATGTCGGAACGCGATACCGAGGCGCTGGGGGAAGCGCTGGGGCGTAAGATATCCACCCCGTCCGTCGTGGCACTCTCCGGCGATCTGGGCGCGGGCAAAACCGTCTTCGCGCGCGGCTTGGCCCGCGGGTTGGGCGTGGACAGCCCGGTGACCAGCCCCACCTTCGCGCTGGTGCATGAACACAGGGGCCGCCTGCCGTTGTTCCACTTCGACCTCTACCGCCTGGACGGCCCCCAAGATCTCTTCGACATCGGCTGGGACGACTACCTGGGTGGCGGCGTGTGCGTCGTGGAGTGGGGCGATCGGGCCGCCGGGGAAATGCCGCCCGGCACGCTCACCATCACGATCGAAGCAGATCCCGAAAAGACCGACAGGAGATACATCACCTATGACCACAATGGCCCCTACGGCCACATTGGCCCCGAACCCCATGGCCCCCATGGCCCCCATGGCTCCTTTGACCACGTTGGCCCCTATGACCACGTTGGCCCTTGACGCCTCTTCGCGCACCGCCTGCGTGGCGATTGTCCGGGATGGCGCCCTGTTGGGGCAAGTCTATCAAAATAACGGCTTGACACATTCCCAGACGCTGATGCCCATGGTATCGTCGCTGTTGCGCAACGCCCGCGTCCCCGCCGCCGACATCGATTTGGTGGCCGTGACCCAGGGCCCCGGATCCTTCACCGGCTTGCGCATCGGCGTGTCCACGGCGGCCGGCCTGGCCTGGGGCTGGGGGCTGCCCTGTGTCGGGATATCCTCGCTGGAAGCCGCCGCCGCAGGGGTATGCCATATGGGCGGGCTCATATGCGCCATGATGGACGCCCGGCGCGGGCAAGTGTACAACGCGCTGTTCTCGGCCGAAGGCGGAACCTTGGGCGGGACGATAGCGACGATGGTGCGCCTCACGCCCGACCGCGCGATTTCACTCGACGCGCTGCGCCCCGAAATCCTCGGGAAGGCCCCCATATTGGTGGGGGATGGGTGGCCGGGCGAGTGGGAAGGCATCGCCCAACCGGCGCCGGCGCATTTGCGGCACGCGACCGCTTGGGCGGTAGCCGTCCTCGCCGAAAGGGCGGCGGCGCGCGGCGGGACCTACCCGGCCGGCGGGTTGCGCCCCAACTACCTGCGCCCCTCCCAAGCCGAAAGGGAGTTAGCCGCGAAAAGGTGAATTGCGTCAACGCCGCCGTCTAAGCCGCCGTAATCATCGCCGCCCATGTAACCGCACACGTTTACGCCAATTCCGCCGTAATCATCGACATCCACGTAACCGTCAACGCCGCCTTCTCTTGCCCCTGTAGTTTTGCCTTGTGTTCCCCCGTTTTCTCCGGCGGCGGTTGTAAATGATGACAAACGTGATATACAGCAATACGGCCATGGCCAAACCGGCCAGCGCATAGAGAAACCACTCCTGGGACAAGTACTCTTGGCAGCTGGCGATCATGTGCTCGGTTTCGTCCCTATCGATCTTGATCGAGGCCACCAGCGGGATCGGATCGAACACGCGATCCCCATAGCTGACCACAACCTCCCCTAAGACTGTCCCCTTCTCCACCGGCGCGTACACGCTCACTTGGCTCATCTTCACCGTTTTTTCCACATCATCTTGCACATTCAGCGTTTTGGGGACCAACGCCTCCAGCTTTGCCTTCGGCACCAGCGTCACCTCGTCGTTGTCCTTCCCCTCGAATACTTTGACGCTCCCCAGCTGTTCGGTCACGACGAGCAATGTCATCATGGTGAAATTTTTAAATCCCCATTCAAATAAATCCTTGGCCTCCACGTAGCTGCGGATCTCCGGGTTATCCTTGGCGCCCATAACCACGCAGAGCAACAGCCGCCCATCGCGCTCGGCGGTGGAGACCACGCAATACCCAGCCTCGGCGGTGTATCCCGCGATGATCCCACGGGCTTCGGGATAGCGGTATGGATTATGGGACGATCGAATCGCGATCATGTCATTTTTCACGGTTAGCAAGTGCGTGACCTGGGTCTGGCCATCCGACCCGGTGGCACTGACCGACATGGTATTCCTCGTGTCGCAGATCGTCATGAACTCCGGGTATGCCAGGGCTTCCTTGGCAATCCGGTAGATATCGCCGGCGGTCGTGTAGTGGTTGCTGTTGTGCAACCCGTGCGCATTGGTAAAATGTGTGTCCAGGCAGCCCAGCTCCGCCGCGCGCCGGTTCATCAGCTCCACAAAAGCCGCAGAACTCCCGGCTACATGCTCGGCGATGATGTTACACGACCGGTTGTCCAGCGCCACCAGCATGCAATAGAGCAGGGAACGCAGCGTTATCGTCTCCCCCGGCTGGAGATCCACCGCGCTGTCGGGCAACCCCCCGAAAGCCTTCTCCGTGACAACGACCTGCCCATCCAGGCTACCCTCCCCCGACGCGGCAAACTCGAACGCGAGCAACGCGGTCATGATCTTGGTCAAGCCCGCCGGCGGGATCCGATTCTCCGCTCCGTCCGCGTTGCGATGGTAAAGTTCCTGCTCCGCGCCCATATCGACGAGGATCGCCGCCCGCGAGGAGATGTAAATATCCGGAAGCGTAAAAGCCAGGGCAAAACCGGGCATCACAGCCGCCCACAGATATACCGCGAAGAAAACGACAGCGAATCTTCGCAAACATTTATGCAAACATTTATCGGCGTCCCCACGCGGCATGACAGCACTCCCTTCTTTACATGATACAATCCATTATATCAAAGCCTCCCGCAGGGCGCAAGGGAGGCGGGTGATTTTTTGAGGTGTAGTAATGCGGAAAATCAAGCTCCCCCACCTGACCATCATGTTGTGCGCGTTGTTTGCCACCTTTTCGCTGGGGTATTGGATGGGCGGCCATACCCAGAGCGGCACCTACGCCATTCTCACCGAGGACTCCCAGCCGATCGACGAACCCTCCTTCGCCGTGCTGGATGCCCCCAGCGCGGAGCCCGGTACGGATCCCGGCACGCAGCCCGGTACGGACCCCGCCGCCCCGCCACAGCCTTCCGCCGCAACGACAAGCGGCGACGCGACCCCGGCGCCGCCAACCCCCCAGCCCACAGTCCGCGACGGGCGCATCGACATCAACGCGGCAGGCGCCGAGGAGCTGACCGACCTGCCGGGCATCGGCCCGGTCCTGGCGCAGAGAATCGTCGATTACCGAAACGCGAACGGCCCCTTTGCCGCCCCGGGGGACATCATCCAGGTGTCCGGCATCGGGCCTAAAAAGCTGGAAGCGTTGCTGCCGCTGATCAAAACCGGAGGATGAAGTCACGAAGTCTTGAAGTCATGAAGCCATGAAGTCATAAATAGGAACCGGAGGATGACAGTATGAGAATTCTTGTCGTGGACGACGAAAAGCTTCTGGTCAAGGGCATTATCTTCAATTTGGAGCACGAGGGATACGAAGCCGAAGGCTGCTACGACGGCGAGGACGCCGTGCGGTTGGCCCGCGACAGCCACTACGATCTCATCATCTTGGATCTGATGATGCCGAAAATAGACGGGCTGGAGGCTTGCCGCCGCATCCGGGAGTTTTCCTCGGTACCCATCATCATGCTGACCGCGCGCAGCGAGGACACCGACAAGCTGATCGGTTTCGAGTACGGCGCCGACGACTATGTCACCAAGCCCTTCAACATCATGGAGCTGAAAGTGCGCATCAGGGCCATCTTGCGGCGTGTCGGCGCGCAAGGCCAGCGCGCGCCCGTTGAGCTACTGTGCCTCGGAAGCATCCAGCTCAACTTGGCGGAACGCAGCGCCTCGGCCAATGGGCGATCCGTCGACCTGACAGCCAAGGAATTTGACTTGATGGAGCTGCTCATGCGCAACCTGGGCCGGGTGTACACCCGGGAGAGCCTGCTCAATATCGTCTGGGGCTACGAATACCCCGGCGACATCCGCACTGTCGACGTACATGTGCGCCGCCTGCGCGAGAAGTTGGAGAAAAACCCCGCCCGTCCGGAATACCTGTTGACGAAATGGGGCGTGGGCTACTACTGCAAGGCAGACGCCAACCAAGGAAACACGTGAGGCATGGCCAAGAAGGGGAAGCACACTGCCCGCGCGAAGAGGAAGAGGCAGACATTTTCCGGGCGGTACCAGCGCAAGACCGCTTTGTCCTACATCGCCATTATCATCCTGATGCTGGCTCTGCTCAACTCCTACCCCGTTATGGAATTCCAACATCTGATTTACACATCCAAGGAAGCCGAGCTGAACACGCGCGCCGGGTATATCGCCTCGTCGTTGGCCACCCTGGAAGTCTTGGTACCCCGTGACGTCGAGCAGATTATGAAAATCCTGGGCAACCAGAACATGTCCCGCATCGTGGTGACCGACGCCGACGGGCTCGTGGTATTCGACAACGCCGTGTCCGATCCCATGCTGGGGAAATATGCCATGCTGCCCGAAGTCTTCCGCGCGCTGACAAGCAACGATTTCTTCGCGAGCCAGTACGCGGAGGGCGCCTTCGAGAGCCGCGCCACCGTACCCGTCGTCAACCGCGGGCAAATATCCGGCGCGGTCTACCTATACGAATACGACTCCGATCAGGCCCTCATCCTGAAATCATTGCAGAACAACCTCGCCAGCATCTCGGCGATCATCGCGGTGGTGGTCGCTGTCTTGAGCGTCATCGTATCGTTCGCGCTCTCCCGGCGCCTGCGCGATCTGCTGCGCGGGATTCGCCTGGTGCGCGAGGGCGAGTACAGCCACCGCGTCCCCATGCGCGGCCGGGACGAGCTGGCCAGCCTGGCCGACGAATTCAACGAGCTGACCGGCCGCCTGCAGAAAACCGAGGCGACCCGCCGGCGTTTTGTGGCCGACGCCTCCCACGAACTGAAGACGCCGCTGTCCGCCATCCGCCTGCTCACGGACTCCATCCTGCAAAACCCCAGCATCGAGACCGACAAAATCAGGGAATTCGTGGCGGACATCGGCGATGAGAGCGACCGGCTGTCCCGCCTGACTGGCAAGCTTCTCGCCTTGACGCGGTTGGACGCCGAATTCTTCGATCCGGTGCGCGTAGTCAATGTCAAAACCGTGGTGTCCCTCGCCATCAGACGCTTGGCAGCCCTATCCGATCATTACAGCATTGAACTCAAGCCCAGCATGGCCGACGATGCCCTGATCGACGCCAACGCGGACGGCCTGTATCAAATCGTGTTCAATCTGGTGGAAAACGCGATCAAATACAACAAAACGGGCGGGCAGGTCCGCATCCTCCTCTTCAAGAGGGAGGGGACCGTCAAATTGATCGTGGAGGACAACGGCGTGGGCATCCCTGAGGAAGAGTTGCCCCGCGTGTTTGAGCGTTTCTACCGCGTCGACAAGACCCGATCCCGCGAAGCCGGCGGCGCGGGGCTTGGGCTATCCATCGTGCGGGACACCCTCTCGAAGTACGGCGGGGACATCCGCTTGGACAGCACGATGGGGAAGGGCACCCGCGTGACCGTGACATTTCCGGTTACGAAGCGAAAAGACGCGGAGAGCGAGGGCAAACCGTTGCACGAGGGTAAACCGTTATGAGAAGGTTCATGTTGGCTCTATGCCTGTTGGGTTGCCTGTGGGGGTGTCTGCTAGGATCCCTGTCCGCCTGCGCGGATGTCGCCGTTCCCAGCATGCCCCCGGAGGGATCGACCCCCGTCTATTACCTCACCGATTGGCCCACGAACGCCTATACCGATGCTTTGGTGGAAGCCAGGTATCTTGTAAGCGACCAAAACGACACGATCGCCTTTATCCTGGAGCAAATCATGGCGCCGCCGCCGGACGAAGAAACCTTGCGCTCCCCCTTCCCTGCCGGCACAAGCATGTCCTCATACGAGTTGCACGATGGCCTGCTCACCGTCAATCTCTCCGGGGAGTTCACTTCATTGTCCGGCCCCGCCCTCACGCTGGCGCAAGCCTGCCTCACGCTGAGCCTTTGCGCTTTGCCCGAAGTCTCGAGCGTACAGTTCTGGGTGGGCGGCGCGGCATGGCCCCCATCGGGGAAAAGCCGCTTTTCCATCGCCGACTTCCCGCGGGATGCGCTCGTCCTCAAGCCTGTGGACCAAAAACTCTCGCTATTCTTTATCGATCCGGAAACAATGGCGCTGGCCCCGGAAGACCGCTGGGTGATCCTCCACGAGACCGAGGCGATGGAACGCTATGTGCTGGAAGGATTGTTGGGCGGCCCCACCTCCCAGGATCTGACGTCTACCCTGCCCGAAGAGGCACAGCTGCTCAGTATATCGACCGAAGAGGAAATATGTTATGTCAACTTGGCAGCCGCGTTCTATGCCGAGCAGCCACCCTATACGCACGAGCTGGCCATCCGATCCGTCGTCCAATCGCTGACTGTCCTACACAACGTCCAGGCGGTGCAATTCTTGGAGGAAGGCCAGATAGCGCAAGCCTACGGCCCCGTACAGCTGAATGAACCCCTGTCTTGAAAAAGCACTTGATTATTGCCTCGATATCGATTATAATATACCCAGTAACCCGCCCGGCAGCCCCAATGGGCCATCCCTGATAGGCCGATACCCAGTATACCAAATAGAATATGTTTGTCAAAAACTTTGCCATGGAGAAGTACTCAAGTGGTCGAAGAGGCGCCCCTGCTAAGGGTGTAGGTCGGGAGACCGGCGCGAGGGTTCAAATCCCTCCTTCTCCGCCAACGAAAAACCTTAGAGCCGCAATGGTTCTAAGGTTTTTTCTATGTCCGAAATCAGTGATTTACCCTTTGTTTTACCCTTTACAGATTTTTTACGCCACTGATGTACGCCTCCATCCGCGCCGCGCTCTCCTGCTTCATCCGCTCCGAAACATGACCGTACACGTCCAACGTGAACGCCGCCGCGTGATGTCCAAGATTTTCTTGAACCGTCTTCACGTCAATCCCGGATTCGAGCGCAGCCACCGCGTAAGAGTGTCGCAAGTCATGAAATCGAGCCTCCGACAGTTTCAAAGCAGAAACGATGTCCTTAAATTGCTTGTACACCGTGAAGTGCGCCAAATGACCGCCAACTTCATTCGTAAAAACAAGATTCATGTCATTGCCCCAGACCTCACCAGCCTTTAACTGCCATTCCATTTGAGTGCGTTGGTGCTTTCGCAGAGCCTTCATGATTGAGGGAGGGGGCGTAATGCACCGCGCCTTATCGTTTTTTATAGTGACCAACTGATAGTGACCACCTTTTTTCTTTTCCTTTTGAAGTTGCCTATTTATCAGAATAGTCCCCCGCTCGAAATCCACACACGGCCATGTAAGCCCCAGAGCCTCACCCTGCCGCATCCCAGTAAAAAGCGTCACCGTGTAGACCGTCTCATATTTATGCCCGTCAATGGCCTTTAGAAAAGCGGACACCTCCGCTCCCTCTAAAGGCTTTATTTCTTTCCGCTCCCACCGTGGAAGCGTACAGGCGTCCGAGGGGTTGAATTTAATGTAATTGAATTTGACAGCCTGTGCCAATGCCTTATGCAGTACACCGTGAATGTTCTTGATTGTTTTCGGGGACAGTCCCGCTTTTTCATCCTTACCCCGTTGCAGGGTATTGTAGAACACTTGTATGTTGTGCGTAGTCAGCGCGGATAGCTTGGTTGCTCCCAACTCGGGTTTTATATGGACGTTTACCTGTGTGTTGTAGGAGGCCACCGTGAACGGCTTGACGTTGCCGATGTATTCCGCAAGCCAAATATCAAGCCACTGCCCGACATTCAGCCGAGAGGGTTCAAAATGTACGCCGTCATATATGTCCTTTGCCACCTGTCGTAGCTTCTGCGCGACTTCCTTCTGTGTCTTCCCATAGATAGACTTTTGCACTTGTTTTCCCGTTCCCGGGTCACGGGGAAGTGTGTAGCGTGCCTCCCATGTACCATCTTTGCGTTTTCGGATGGTTCCGCCACCTTGCGTGGCGCGGCTGTTCTTACGTGCTGGCATTGTCAGTCACCCCCCTGCTCTTTATTTGCCAAGTCCTTAATACCATCCATCCATTTACCGAAAGGCGTCAATTTCCTGTTTGCTGATTTAGCCGCCCCTGTCAGCGAATCCCTATACCCCATCAGCAAAGGCCCACATTCCTCATACAGCCGCAAGAACGCAAAATAAGCATCATGTTCTGTTTTTGTGGAACACCGAATTTCTTGACATAGCAACGCTTGGTTCCCGCAATTAGTTAATAACGCGCCTATCAATAAAATTGCATCATCCCGTGTTCTTGTACAGCCAATTTCCCCGAGACTGTCCAAAAAATGTTTCAGTGAAGCAAGGAAATTTTTTCGTTCCATGAAGTTTAATAATGGTTTATAGGTATCTAAAACCGTTGATTCAATTTCCCGCTGTGTTACGTCGTTCCTATAGTCTGAAAGACCTAACAGATAATCCACTGAACAATCAAAGTAGAAAGACAGCTTAACCAAGGTGTCAGCATCCGGCTTGCTTTTTCCTGTTTCCCACATCCTGATTGCCGCATCTGATTTGCCGAGCATAGCACCCAGTTCCGTTGTGCTTTGGTCTAACTCTCGTCGCAGTTCCTTTATCCTGTCTTTGAATTCCACTACGCTCCCCCTTCCTGAACACAGTATAACACAATCGACAAATGACCGTCAAGATAAATCAGTAATTTAATTTCAGGTCATCGCGGAACCTAACTTATTTGACAAGCTGAAAAAGATGTGGTATGGTGGAAATGGCTTCGATAGGCCAACAAAAAAACAGAGAGGAAGAATCGTTATGCTAACCCAAGTTTCGGAAATAATCATAGTGAACAAGGAATTTTCGAGTTAGCCCATGACGAAACAAGGCAGAACATAGCAAAAGTAGCTTAAAGGTATCGAAAAAGGTAACATAATCACGGG
>WRCJ01000036.1 GCA_009784085.1 Oscillospiraceae bacterium | reverse complement strand
CTATGGAAAAGCCCACTTAATCGCTACGAATTGAACCGCCGTATACGGAACCGTATGTGCGGTGGTGTGGGAGGGGCGAAAGCTGTTGCGCCTAGCCCCTACCCGATCGGTGGTACTCGAACCATCGTTCAGCAAATAGTGAAACATGAAGTAGTGAATCAATAAATGGTGAATCATTTTTATTTTTTGAGGTGACGTCTTATGGATGATAGGAAGCCTTCTTTTGAGAAATCTTTGGCGCGGTTGGATGCAATCGTGGCGAAGCTGGAGCGGGGCGATGTCCCGCTGGACGACGCGCTGGGCCTGTACACCGAGGGCGCGGCTTTGGTGAAGCTTTGCGCCGGCCTGCTCGACGCCGCCGAACTGAAGGTGATGCGGCTGTCGGAAGGCGATAGCGGCGAGGTCGGCGAGGCGCCCCTCCTGGATGAGGTCGACCTATGAACGATCAATACGAGCGTTACCGGGCGATGATCGAGCGTGGGTTGGAGAGGTACCTGCCCTACGCGCAACTCCCGCAGATCAGGCTTCTGGATGCCATGACGTACAGCGTCTTGGGCGGCGGGAAGCGCATCCGCCCGGTCTTGACGCTGGCCTTTTGCGAAGCCTTGGGCGGCGCCGTGGAGGGTGCGTTGCCGTTCGCGTGCGCTGCGGAGATGATCCACGCCTATTCCCTCATCCATGACGACTTGCCCTGCATGGACGACGACGATGTCAGGCGGGGCCGCCCGTCCAACCACAGGATGTTTGTGGTTTCGGGTGCCGTGCTGGCCTGGGACGCTTTGCTGTCGGCGGCGTTCGAGACCATGCTGGACGCCGATTACTATGGGGAGACGCCGCCCGAGCGGGTGATCAAGGCGGCGCACCGCTTGGCGTGGGCTTCCGGCTTGTACGGCATGGCGGGCGGTCAGCAGCTCGACATGGACGCCGACGGCTTGGAACCCAACCTCGACACCATCTCGCGCATCTATCTTCTCAAGACGGCGGCGCTTTTCAATGCGGCTGTCGTCGTCGGCTGCGAGCTGGCAGGCGCGGCGCCGGAGCTTCTTGCCAGCGGTACCAGCTACGCGCGCTGTTTGGGGCTGGCCTTCCAGATCAAAGACGATCTGGATGATCTGGAAGATCTCGAGGATGGTTCGGAGGATGGTTCGGAGGGGATGCCGGAGGCCATCGGCAAGGAAACCTCCGCCGGCCGCGAAAAATTGACCATGGTGGGCTTGGTGGGCGCCGAAGAGTGCCGGCGGGTTGTCGGCGCGCTCACCGAAGACGCGCTGGCGCATTTGTCGCCGTTCCCGAACAATGATTTTATCGTCTGGTTGACCCGGGCGGCGTTGGGGGCGGACTTTTCATAATGCTTGCATATTTCCGGCGGATATGGTAAAATCATGATCGTACAACGAGGAGGCGCAGTATTCTAGTCGGAGCCCGCGGTTCCCAGGGCGGACCTAAAAAGCCGTCGAAGGGCATATCGATGAAGTCCCTTGTGTCTGCTGCATACGCCCAGTGTGGGGTGGATGCTGGGGGTTAAGGCTATCGGGCGGGCCGCAATGGCATGCGACCGACCACCCGGTTGCCGTGGAGACCTGTTCTCGTGGGCGGCGAATACAACGCGCCGCTTACGGCTCAGGATGAAACCCGCGTTGCGGTGCGCTTGCGCGTGCTGTGGGCGGAGTAGCCTGCCTTGCGTGGACAGTGGCGGATCGGACGACGGTTACGCTTTTCCGGCCGGAATGGTACGCCTTCGCCCCAGTTTGCGGCGACGTCTGTGAAATCCTGCCTGCAAAAGAGGCTAAGAATCGTAGGGTCCGCAGTGGAAAACACCTAGGCTGTCCTTAATTGGGGACCTGTGAGGGATTGCAGTACGGACTCAGTGGCAATTCGGTAGCGCCGACGGCGACGCGGCGACTTGGCCTTTAATGGGAAACCGCCCGATTGGCGACAAGGGGCAGGCCATGGGGAAAGCCAACCGGACCTAAGCCGTAAGATTTATTTCACAGGTTGCCTCCCTTGTACGGACTTTATACGGAACTCGTACGGACATTGCAAAGACTTTGTACGGATCTTGTACGGATATTAGCGGCATTGTCGTGGAGGGTGGCGCGTTATCAACGGTATCAAAGAGAGATATGAGACGGGATGAGACGGGATAATCGGCGTAGGCGGCGGGGGCACCGTCCCGTGATAAGCCGGGACAGCCTGCGCTGGGCTGTGATCATCGTGGCGTGGACATTCTCCCTGTCCATGGTCTTATCCTTCGCTTCCGGCCAGGCATTGGAAGGGGTCGGCTATGTGCCCGCCGCCCTGATCCTGCTTACGATCATCCTGCTCGGCATTGTGGCCGATCTTATCGGCTTGGCCGTGGCCACAGCTTCGGAAAAACCCTTTCATTCGATGTCGTCCCGCCGCGTACACGGCGCCACGCAGGCTTTGTGGCTGTTGCGGCACGCCGAGAAGGTGGCCAGCGTGTGCAACGATATGGTGGGCGATATCACCGGCATCATCACCGGCGCGCTGTCCGCCGTCATCGCGTCCCGCGTCGCTTCGGATCTATCTGTATCGTTTATCGCCGCCCAATTGGTCGCGGCATCGCTGGCGGCATCGCTGACGGTGGGCGGAAAGGCGCTGGGCAAGAGCATAGCGTTGCGCCACAACACGCAGATCGTGTTTCGCTTGGGCCGAATCATGCATGTGTTTTCCAGGAGAGGCAAGAGGACAGAGAAGTCAAGATGATTGTGTAGGGTTTTATCAATGGGTTTGCTGAATACTATAAAATCGCCGCATGATGTCAGACGCTTGCCCATAGACCAATTGGAAGGCCTATGCGCCGAGATCCGCTCTTTTTTGATCCGCAATGTGGCGCATACGGGCGGTCATTTGGCTTCGAATTTGGGGACGGTGGAGCTGACTGTCGCGTTGCACAGGGTGTTCGACACCCGGCGCGATCGGCTGGTCTTTGACGTGGGGCACCAGTGCTATACGCATAAATTGCTCACGGGGCGGCGGGAGGCTTTCGCCAGCTTGCGCTCGCTGGGGCGCATGTCCGGGTTCCCCAAGCCCCGGGAGAGCAAGCATGATGCCTTTGCCACCGGCCACGCCTCGACCGCCGTGTCCGCCGCGCTGGGCATGGCGCGGGCGCGGACCCTCTGCGGCGAGGACTACCAGGTGCTGGCGGTCGTAGGCGACGGCGCCCTCACCGGCGGGCTGGCGTACGAGGGCTTGAATGACGCGGGGCAGAGCAATGAGCCGCTCATCGTGGTCCTCAACGACAACGGCATGTCTATCGCCAAGAATGTAGGCGCGGTGGCCGGCTACCTGGCGGAGCTGCGCACAAGGCCCAGATACTTCAAACTCAAAGAGTTGTATCATAAGCGGCTGGTCCCGCTGCCCGGCGGCAAGGGGCTGGATCGTTTCTTGCACCGGATCAAGACCGCTGTCAAGGATTCCCTGCTGCCCGGCACGATGTTCGAGCAGATGGGGTTCTATTACCTGGGGCCGGCCGACGGCCATGACATCCCCAAGACCATAAAACTGCTCACTTTGGCAAAAACCCTGCGGCGGCCCGTGCTTGTGCATCTGGTGACCCAAAAGGGGAGGGGCTATCAGCCATCGGAGGACAATCCGACGGCTTTTCATGGCGTTTCCCGTTTCGAAGTGGTCTCCGGCCGCAGTTTGACCCGCGCCAGCCGAACCTATTCCGAGGCATTCGGAAGGGCATTGTGCCGCCTGGCCGAGCGCGATCCGCGCGTGTGCGCCGTCACGGCCGCTATGCGGGACGGCGTCGGTTTGTGTGCGTTTGCGGAGCGGTTTCCCGAACGTTTTTTTGACGTGGGCATCGCTGAGGCCCATGCGGTCACCATGGCCGCCGGGCTGGCGAAGCAGGGCATGCGCCCGGTGTGCGCGATCTACTCCACGTTCTTGCAGCGCGCCTATGACCAGATCGTCCATGACGTGGCCATGCAGAGACTGCCGGTGGTCTTTGCCGTCGATCGGGCGGGCCTGGTCGGCGAGGACGGGGAGACCCACCACGGGGTCTTCGATCCCTCTTTCCTATCCCACATCCCCCATATGGCGATTTGGGCCCCGGCCAACTTCGTGGAGCTGGACGCCATGCTGGCGTTGGCGTTGTCCAGCCGCGGGCCGACGGCGGTGCGCTACCCCCGGGGCAGCGTGAACGCCTGTTCCGGTTGCCATACAGACACCGCTTTTTTGCACCGGGGGGACGATCTGACCCTCGTGGCATACGGCGTTATGGTGGCGCCCGCCCTGGAGGCGGCACGGCGCCTTTCCTCCCTCGGCATTGGCGCCGATCTCATCAAGCTGGCCTCCCTGCGCCCCTTGGACGCCGAGAGCGTATACCATTCGGTGCGCAGGACTTCCAAGCTGGCCGTGGTGGAGGACTGCGTGACGGAAGGCTCGGTGGGCCAGCGGTTATCCGCCGCGTTGGCATCGATGGAATGCCCCGCGTTTCGGTTGCTTTTGCTCAACTTGGGCAACAATTTCATCCCGCATGGCGCGCCGTCCGAGCTGAGCGGCCTGTGCGGTTTGGATGCCGACGGAATCTATGGGAAGCTGGCGAACGTATTTTTCGGGGAAAAGTCACAAGCGGCCCGCTAGTTGGTTGGTCGGCGAAACGCGAATCGGCTAGTTGGTTAGTCGGTTAGTTGGTTAGTCGGCGAATCGGTTGCGGTCAAAGCTCTTCATGGATGGCAAACAATAATCATGGGGGTGTCTATGGTGGCCCGTAGGGAACGCCTGGATGTGCTTGTGACCCGGCGGGGTTTGTGTCCCAGCCGCGAACGCGCCCAAACCACCATCATGAGCGGATTGGTGTATGTGAATGGGCAAAAGGAGGACAAATCCGGCCTCATGGTGCCGTTCGACGCCGATATCGAGGTGCGTGGGGATCCTGTGGGTTTTGTGAGCCGGGGCGGGCTGAAGATGCAGAAGGCGCTGGATGTCTTTGGCTTGCAGGTCGAGGGGTGGCTGGTGCTGGATGCCGGCGCGTCTACCGGCGGATTCACCGATTGCTTGCTGGGGCGCGGCGCCGCGCGCGTGTGGGCGGTGGACGTGGGGTACGGGCAGCTGAGCTGGCGGTTGCGCCGGGACGAGCGGGTCGTGGTCATGGAACGCACGAACATCCGCTATGTGACCCAGGGGATGATCGGCGCCGAACTGGATTTGGCCGTTTTGGATCTCTCCTTTATATCGCTGCGATTGGTCTTGACGCCCGTCGCCGCATTGCTCCATAGCAGGGGGCAGATGGTCTGCCTCTTCAAGCCGCAGTTCGAGGCTGGGCGGGAAAAAGTGGGGAAAAAGGGCGTGGTGCGCGACCCCGCCGTACACATCGAGGTATTGGCGCGTTTCGTTGCCGACGCCCGATCCGCCGGCCTCCATGTCGTCAACCTGACCTATTCGCCCATCCGGGGGCCGGAAGGCAACATCGAATACTTGGCGCACTTGGTGCGCATGGCATGGGAGGACGCGGCCATGGGGGGCGTGGCGCAGGCGACGCCACCGCCGGTGGCGGAGGTTGTGAAGGCGGCGTACAGGGAGTTTAATTGCAGGTATTAGTGCAGGAGAATGATGAATGGCGGGGGGAACGAGGCTGGATATGAAAAAGGTTGTGCTATGGCCCAACCCATCGCGGGATATAGGCTTTCGGGTTTCCCTCGCCGCCGCCGCCTTGTGCGCCGAGGAAGATGTGGAGGCGGTCATCCCCGCCGAGGTGGCCGGCGCCTTCCCGGAGACCCCGCTTGTTAAGGTTTGCCCACTGCCAGAGTCGTTGCGCGACGCCGATTGCCTGCTGGCGTTGGGCGGGGACGGGACAATCCTGCACTTGGCGAAACATGCGGCGAAACGGGATATCCCCGTTTTGGGCGTCAATTTGGGGCGGCTGGGGTTTATGTCCGAATTGGAAGCCGACGAGCTGCCCCTCATCACACATGCCCTGCGCGGGCGCGCCGCCGCCGATGCGCGTATGATGCTGTCGCTTGCCGTGCGGCGGGGCGGTCGGACGGTACACGAGGATCTGGCGCTCAACGACGTAGTCCTTACGGGCGGCGGGCAGAGCCGGTTTTTGTCCATCCTCGTGCGGACCGACGGGCAGGACATGCTTTCCTTTATGGGCGACGGCGTCATTGTCGCCACGCCGACCGGGTCGACCGCCTATTCGATGGCCGCCGGCGGCCCCATCATCGAACCCCATGCCGACAGTTTGGCGGTGACGCCCATTTGCGCGCACATGACCCATGTCCGGCCTATGGTGCTCTCGGCGGCCTGCGCCGTGACGCTCCGGGCGTCGCCGGACAAGGAGGCTGTCCTGCTGGTGGATGGGCTGGCCGAACACCCTATCGGCCCGGGGGATGAGGTCTTGGTCTCGCGGTCGGACAAACAGACCACGTTGTTGCGCATCAAGCCATACAGCTTTTACGCGGCCTTGAGCCGGAAGTTGCAGAAATGACGACGGGGAACATGACGACGGGGAATATAACGACGGAACAACGACGGGGAAAACAACGACGACGTAATGACGACGTAATGACGCCGGGGAATATGACGACGGGGAGAGGGTTATGAAGAACAGCCGCCGGAACAAACTGTTGGAGATCATCGCCTGCGAGCGGTTCGAAATCCAAAAGGACTTATGCAAGCGTTTGAACGCCTTCGGGTACGAGTGCACCCAAGCCACCGTGTCCCGGGACGTCAAAGCCTTGGGGATTGTGAAGGTGCCTTGCGGCGACGGCACCTACAAGTATTCCCAGCCGCAGGGCGAGGGAGATGCCGCGTTCTCCAGGCGTCTGCTGACGATTTTCCGGGAGGGCGTGACGAGTTTCCAGTCCGCCCAAAACATCGTGGTGCTCAAAACGCTGTCCGGCTTGGCTATGGCGGCGGCGGCGGCGGTGGATGCCATGAAGCGGGAGGAGATACTGGGTTCCTTGGCTGGGGACGATACCGTTTTCTTGGTGTTCGCCGATGCGGATAAGGCATTGGGTTTTTGCAACCGGGTCAAGGATTTGCTGGAAGGCGGCTGAGGCATATGCTCTCGATGCTCCATATTGAGAATATCGCGGTGATCGCGTCGGCCGACATCGTCTTCGAGGAGGGGCTCAACCTGCTCACAGGCGAGACCGGCGCGGGCAAATCGATTATCCTGGATGCCTTGGGGGCTGTTATCGGGCGCCGCGCTTCGAAGGATTTGGTGCGCACCGGCGCCCATTGCGCGCGTGTCAGCGCCGTGTTTGACAAATTGCCAGCTTTAGTGTATGATTTCCTGGAAGAGAACCGCTTCGCCGGCCCGGAGGGGGACGGGGGGCTGTTCCTCTCCCGCGAGGTGTCGGCCGATGGGCGCAACATCTGCCGCATCAATAACCGGCCGGCCACCGTCGCGTTGCTGCGGCAGCTGGGCGCGTTGCTTCTGCACATCCACGGCCAGCATGACAGCCAGGCGTTGTTGGACGCGTCCACGCACCTGTCGGCGTTGGATCGTTTTGCCGGGACCGCGGCGCGGCTGTCCGCCTACAGGCAGGCGTACGAAAAGCTCAAGAGCTGCGATCGCCGCCGCCTCGCCCTGCGGATGGACGAGGAGGAAAAGGCCCGCCGCATCCTGCATCTGCAATATGCCGCCGACGATATCGGCGCCGCCTGCCTCCTCCCGGGGGAGGATCAGGAATTGCTGTCCCGCCGGCGTTTGCTGCAAAACGCCGAACGCCTCACGGAGGCGTTGGGGGAAGCCTGCGCGTGCCTGGCGGGCGACGAGCAAGCCGAGGGCGCCCGCAGTCTGCTGTCGCAAGCGGCTCGCGCCATGGCCGACGCCGCCGCGCTGCATGGGGACTTGACGGAATTGCATCGCCGCCTGTGCGATCTGAGTTTTGCCACCGAGGACGTGAGCGCGTCCCTGGAGCAGTTGCTGGACGAATTTGACGCTTCGCCGGGCGCCTTGGACGAGGTGGAGGAGCGTTTGGACGTCATCTACCGCCTCAAGCGCAAGTACGGCGCCACCATCGACGAGATCTTGCGGCATCGCGAGGCCTGCCAGGGCGAGTTGGAGGCGTTGCAACAGTCCGAGCGGACGCTTGCCGCGCTGGAGGCCGAGTACGCGCAGGCTTGCGAGGAGGCGACGGCGCTGGCGGGGGAGCTCCACGGGGAGCGGGCAAAGGCCGCCGCCACAATGGCGGAGAGGGTGTGCGGGGAGCTTCGTGACTTGGAGATGAAGCAGGTCCGCTTTGAGGTGGAAGTCAATAGCCGCGACGGGGAGGGCGCCCTGCGCAAAGACGGGTCGGACGATGTCCGCTTCCTCCTTGCGGCCAACGCGGGAGAAGAGCCAAAACCGTTGTCCCGCATTGCGTCGGGCGGCGAGTTGTCCCGCGTTATGTTGGCGCTGTGCAATGTTTTGCTGGATAACAACGAGGCCGGCGCCATGGTCTTCGACGAGATCGATGCCGGGGTGTCCGGCCGGGCAGCCGGGCGGGTGGCCGAAAAGCTGGGCCGCCTGTCCAGGGGCAGGCAAGTGTTGTGTGTGACCCATCTGCCCCAAATCGCGGCCATGGCCGATACCCATATCCGCGTGGAAAAGGGAAGCGCGCATGGCCGGACGGTGACAAACGTGCAAACGCTGGATCCGCCGGGCCGGATCGAGGAGATATCCCGGCTACTGGGTGGGTTGAATGTTACCGACACGGTCAGGCGGAGCGCATCGGAGCAGATCAAAGCGGCCGATTCCTATAAGAAAGGCTTGGAAATATCATGACACTTTGGGAAGAACTCACCGCACGGGGCCTCCTGGCCCAATGCACCGGCGAAGAGGCCGTGCGCGAACTGATTGACCAGGGGCGCGCCACCTTCTACATTGGCTTCGACCCCACCGCCGACAGCCTGCACGTGGGGCATTTTTTGCCGCTCGTCCTCATGCGGCATATGCAACAAGCGGGCAACCGGCCTATCGCGCTGATCGGCGGCGGCACCACGATGCTGGGGGATCCTTCCGGGCGCACCGAATTGCGGCAGATGATGACGCAAGCCGATATCGAGAAGAACGCCGAAAAGCTCAAGGCGCAGATCGGGCGATTCATCGATTTTTCCGACGACAAGGCCTTGATGGTCAACAATGCCGATTGGTTGATGAAGTTGCAATATATCCCGTTCTTGCGGGATATCGGCGTCCATTTCTCGGTCAACCGGATGCTGACCGCCGATTGCTTCAAGTCGCGTATGGAGCGCGGGCTCAACTTCCTGGAGTTCAACTATATGCTCATGCAGGGCTACGACTTCCTGCGCCTCAACGAGGACTACGGCTGTGAGCTACAATGCGGCGGGGACGATCAGTGGTCCAACATCCTGGCCGGGACCGAACTCATCCGCCGCAAGCTGGGGCGCGACGCCCACGCCTTGACGCTCAGCCTGTTGCTGAACGCCGATGGCACCAAGATGGGCAAAACCGCCCGGGGCGCCGTCTGGCTGGATCCCAACCGGACCAGCCCCTTCGATTTTTATCAATATTTCCGCAACGTGGCCGACGCCGACGCCGTCACCTTCCTCAAGAGGCTCACCTTCGTCCCGCTGGAGGAAATCCGCGGGATGGAAGGCTTGGAGGGCGCACAGCTCAACGCGGTCAAGGAGCGGTTGGCGTTTGAACTCACCATGCTGGTGCATGGGGAGGACGAGGCTGTCCGCGCCCGCGACGCCGCCCGCGCGCTGTTTGCGGACGGCGGCGTCTCCGACGACATGCCTTGCACCGCGCTGACGGCCGCCGACCTTACCGGCGGGGAGATTACGCTGCCCGAGCTCATGTGCAAATGCGGCTTGGCGCCCTCCAAAGGCGAGGCCAGGCGCCTGATCGGGCAGGGCGGGGTAGAAGTGGACGGGGAAAAGGCGGCTTCCTTTACCCTTGCCTTCGACGAATCCAGGTTGCGCCGCGAAATGGTTGTCAAAAAGGGGAAAAAGGTGTATCATAGGGTTGTGTTTCGTGATATTTAGGAATTGACGTCACGAGGAATGACGGAGATGGGGTGCGCATTTGCTGAATCTGAACACCATATTTAAGGATCCTTCGCAACTGCTCATCGTGCCGGCGGCGCTCTTGGCCATCATGCTGCACGAGATCAGCCATGGTTTGGTGGCCTACTGGTCCGGCGATCTCACGGCGAAGCAGAGCGGGCGCCTGTCGCTCAACCCCATCCGGCACTTGGATCCCTTTGGGTTGGTGGCCATGGTTTTCTTTGGATTTGGCTGGGCAAAGCCGGTACCGGTGGATATGCGGTACTTCAAGAAGCCGCGGCGGGATTTCGCGCTGGTCGCGCTGGGCGGGCCGTTGTCGAACTTCTTGCAGGCGTTGGTCGGGTTTGTGATTTTCTTCGCGATTCATACCCTGATGCCCAATCAGCTCGTCGACGATCCATTTAACCTGTTTTCCCTCCTGCTCTCCGGCGCGTATCCGGAGATTCTGCCCCGGTTCCCGATCCTCTACGTACAGCTGTTTTTGACGTTCTATATCGTGCTCAACGTCGGCTTGGGTTCCTTTAACCTCCTCCCCATCCCGCCGCTGGACGGATCCAAGATCGTGGGCATTGTGATCCCGGATCGTTTTTACTACCATATCCTCCGGTTTGAACGTTACGGCATGATTGTGCTGGCGGGGTTGCTTTTCTCCGGCGTCTTGGATACCCCGCTCAACGCGATGCGTACCGCCTTCCTGCGAGGCATTGGCTGGCTGGCCGGCTTGCCCTTCGGGTACGCGTGGGGCATATAGATGGGTGCGCCGACGTATCGCCTGCCCCAGGTGGTCCGCGCCGATCGGAATGACAAATCCGAGCGGGATGGCAAAGAGGATTTCGAGGGGCCGCTGGATCTCATCCTGCATCTGATTTCCAAGCGCAAGATTGAGATACGCGATATCAAGATATCCGAGCTGTTGACCCAGTATTTGCATTGGCTGGAACAGATGAAGCGCATGGATCTGGATGTTGCCAGCGAGTTCATCGCCATGGCGTCCCATCTGGTGTACATCAAATCGCGTATGTTGCTCTCCCTGTCCGACGACGGGCCGGAGCAGGAGCTCGACTTGCTCATGCAGGCGTTGGAGGAGCGCAAGCGGCAGGAGATCTTTCAGCACATCAAGGAGGGGCGGGACTTCCTGACAGCCCGCGCCGATGTGGGTGGCCGCCTCTTTGCGCGGCCGCAGGAGCGGATCGCCGTCGATAAGACATATGCGTTCCACCACGCGCCCGGGGAACTGGAACAGGTCCTGCGGGGGATGTATGAGCGGCTGGGGCGGCGCGCGCTACCCACGCCGGCGGCCTTCGGGCGCATCGTGGGGCGGGAGCCGTATGCCGTGGACGACATGATCGCGCTGCTGGTACGGCGGCTGTCCCTGGGAGGGGAGGCGTTGTTGTCCCGCTTGCTGTCGTTGGGCGCCAACCGCGCCGAATGGGTGGTGCTCTTCCTGGCCATACTGGAACTCTGCCGCAACCACCGCCTGCGCGTCGAAGCCGCGGGCGTGGACTATTTGATCGGATTGGATTCTGGGGAAGATGGAAATCAAGGAGATTGAGTCGGCGTTGGAAGCCGTCTTGTTCGCATCGGGCGATCCGATAAGCGTAGATCGATTGTGCAAGATAGTATCCATCGATCAGAAAACCGCGGGGCATGTCCTGGTGGGGTTGCGCGATCGCTGTGCCTTTGAGCGGCGCGGGTATCGGCTGGTCTCGATGGACGACCGCTGGCAGTTCGTATCGGCGCCCGAACACGCGGAACTGGTCCGCAAGGCGTTGGAGGAACGGCGGCCGCCCCCCCTCTCCAAGGCCGCGCTGGAGGTGCTGGCCATCGTCGCCTACTTCCAGCCCACCACGAAGGCCTATATCGAACAGACACGCGGGGTGGACAGCAGTGGCACGATAGCGTCGCTGTCCGAGAAGAACCTCATCGCCGAGTGCGGGCGGCTGGAGGTGCCCGGGCGCCCCATCCTGTACCGCACGACGCCGATATTCCTGCGATCCTTTGGCCTATCCAGCCTGGAAGACTTGCCCGATCTGCCGCTTGGCGGCGAAGACGGCGGGGGGCAGCTGAGTTTTTTGCCGCAAACGCCCTAGCGGGCTGAAGATTTGATAAATACGCGAAGAACACTTTGAAGAATGAAGGGGAACGCCTTGACTGGGGTTATCGTCCTGTGTTGCATCGTCTTGCTGTTCTATTTCTTTTTGCGCACGCGGGTGGGCGCCAGCGTCGTGGTGACGCCGGAGACGACCGAGGTGCGCGTGCGTTTCGGCGCGTTCTCCCTGGGGATATTGCCCGCCAAACCGAAAAAGGACACGCCCAAACGCGCTAAAAAGCTGGAGAAAAAGAAGAAGAAAAAAGAAAAGAAAAAATTGGAGAAAAAAGAGAAGAAGAAGGAAAAGAAAGGGATACCGGAGGCCAAAAAAAAGAAGTCCCGCATCACGCCGGGCGTCGTGCTTCGCTTGATACCCGAAGTTTTCCGGGTGATGGCCCGGTTCATCCAAAGGTTTGAGATCGAAAGGCTCTACTGCCATGTCGTCATCGCCACGGAGGATGCCGCCAAGACGGCGGTCCTCTACGGCGCGGCGCACGCCGGACTGGCGGCGTTGACGCCGTTGACCAACAGGGCCAGAAAGTCCGATGTCACGGTCGCCATGGACTACTCGTTGCCGAAACCCGTGATTTATCTGTCTACCGCGTTGTCCATCCGTGTCGGCACGATCCTCGCCATGGGATTGCGCCTGCTGTGGGTGTTTTGGAGGCAAACCGCCAGCAGGAAGACGTAAGTGATCGACAACGTGAATTTTTATTGAAGAGGTGCGAACGAATGGAGAAGATGCCCATTGTAGAACTGATGAACACGACGCTGACCCGCATCAAAGACATGGTCGACGTCAACACCATCGTGGGCCAACCGGTGTCCACGCCCGACGGCACCACCATCATCCCGGTGTCCAAGGTGAGCTTCGCCTTTGCGTCGGGCGGCATGGATTCCGTGCCCAAAGAGAAACCGCCGGAGGACGGGAAGAACTTCGGGGGCGCCAGCGGGGCGGGCGTCAACATCAACCCCATCGCGTTCCTGGTGATCTCGCCTGCCGGCGTCAAGCTTCTGCCGGTATCGCCGCCGGCCGGGAGTACCATCGACCGCGTGGTGGAAAACGTGCCCACACTAATCGACAAAATCAGCGGATTAGTCAAGAAGGGCAAAGGAGAAGATGAGGACTAAGGGTTTTCTGTGTGCTTTGTGTGTACTCTGTGCCCTGTGTACCCTGTTTTCTGCGCGGCCCGCAACGGCAACGGCGGCAACGGCGCCCGATGCGAAGGCGCCCGACGCGAAGGCGCCCGCTGTGTCGGCGCGGTGCGCCGTTCTGCTGGATGCCCAAAGCGGCCGGTTCCTGTATGAGAAGAACCCCAGGGATCCCATGCTCATCGCCAGCACGACCAAAACCATGACGGCCTTGGTCGTCTTGCAGAATTGTGATCTGGACGCGGTCGTCACGGTGGCGGGCGCCCAGACCGGCGTGGCCGGTTCGTCGATGCGCCTCAGGCCGGGCGAGAGGCTCACCGTGCGCGAATTGCTGTACGGCTTGCTGATACAGTCCGGCAACGACGCGGCCGAGACGCTGGCCGTCCACTGCGCCGGCAGCATCGCGGACTTCGCCGACATGATGAACGAGAAAGCCCGCGCGTTGTGCCTGGTGCGTTCCCATTTCGAGAACCCGCACGGGCTCAACGCCAACCGGCACTATTCCTGCGCGCGGGACATGGCGATCATCGCCCGCGAGGCGTACCAAATCGAGGCGTTCCGGGAGATTGTCGCCACGGAGGCCATCACGGTGGCCGGCCGCGAGTTGCGCAGCCGCCACCGCCTTTTGTGGGAATACAGCGGCGACATCGGCGGCAAGACCGGCTACACGATGAAAGCCGGCCGATGCTTGGTGTCGGCCGCGCGGCGCGGGGGGCGGTTGCTCATCGCCGTGACGCTCAACGCCCCGGATGATTGGAACGACCAGATGGCGCTGTTCGACTACGGCTTTGCCCGCTATGAGACCCGTACCCTGTGCCGGGAGGGCGATTCAATGGGCTATGTCCCGGTCTTCTCCGGCACCGAGGATAGGGCGCCTTTGTACGCTGCGGAGTCGCTGGCGTTGCCGCTGACCGAGGACGAATGGTTGCGGGTGGAATTGTCGATCCGGTCGCCGTGGTACGTCGAGGCGCCGGTCGCCAAAGACGAGCTCGTCGGATATGCCCGCTACCTGCTGGACGGGACACTGTTGGGCCAGGTCGCGTTGCTGTGGGATGCCGCGGTCGATGTGGCCGATGTGGCTGGCACGGCTGGCACGGCTGATGCGGCTGGCACGGCTGATGCGGCTGATGCGGCTGATGCGACCGATGTGGCTGATGTGGCCGATGTGGCCGCCTGAATTCGGGATTCGGAGTTAGTGCATGAAGCAACGCCTACAGAAAATCCTCTCCATGTATGGGGTGGCCTCGCGGCGGACGGCCGAAAGGCTCATTGCGGAGGGGCGCGTCAAGGTCAACGGGCAGAAAGCCCGCTTGGGCGACAGCGCCGATCCGGACGCCGACGATATCGAAGTCGGCGGTCGCCCGCTGGCCGGGAGGCCCGAACCGCGCACCGTCCTGCTGCACAAGCCCCGGGGCGTGGTTTGTACGCTGTCGGACGAGAAAGGCCGCCGCACGGTGCGCGACCTGTTGCCTCCTGACTGGGGCCGCCTGGCGCCGGTCGGGCGGCTGGACATCGGCACGGAGGGCCTGTTGTTGCTGACCAACGACGGCGCGCTCCACCAGAAACTCACCCACCCTTCCCACGGGATCGAGAAGGAGTATCACGTGTGGATCGAGGGGGATGTCCCTGTGGCGGCGGTCAAGGCGATGTCCTTGCCTATGGTTATCGAGGGGCGCCCCGTCCAGCCGGCGCGGGTATCGGTCGCGCGGCGCGGCGCGGCCTCCTTTGTGCTGTCCGTCACCATCCACGAGGGGCGGCATCATCAGGTGCGCTTGATGTGCGCCGAAGCCGGCCTCGCGGTGAACCGCCTCAAACGCGTCAGGTTGGGTTTCCTGACGCTCGAAGGCGTGCCCTATGGGAGCTACCGGGAATTGAAGCCCTTTGAAATCAAACGGCTTCATCAAGCAACTCACGATCACGCAATTTGACATCATTGACATCACCAATAAATGGTAATCTTTCAGAATATCTTGCATAATGGCAAGATATTTGTTGTGATAGAGCAAATAAACTGCAAGGTGGGTTGTAACCTGAGTTTTGCAAAGCGAGAGCGCGACAGCCATTACGAGAGAGGACTTCGCGCTCTTTACTAACGTCAAAAAGACATAGTGTATTTATTATTTTTTGGTG
>WRCJ01000035.1 GCA_009784085.1 Oscillospiraceae bacterium | reverse complement strand
TCGCTGATTTCGTTGACCAGCTTCAGATCCAGCGCGATGCCCCGCTCGTGCGCGATGGCGAACAGGTGGAGCACGGAGTTGGTGGAACAGCCCAGCGCCATGTCCACGGTCAGGGCGTTGCGGAAGGCCCGCTCGGTCAGGATATCCGAAGGCCGGGTCCCTGCCCTCAGGAGTTCCATGATCTGATGCCCCGCCTGTTTGGCCAGGCGTATCCTCTGGGCGTAGACGGCGGGGATGGCGCCGTTTCCCGGCAGTGCCATCCCCAAGGCCTCGCACAGGCAGTTCATGGAGTTGGCGGTGAACATGCCGGCGCAGGAGCCGCAGCCGGGGCAGGCGGATCCCTCAATGGCCAGCAAGTCGGCTTCGCTGGCCGCGCCCGCCTTGACGCGGCCGACCGCCTCGAACACGGTGCTCAAGTCCGTGCCGCCCACGCTGAGCATGGGGCCGCCCGATATAAAGAGGGACGGCAGATCCAGCCGCGCCGCCGCCATCAGCATGGCGGGGACGGATTTATCGCAATTCGGGACAAACACAAGGGCGTCGAACCGGTGGGCTTTGGCCATGCACTCGATGCTGTCGGCGATGATTTCGCGGGAACACAGGGAATACCGCATGCCCTCATGCCCCATGGCCAGCCCGTCGCACACGCCGATGGTGAAGAACTCCATCGGCGTCCCGCCGCCCATCAATATCCCGTCCTTGACCGCCCGGGTGATGTTTTGCAGGTGGATATGGCCCGGGACGGCTTCGCTCATCGCGCTCACGACGCCCACATGGGGCCGGGCGATCTGCGCGTCGGTGTACCCCATCGCTTTCAGCAGGGCCCTCTTGGGCGCGTTTTCCAAGCCGGATTTCATCACGTCGCTTCCCCTGTTGCCGCTTTCCCTGTTGCCGCTTCCCCTGTTGTCGCTTCCCCTGTTGCCGCTTTCCCTGTTCATGTTCATGTCCGATCGCTCCAACTCATTTTCTCCCGTAGCCGCCGCCCCACCTTCTCGACGAGCAGATCGCGCTCGGCCTCGCGGCGGGCGGCAAAGGTGGGCCTGCTCTTTTCGTTTTCCTCGATCCATTGCCGGGCGAACGAGCCGTCCTGGATCTCGCTCAGCACCTTTTGCATCTCCTCTTTGACGGCCTTCGTGATCAACCTGTCGCCGACGCAATAGTCGCCGTACTCGGCTGTGTCGCTGATGGAATGGCGCATGAAGGAGAGCCCCCCTTCCACGACAAGGTCGATGATCAGCTTCATCTCGTGGATGCACTCAAAATAGGCGTTCTCCGGCTGGTAGCCCGCGCCCACCAACGTGTCGAACCCGGCTTTCATCAACGCCGCCACGCCGCCGCACAGCACGCATTGCTCCCCGAACAGGTCGGTCTCGGTCTCTTCCCTGAATGTGGTCTCCAAGATGCCGCCGCGCCCGCCGCCAATGCACGAGGCATAGGCCAACGCCAATTCTTTGGCGTCGTCGGTCGCGTTGTTTTCTACCGCAATCAAGCAGGGGACGCCTCTGTTTTCCAGGAACTGGCTCCTCACCGTATGCCCGGGCCCTTTGGGCGCCACCATGATGACGTTGACATCCGCCGGCGGTATGATCTGCCCGTAACGGATATTGAAGCCGTGGGCGAAGCAGAGGGTCATGCCCGCCCGCAAACAGGGCGCGACATCGTTGTCATAGATCGCCTTCATTTTCTCGTCATTCACCAACAGCACGACGACGTCGGCCTGCCCCGCCGCCTGGGCGGAGCTTTGCACGGAAAACCCGTCTTCTCGTGCCGTCAGGGCGCTGGGGGCGCCCTCGTACAGCCCCACGACGACAGAAATACCGCTGTCGCGCAGGTTGAGCGCGTGGGCGCGCCCCTGCGATCCGTAGCCGATGATGGCCACTGTCTTGCCTTTTAGTACATCGGGGTCGCAGTCTTTGTCGTAGTACATTTTGCTCATACGTGCATCTCCTCGTCGATTTATCAAATTTCCCTCGATTTATCATATCGATCTATTTTTCGATAGTTTCCTTCACCGTCGCCATCAGAATCACGCGCTTGACGTCGTAAAGCTTGGAAAGCTGGCGCACCATTTGCGTGCGGATGTACCCGTCCCCTTCGGAAACGATCAACATGCGGGACAGCTCCGGGTTCTCCGTGACATTGACATACAAGCTTTCGATGTTGTAGCCGCGGCGGGCGTACAAGCCCGTAATGCGGTTGAGGACGCCATAGTGGTTGGCGACAATCAGCTCCACAGTGAACCTTTCCATGTAAAATCACCTCACCCTCTCACAATATTTTGCACCGAACCGCCCGGTGGGATCATGGGCAGGACCCTTTCGTCCCGATCGATGCGGCAGTCGATGACCGCGGGGCCGCCGGCGGGCAATCGCCCCAGTATATCCGCAAGTTGCGGCAAGCTTTCCGCGCGGTAGCCAGCCGCCCCGAACGCCCGCGCCAACGCCGGGAAATCGGTCCTCCGGTCCAGCGTGGTCTGCGAATAGCGTTGGCCGTAGAACATGGTTTGCCATTGCCGCACCATGCCCAACACGCCGTTGTTCAATATGACAATCAAGAGCGGCAGTTCTTGGGCGACCGCGGTGGCAAGCTCGGTCAGGTTCATCCCGAAGCTACCGTCGCTGGTGATGAGCACCGCGCGCCGCTTGCCGTCGGCCAGGCAACCCCCGATGGCGGCGCCCATGCCGTAGCCCATCGCGCCCAGCCCCCCTGAGGTGAGGAGCGTCCGCGGCTTGACAAACGGGTAGCTTTGCATCGTCCACATCTGGTGCTGCCCCACGTCGGTGGCCACCACGGCGTCCTCCCGGCAAAAACCGCTTACCGCCTCCATGATGTTTCGCGGGGAAAAATCGGCGACAGGCGGCGTCAGCTCCGCCTGCTTCAACTCTTCAACGCGCGCCAGCCACGCATCGCCCTTCATCGGCGGCAACGCCCGCAGTAGGTCGGCCAGCACCGCTTTCACGTCGCCGCAGATAGCGATGTGCGAGGGGATATTCTTGTCGATTTCCGCCAGGTCGATATCCACATGGATGATGACCCGCCCCTGCCCGAACGCCTCCACGTTGCCCGTTGCCCTGTCGGAAAACCGCACGCCCAGCGCGAGCATCACATCGCACTCCGACTGCGCCACCGACGCGGCGTACCGGCCATGCATGCCGCACATGCCCAGGTTGAGGCTGTGATGATGCGGCATGGCCGTCAGTCCCATCATGCTGAACCCGACCGGCGCCGACAGCCGCTCGGCTAGCGCGGTAAGCTCCGCCTCCGCCCCGCTCGCCAGCACGCCGCCGCCGGCGTAGATATAGGGCCTATGGCAACCGCGGATCGCCTGGACCGCCTGCCGCGTGTCGAAGGGGGCCGTCGGCTGGGTTTCCCCTTCGAGTGGGGGGGCGTCCTCGTATTCGCAGATATCCTCCTGGACACTGCGCGGGATATCCACCAGAACGGGGCCGCGCCGCCCGCTGTTCGCGATGTGAAACGCCTCCCTCAGCGTGTCCCTCAGGGCTTTCACATCCCGAACCACAAAATTGTGCTTGACGATCGGTTGCGTCATGCCGACAATGTCCACTTCCTGAAAGCTGTCTTTCCCCAACAGCGGCACCGAGACGTTCCCCGTGATAGCCACCAGCGGCACGCTGTCGAGGTACGCGTTGGCGATGCCCGTCACCAGGTTGGTGGCGCCGGGCCCGCTCGTGGCGATGACCACGCCGGTTTTGCCGGAGACCCGCGCGTACCCGTCCGCCGCATGCGTCGCGCCCTGCTCATGCGCCGTGATGATATGGTGGACCCTGTGCGCGTTTTTGTACAGCTCGTCGTACAGCGGAAGCACCGAGCCCCCGGGATACCCGAAAACGGTGTCCACCCCGTGTACGCACAACTGCTCGACGACGATTTGCGCCCCGTTTCGTTTCATGATGGACCCTCCTTGTGATGAACTTATGAAAAAAGGGCTTCACCAGCGTTTTGCTGATGAAGCCCCTAACGTTCGGTAGCCTTCTACCCGTCTCCATCAGCGCGCCGCACTACGACATTACCAAGAATAATGGTAATGCCTACGACGGCTACGACGCCGGAGAGGGCCGAAAAGCTCAGATGCGTCATTTACTGTGGCTCCTTACATTTATGCATCTCTATGATGCAATCTACCTATACCATAGCATGTATTCGCCCTCTTGTCAAGGGGGAATTAAAATATACGGATTTTAATACATGTCCATGCCGCCGCCCATGCCGCCGCCGGGGGCGGGGGGCGCGGGGGGTTCCTTCTTGTCGGCCACCAGGCTCTCGGTGGTCAACAGCATGGCGGCGATGGAGGCCGCGTTTTCCAGGGCCGAGCGGGTAACCTTGGTCGGATCGACGATGCCGGCCGAAACCATGTCTACGTACGACTCGTCGAGCACGTTGAACCCCCAACCGATCTTGCCGGACTCCTTGACCTTTTCCAGCACGACAGACCCTTCCAAGCCGGCGTTGATGGCGATCTGGCGCAACGGCTCGTTGAGGGCGATGGCCACGACCTGCACGCCGGTCCTCTCGTCGCCGGAGGTCTCCGCCAGCAACTTCTCCACGGCGGATACGGCGTTGACATACACGGTGCCGCCGCCGGCCACGATGCCTTCTTCCACGGCGGCGCGCGTGGCGTTGAGGGCGTCCTCGATGCGCAATTTCTTTTCCTTCATTTCGATCTCGGTCGCGGCGCCCACCTTGATGACCGCCACGCCGCCCGACAGCTTCGCCAAACGCTCTTGCAGTTTCTCGCGGTCGAAATCCGACGTGGTGGTTTCGATCTGCGCCTTGATCTGCGCGATGCGGCCGTCGATTTCGGCTTTATCGCCCGATCCGTCCACGATGATGGTGTTTTCCTTCTGCACCTTAACCTGCGCCGCCTCGCCGAGCTGGTCGATGTTGGTCTCCTTGAGATCGAGACCCAGCTCGTCGGAGACGACCTCGCCGCCGGTGAGCGCCGCGATGTCCCTGAGCATATCCTTGCGGCGGTCGCCGAAGCCGGGCGCCTTGACGCACACGACGTTCAGCACGCCCCGGATCTTGTTGAGGATCAATGTGGCCAACGCCTCGCCCTCGATATCCTCGGCGATGATGAGCAACCTGCGGCCAACCTTCATGATCTGCTCCAGCAACGGCAGGATATCCTGCAGGTTGGAGATCTTCTTGTCGGTGATCAGGATGAGCGGCTTCTCCAGGATAGCTTCCATCTTTTCGGTGTCGGTGACCATGTAGTGGGAGACGTACCCCCGGTCGAATTGCATGCCCTCGACGACCTCGGACGTGGTTTCGGAGGTTTTGGACTCCTCCACCGTGATGACGCCGTCGGAACTGACCTGCTCCATGGCTTCCGCGATCAGCCGGCCGATGACCTCGTCGCTGGAGGAGATGGCGCCTACGCGCGCGATATCCTCGCTACCGCCCACTTCGTGGGAGTCCTGCTTAATGGATTCCACGGCCGCCTCCACGGCCCGGGCAATGCCCCGCTTCATCTGCATTGGGTTGGCGCCGGCCGCCACATTTTTCATGCCCTCGCGCACCATGGCCTGGGCCAGCAACGTGGCGGTGGTGGTACCGTCCCCAGCCACGTCGTTGGTCTTGGTGGCCACCTCTTTGACCATTTGCGCGCCCATGTTCTCAAAGGTATCATCCAGCTCGATCTCCTTGGCGATGGTCACGCCGTCGTTGGTGATGACCGGGGAACCGAACTTCTTGTCCAGCACAACATTGCGGCCTTTGGGCCCCAATGTTATCTTGACCGTGTCGGCCAGTTTGTTGACGCCGCGCTCCAGCGCGTGGCGGGCATCCTCTCCAAATAAAAATTCCTTTGCCATATTGTCCTCCTTACTCCACCACGGCCAGAATGTCGTTCTGGCGTACGATGGTCAATTCCTCGCCGTCGAGTTTGATTTCGGTGCCGGAATACTTGCTTGTGATGACGTGGTCGCCCACTTTGACATACATGACGATGTCCTTGCCCTCCACGTTGCCGCCAGGGCCCACGGCCATAACTTCGGCCACCTGCGGCTTTTCCTTGGCTGTGCTGGCCAGGATGATGCCGCTTTTGGTGGTCTCTTCGGATTCCATCAGCTTGACGACCACTCTGTCGGCCAGAGGTTTGAGTTTCATGCGTAATCCTCCTTCTAGTTGAAATTGGGGAACATTGGCGCTTTTAGCACTCGATCGCTTAGAGTGCTAAAGCCATGTATTATAATACTTGGTGGCGGGAAAATGTGCAATACCTGAATATTGCTATATTTAAGCAAATCTCGCCACAATGCCCTAACATTTGATTTTATCTGATTGTTTGGCTGATACCCTCGATTTTCCTCCCAGTATCTAGCGTTTTCTCGTTTTTCATATATGTCCACGCCGCCCCCTTGGGCGCGATAAAGCTGATCTTGAGGGGGGATATGGAAAAAGTCACCTTTTCCGCCTCAAATATCTCCCCGTCTATGTTTACAGGTTCGGGTTTCTCGCAGGCAATCTCCATGCGCTGCCCATGCCGATAGGTGAATGTCTCCGGGAAATCGCGGTATAGCCCCCGGGAGAAACGCCCGATCATGCGCGTCAGCCCGAAGGGGGAAACCGGGCCGGCGAGAAGGAAATCCAGCTGCCCATCGTCGGGCACGGCCTCGGGCATCGGATTGTACCCGCCGCCGTAATAGCGGCCGTTGGCTGCCAACGCCAGCGTATACCTGTTGCCGGGGAGCTTTTCCCCGTCGATGGTGATCTCGTAGGGGCGGTGGACCCCCCGAAAGAGGTTGTACACCACCGACAGGTCATACGCCTTTTTCGAGGAGATGCGCATACGCCGCTTGTAACGGTGCATCTCGGCGGCCACCCGCGCGTCGAACCCCACCGAAGCGATGTTGAGTGCCAGCCGATCGTTCACCGCGATGAGATCCAGGGGCCATATTGTCCCGTCCACCAGCTCGGACAGTTCGGAAAAGCGCAAAGCATCCTCACCGAAAATCTTGATGAAGTCATTCCCCATGCCACAGGGATACTGCGTGATGGCCACATTGGAAAGGCCCGCCGCCGCGCCGGCGATCTCGTTGAGCGTGCCGTCGCCGCCGCAGGCGTAGACGCGCCAGGAGCGGCCATCGGCGGCGTGATCGCGCACGAGTTCGGCGGCATGCAACGGATGGGTGGTGTGCGCGATGTAGAAAGGGAGCCCCCGCACTTTCATGTAGGCGTCGATGCGCCCGCTTAACGCCTCGGTCTTGTCCTCCCCACCCGCTTTCGGATTGATGATAAACAGATGCCTTGGCATTGCCCTCGCCCCATTCTTTCTTGTATTCATCCTTGTATTCATCCTTGTATTCATCGCGTATAAGGTTTCCTTTTTTATTCTACCCCTGTTGGCAGTTCCGGTCAAGTGTGATATGATATAATAGTGAGATGTACGAAGGGGAGGTTTTCCTCTTGAAAAAGCATATTTCCCTGTGCCTCGCCGCCGCCCTGTTTGTCGTCATGGCCGCCGTCCCGTCCGCCGTCCCGGCCGCAGCCGCGCCCGACGTCTTTTTCGCCGCCATCGACTATACGGTCCTCCCGCTGTCTGACGCCACGATGCCGCTGTACGCCGGGGATAAGCTTTTTGCGCCGACGGCTGTGTTCGCGGCGCCCGAGTCCGGCTTGGTTTTTTGGGAGGGCAACGGCGGCCACTACATCCATCTCTTTTCCAGGGGGAACGGGATGCTTGTTTTCGACCTGGTCTCGGGCAATTCGTTTGACGGGAACTATACGCCGTATCCTTACAAGGCATTGCGTCAAAACGGGCGGGTGTACCTGCCGGTGGACGCGGTGTGCGATTATTTCGATCTCTCCTACGCGGTGCTGGCGGCGGAACACGGTCCCCTGCTGCGCCTGCGCGTGACCAGCAGCGAGGTTTTCGACATCATGTTCCTGCAAGCGTCAAACAACATCCTGCGGAGGACGTACTACAACTACCTTGCCACGCTGACGACGCCCTCCCCGACACCCGCGCCAGTGCCGTCCGCGCCGGCGTCCGCGCCCGCGCCGACCGCGCCGTCCCCGAGCCTGCAACCGACGGCGACGCCAGCCGTTACCACGCCGCGTCCCCCGCCACCCCCGTCGCCGTCGCCCGCGCCGACCGCGTCCCCCTCGCCCCCGCCATCCGAGACGCCGTCGCCGCCCGCCCCTTTCATCCGCGAGAGGGCCTACCTGACCTTTAGCGACGGCCCGGCCCCTGGGATATCCCATCAGATCCTGGATTTGCTCGACCGATACGGCGCCGGCGCCACGTTTTTCCTGTGCGGGGAAATGCTGCCCGGCAATGAAGACGCTGTCCGGCGCATGATCGGCGCGGGGCATGCCGTCGGGTTGCAAAGTTACACGCACACCCCGGCGTTCTACCAGTCGCCGGAGTCCATGCTCGGGGAGCTGGGGCGCGCCAACGATCTGCTGGAGTCTATCACCATGTACCGCAGCCGCCTGGTGCGCGCGCCGTTCGGGAGCGTCCCGTTGATGACCGAAGAGCTTTGCCAGGCGATGACTGACGGGGGGTATCGCTTCTGGGACTGGAATATCGACGGCGACCCCGCTGAGACGCGTCCGACCGCCGACAAGATTTCCGCCGGCGTTATCGCCGATTTGCAGGCGCGCCGCTATACCGGCGCCCCCATCATTTTACTGCATGAGAGCCAAAACACCCTGGAGGCCTTGCCGGCGATCCTGAGCTATATGGTAGAAAACAACTACATTTTCTCGGTCTGCACAGAAAACGAGCGGCCATTCAATTTCCTGGGCTGGAGTAAGTGAGGGATTGTCATGACATCACGTTCCCTGCGCCTTTTGGCCGTGCTTTCCATGCTGGTCGATCATGTCGGCTATGCGCTGGCAGGCACCGGGGCAGTCCCCGAATATGTCACGACAGCGATGCGCCTGGTGGGCCGCCTGGCCATGCCGATATACTGTTTTTTGATCGCGGAGGGGTTTTTCCACACCAAGCATGTGGGGAAATACGCCGGCCGGTTGCTCATGTTCGCGATACTCTCGGAGATCCCCTTCGACTTGTTTTGTTCCGGCGGTAGGATGTACGTGAATATGGGATCGCAAAACGTGTTGTTCACGTTGTTCTTGGGATTGCTGGCCATATGGCTGTGCGACAGGTTCGCGCTACGCGGCTGGTATCCGCTCTCCCTCCTCGGCGTGCTGGCCTGCGCGGCGGTGGCGCAGCTTGCGCAAACCGACTATGGCATGTATGGGGTTCTGCTTATCTTCGTCTGCTATTGTTTCCGTGACCGCCCCAGCCTGAGGGGTTTGTGCATCGTCGGCGTATGTGTCTTGATGGGCGCGGCGCGGCTGCTGGAAAGCCCGAACACCACATGGCCCCTCGTTATATCCTGCGGCGCCGTGGCCGCCGTCCCCATCTGGCTTTACAACGGACGCCGCGGCAAAGGCGGGCGTGTGATGCAAATCGCGTTTTATGCCTTCTACCCCCTTCACCTCCTCCTCATCACGGCGACCCTCCCCATTCCCCTTTGGCAAAGATAGCCGTCATGAAATCATGAAAATCCTGTATTGACAGCGGCCTTCCTTCTCATATATAATACTCTGTATATGGGCGTCTCATGATAACGCATTGCCGCGCCATAGAGGCGCCCAGCGGACAAAATGGCTCCTGCCTTTTGTCATATCTATCAAACAAGGTGGTGTCTCCCTTGCGTCGTACCTATCAGCCCAAGAAGCGCCAGCGTTCCCGTGAACATGGGTTCCGCAAGCGCATGTCCACAAAAAGCGGCCGCCGCATACTTGCCCGCCGCCGCGCCAAAGGCCGCGCCCAGCTATCCCTGTAATATCCCATGCAATTTACGCAACCGTTGCGGCGCAACCGGGAGTTCAAGGTCATGTACGCTCGCGGGCGTTCTATCGCCGGGCCGTTGCTGGCCGTGTATGTCCGCCCCAATCGCAGCTCTGGCAACAGATTGGGGTTGACGGTCGGCGCTAAGTTGGGCGGCGCCGTGGTGAGGAACCGTGTCCGCCGCCGTCTCAAAGAAGCGTACCGCCGCAACGAAGGCAGCCTTTCCGCTGGTTTTGACGTAGTGCTTGTTGCCCGTGTCCGCGCGGTGGGCGCCTCCTATTGGGACTTGGAGCGCGAGCTGAGGCGATTGCTTGCCCGCCTGGGTTTGGAACACAAATCACCATGAAGTCGTTTCTGTTGGCGTGCATACGTTTTTACCGCAAACGCGTCTCCCCCTCCACGCCGTCCGCCTGCCGGTATATTCCCACCTGTTCAGAGTATGCCCAAGAGGCCATCGAAAGATATGGGGCGGCGCGAGGCGGCCTGTTGATGGCGCGCCGTATTTTACGTTGCCATCCCTTCCGCCCGGGCGGCTACGATCCGGTACCGTAGAGCCTTGCATCGTTGCGGTTTTTCGCGGTTTTTCGGCGGTTTTTCAAGGTGCTATCGTTGCTAATGTTACTATATGCTATTTGTTATTTGATTTATGCTAAGGGGTTGTTTGTGTTTTGGACTTCATCATCGCGCCGTTCGCGGCCCTGCTCAGGATATTCAACGAGTTTTTCGGCAATTATGGCATGGCCGTCATCCTATTCGCGCTCCTGACCAAAGTTATCCTGCTGTACTTCTCCGCCCGGGGGAAGCGAAGCATGATGCAACAGCAGCGGCTCATGCCCAAACAGCAAGAGCTGCAAGCCAAGTATCAGCAGGACAAGGCCAAGTACCAGCAGGAGCTGCAAAAGCTATACCAGTCCGAGGGCGTGTCCATGATGGGCGGCTGCCTGTGGAGCTTGTTGCCGCTGATTATCCTCATCCCCTTGTATACGGTCATCCGCACCCCGATGGTGAACATCATGAACGTCCCGAACGGGAAATACGAGGAAGTTGTGGATATCGTCTCCGCGAACAAACCGCAATTGATCTTCGACCTGACGGACGAGAACGACGACCTGGCAAAAGCCGTGGAAAACCTCAAAAAAGACGCATTTGGCGAGCTGAAGTTGTCCAAGAGGCTATCGGATCCGGAGAACGAGGCTGTTTATCTCGCTGTCCGTGCAGAATTCCCCGATCTAAAGCCCGTCAATTACAACTTCTTATGGCTGGATCTGTCCTCGACGCCCAGCTTCAACGTGCTCATCATCATCCCCATCCTGTCCGGCGGAACCGCCTTTTTGGCCATGTGGCTGTCCATGCGGCTCAATAAGAAGGGGGGCATCACCCAGAAGCAGAACAAGCTCATGATGTTGCTCTCCCCGGCTCTGTCTTTATACTTCGCGTTTATCATGCCTTCTTTGATGGGCCTCTATTGGATCACGCAAAACCTGCTGGGCATGGTGCAGGATTATGTCCTCACAAAGCATTACTTCAAAGTTTTCGCGGCAGAAGACGCCCGGCGCGCCGAGCTGGAGGAAAAACGCCGCGCCGCGGAGGAGGCCATGAAGGAAGAGATGCGGCAACGCAGGGCGGAGGCCATCGCGGCCAAAAAGCAAAAACGCAAGCCGGGGCAGACTGTTTACAAGATGCAGAAAAAGCCAAAGACCAAAGATACAAAAGATACGTCTAATTGATAGGCTCATAACGTCAACGGGGCAAAGCCCACGTTATCAAAGGAGGCTGGTTATGGAAAAATATTTGGAGGCCACCGGCAAGACAATCGACGCGGCCATTGAGGCGGCACTGATCGAATTGGGCATGGAGCGCGACAGCGTATCGGTGGAGGTGCTGGAAAAGGCCAAGTCTGGCTTTTTTGGCCTGGGCGCCGCACCCGCCCGCATACGGGTCAGTTACAGCGTGTCCCATGCGGACAAGGCGGAGAATTTCTTAATCGGCCTGCTGGGCAAGATGGGTTCGTCCGCGAAGCCGGTCATCCGTGAGCAAACGGACGGCAACCTGAGCGTGGACTTCATCGGGAGCGGGCTCGGGTTCTTGATCGGGCACCGGGGCGACACGCTGGACGCCATTCAGCATCTGACCAATTTCGTGGTCAACCGCGGGGAGGAATCGCCTTTCCGCGTGGATGTGGACGCCGAGAATTATCGCGCCAAACGGACCGACGCGCTCAAACGCATGGCAAGGAAAACCGGCGAAAAGGTTTTGCAGTCGCGCAGGAATATGACGCTGGAACCCATGAACGCTTACGAGCGTCACATTATCCATACGTCGCTCCAGGAGATGCCCGGGCTTTCGACCTGCTCGGTTGGCACGGAGCCCAACCGCCGCGTGGTGATCTCCTGCATACGCGCCCCCGGGGAGCGGCCCCCTGTCGACAGGGATCGCGGCGGCAAGCCCCGTATGCCGGGAGGTCCCCCTGGCGCGCGCCCGGATAATCGCTACGGGGGAAACAAGCCATACGCCAAACAACCCATGGGCGGCAGGCCCCCCAGAGGTCCCGGGTTGCCCAAACCACCCGCGCGCCCTGGGGTAGGTGCGCCCGGTGGTACACATGGTGGCACGCCCGCGCGCCCTGGGGTAGGCACGCCCGGTGGCACGCCTGTGCGCCCTGGGGCAGGCACGCCTACGCGCCCTGGGGCAGGTGCGCCCGGCTTCGGCGATCGCGACACCCGCCGGCCGCCGCCACTCCCGCAGTCCCCGCAGCACACACAACAAACGCCACATACGCCACACCCGCAAAACGCCGATTCACCCAGGATTTATCCCCCGTCCGGCCGGCCGCCGCGCCCCTACGAGCGCGCGCCGCGCACCACGCCATCCCATGCGCAGCCCCAAAAGACGGCGCCCGCGGCCGCGCCAAAGCCGTTGCCCAAACCGGCGCCCAAGCCCCCCAACAAACCCTCTGCGGGGGGGCCGCCCGGACCCCGTCCTTACGACCGTCTCCCCAGGGAATGAGCGTAGAGGGGAGCGTGGAGGGCTGGTTATGCAACTAAAAATGTCGTCCAAGCATTTTCGCCGCCTACTCGATTTGGTGTATATCGGCAATTGGATTCTCAATTCCACACGGGGCAACGATCGCATTGTGGTGTACGACGATGTGGAGAGCCTTGTGTTCTCCTATTGCGAAAAGGCTGATATGCCAACGCTTTTCGAGCGTTCCGAGGAAGGCGCGCTCGTACCCTCCCGCGCTTTTGCGGAGGGAGGCATCCATGAGGCCATTATGGATTATGAGGACACGATCTTTTTTGATATCTTAGCCGAAGAGCTTGCGCGCCGGGACATGCAGGAGGAGGCTTTGGACGAGGGGAACCTCGAGGAGCTCGACGAGCGCATCACGGCCTATATCGCCGAATTCGAGCGCAACGGCACGGACAATATCATCATCAATATGTAGGCGCATGTGGGTTCGGTGCCTATCGCCGCCGCAAATCGCCGCCGAATAGGGGCAAGAGGGCAAAGGCTTCCAAACGGGAAGCCAGTTGGGGCGGGTACCGCCGCCGCAGCTCCTCCTCGCCCAAGACGGTTGTGACAATGGTTTGCCGCTTCCCGGACAGCCGGGCGGACAACAGCGAGAGGATCGCGGATTGGGAAAACGGCGTGTGGAATTCGGCGCCCAGATCGTCCAGCAGCAAGAGGTCGCAGTCGGTTAGCCTCGCGCCCCGCCCCTCTGTGGCACTGTCCCGCGTAAACTTCTCGGCTTCCATGATCCCCAGGGCGGAGGCAACCGTTTCGTAAATCACCCAATGGGGCCCGGCGGCCACCACGCCGGCGATGCATGCGCACAGATAGGTCTTCCCAAGGCCAGGCCCCCCGCGCAGCAGCAGATTGTCGGAATCGCCGCCAAATCTGCGGGCGTACTTGCGGCAGTATTCCAACAGGAGGCTCATCCGTTCGCGGGGCGATTCCTTTTCCTCCAAGTCTTCTTTGGGCGAAAACAGGGACAGATCGAAGTTCTCGAAACATTGCTCGCGGATATCCAGACGGCTGTCCAATAGACGCCGCTGCATATCCGCGTGTATCTTTCTCAGGCAGGCGCAGGGCTTCCCTTCCGAAAAGCCTTGATCGTCGCACAGCGGGCAATCCGGCAGCAAATCCAGGGCGCCCGGCGAATAATTATTCTCCACGAGCAACTCTGTCCGCTTTGCCCGCAAGGCCAGGTTGCGCTCGCGGCAGTCCACCATGGCGCCCTCCCCGGCCGGCCCGCCGGAAAACACTTGCCGCACCGCCTTCAGCAAACCGTCGCGCATTTCGGCGTCGATGGCGGCAATATCCGGAATGCTGCCATAGATCTCGTCGCGCCGCTTCTTGCCCCTCGCGTCCCGGACAGCACGTCGCTCGGCCAGCAGCGTCTGCGCGCGCGCCAGCAAAACAGGGTCAAACATAAACCTTCATCTCCTCATCTCCTCATCGTCTAATCGTCTCATCATCTTTGTGCTCCTGCCATTGCCTGACGCCCAAGGCCGCCCGAACGGCGTCATGGGACGTGAACGCAACCCATCTGGCCATATCGCGGGGCAACCCGGCGATGCCCTTCGACCCAAACCGGCCCTGCGCTTCGTGCCGCCGCTTGGCTGGGCGGCCGCGGCAGGCGCATCGCCCGGAGAGCATCGCCTGCTTGACCTGCGCGGCCCGCGCGGCGGTTTCGGCTGTGTCGGCGGTTTCGGCCGAGAGTTCGATAAACGCGCCGCCCACTTCCCCGGGCCGGTGCGCATCCGATCCCGCCGTGGTTATGCCGCCCATTTCGTGGGCGGCCCTCTGCGTCTCGGCCGTGGAGCGCGGGCAGCGGGCCATTTGCCGCGCGTTGAAAACCTCCAGGCCGTGGATATTGCGCAGTAGTTCCGCCGGCAGGCTGTCGCGGCCGAAATACGGATGGGCGGCGATCAATAGGCCGCCCTGCGCCTTGACAAAATCCGCAAGTGCTGTGAGCTTGAACCGGCCATCCGCCAGCTTCGGCAGATCTGCCTCCTCGGCGCCCCGGGTAATAAAGTACGCCAGCACATGCCCGAAGTCCGTGCTATACTCCGCCCCCGGCACGATGAGGAAATCCTTTGGGCACGCCGCCTGCATCGCGCGGGCGCCCCGCAGGGCGTTGTGGTCGCATACGGCGACGCCGGACAGCCCCGCGCGCCGGGCTGCCGCCAGTATCTCATGTGGAGACATTGTCCCATCGTGAGAGTATCGCGAATGGATATGCAGGTCGAGCCTCAAAAGCCTCAAAAGAATACCTTCTTTACATAATATAGCGATCCGCGCAAATCCCGCCAGGAAAAGATCCCGCCCTTCACTTTGGGGGACAGCGCGTCTGCCAGGACCCGGGCGGCCTGGCCGGCTTGCCCATGCCGCAAATAGCCCAACCCCGCCCTGCAATCATTGAAGAAATACTGCATCTTCACGCCCGTTTTGTAGCCGCATGAGATGGCGGCGGGCGGCTGGATGCCATAGACCGCATTCACGTACGCCTCCGCCATCCGTGTGCCGCTGTGGATAGCCAGCGGATAGCTGCCCCAAATACGGGGGTTGATTTCCAGCAACCTCGCGTCGTCCGCGGCACCTTTGAATTCCACCATGGCGAAGCCGGTGAAACGGAGCGCAGTCAGCAGTTTGACAGCCGAAGCCGCCAGCGCGGGGAACCAATCCGAGCGGCAGGCGGTGGACGGCCCGCCCGTCGTGGGGAATTCCCGCAGGCG
>WRCJ01000034.1 GCA_009784085.1 Oscillospiraceae bacterium | reverse complement strand
CCTGTCCGTGGATATTTTCCTTTTGTTTGTCCGAACCACGCCCTCCCTTGTTATCGTGCCTATGTACTCTTCGACTGGCTGCGGGTATTTCTTCCCCGGCACCCGCTTTGATGTGGCGCGGTATAGGTAGTACTCGTTGCCGACTTTCTTGACCGACGTGCCTTTTTCCTTGAACGCGTTGACCCAATCCGGATAGTTTGACAAAATGACGCCCCCCTTTCAATGTATAATATATTATACTATACATTCGTGGGGAAAGCAATAGGGGATCGCATCCGCTCATGCAACCCCCTATACATGGTTCCCCTTGCTACTAGCTGGTTTTTTCGATCCTTGTTTGTTTTCTATGCGATTGCCCTGGCTGACTGCCGCCATTTGATAATCGCGTGGCCGCAAGGCATCGTCGTTGATGTTGAACTCCATGCCCTTGCCAACTGCGTACCCCGCCAAGTCTTCGGGGGGAAACTGGATGTTCATCAGCGCCTGTTTGATGTGTCCCCGAAACACAGGATCGATTTTGACCCTGTTTTTCTGTGGCGCGCCGATGAAAAACTTGATGACAGACTTCTCGACGCAAAGCTGTGCCATGATATATTTATCGTCGGCTTCCAGGAACAGATCGCCGTGTTCCATGAGGATCCGCACCTTCCCATAACGGTCACTGATCTGCTTGAGCCTTGCTACAACAGTTTCCGATATGGGGTATTTGCTGTATTTCTCCAAGGATGCCACAATATCCGCGCTTTTCACCCCTGCGCTTGCCGCGTTCCAGAGGGAGATCGGCGTCATTTTATACGTGTGGACATATTCTGGCGACTTCTCCATTTCCGCGAATGCCGAAAGCTCGTCCCGGGCGGATTCATAAGACGCATTGTTTGTTTCGAGCAGCAGCGTCATATCACTTTGGACAATGAGCGGCCTATACATATCTTCATTCATACCAAAGGGTACCCCCCTCGTGTGCATCGTGGGGTTTCGCCCCACAACGCAGTCGGTTATTTCATCTACGTGCCGCAGTATCTAAGTGCCGCAGGAGGCCTTGCGAGATTTCCTCGAATTTCGCGCCGCGCGAGGCTTTTATCAGCACCACATCGTCATCTCGGACCGTGTCCTTCAAGAAAGAAATGGCCTCACCGTTTGTTGCAAACGAAACACAGTCGATAGGCCGCTTTTTTGCCTGTTCCGCCGCCAAGTGGGCGTATTCCCCCACGGTGACCAACAAGTCTATGGGCAATCCCGCGACGCAGTCCCCTATCTGCCTATGCGCTTGCTCCGTGAATGCGCCCAGCTCATACATGTTTCCGATCACGGCCACTTTGACGCCGGCGTTTGCAAACGACGCGAGCACCTTGAGCGCCGCTTCCATGGAATCGGGGCAGGCGTTGTAACAGTCTTCGATGATGGTTACGCGGCCGGCCCTGATGATATTCTGTCTCATATTTCCGGGCTGGAACGCCTGTATCCCTTCCGCAATGGCGGGCATGGGCAGCCCCAGCTGCCGGCCCACGGCGATGGCGGGCAATGCATTATAGACTTGATGTGTCCCCGGCGAGTTGACGGATATCGCCATTTCGCGATCATTCCGCAAGGTAAATATGCTCTTATTCGGATAGGGTTCTATGCTATCCACCACAATATCGCAATCGGGGTTATGGATGCCATAGGTGATGGTTTTCAGCGGGATCCGATCCTTCATGCGATATAGTAAATCGTCGTCCCCATTGAGCACGAGCACGCCAGACGAAGGCATCCCTTCCACAATCTCCAATTTTGCCTCTAATATCTTTTCCCTGCTCCCCAAATTGCCGATATGCGCGGTTCCGATGTTCGTGATGACCGCAATATCGGGCCTTGCCATGCCTGATAGATACCGGATCTCCCCCAGGTGATTCATTCCCAGCTCAACGACTGCATAACGCTGGCCCTCTTCCCAGGACAAGAGGGTGAGCGGCAACCCTATCTCGTTGTTCAGGTTTCCCTTTGTGCTACAGACGCTGCCTTGCGTGGAAAGCACGCACGCTATCATCCGCCTCGTGCTTGTTTTCCCCACGCTTCCTGTAATGCCCACGACCGGCCCCGTGAATCTCTTTCGGTAATGCCTGGCGATATCGCCCAACGCCAACCGGGTGTCGCCCACAACAATGAGGTTTCCCTCATCCTCAACAAGGCGACTTGAAACCGCGGCAACCCCGCCGCCGCGATAGAAGTCGCCGATAAAATCGTGGCCATCAAAACGCTCGCCTTTTATCGCCACAAAGAGCGAGTTTTCTTTCACATCCTTGCTATTCGTCGTGATGTTCCCTATTTCTACGTTTTCCTCTGTGGCATGGTGCAACTCACCCCGGGTAAACGTTGCGATTTCGCGTAGGCTCATGGGTATCATCATTCGGGCGTCCCTCAATCCTTTTCCCTTGTCATCGCCATATGGACAATTTTATCGCATAAATCCTCATAGCTCATCCCCAGAGTAGCCGCCTCTTTGGGAACGAGGCTTGCGGGCGTGAGCCCGGGTAGCGAATTCACCTCAAGGCAATAGATATTCCCATCGTCGTCCACAATGAAATCGGCCCGGGAATAATCCCCTAATCTGAGTGCCTTATGCGCTGACAGGGCGATTTCTTTGAGCCTGTCGCTGAGATCGGCGGGGATCGGCGCCGGGCATAATTCGCTGGTGAGGCCCTCTTGATATTTATTCTTATAATCAAAGAAGCCACTTTGCGCGCGTATTTCGATGACCGGCAACGCGGCGCCGTCGAGTATCCCCACGGTGAACTCGCGGCCGGCAATATATTCCTCGATCAATATTCTCTTTTCGTACGCCTTGGCGTATTGTATCGCCTCCGCGATCGCTTCTTCATTCCTCACGATGGTCACGCCCAGGCTGGATCCGCCGTTTGCGGGTTTCACGATAAAGGGCGGCTTTTTTGTTTTCAACATATCATATAACTCGTCTGGCGCCATGTCGCCAATAAAGGCTTCTTCGCCGCTTGGCGTCCTGATCCCATGGACGGCCATCATCTCTTTGGCGACGGTTTTATCCATGGATAAGAGGCAACCCATGTAGTTGCTCCCCGTGTACTTCACGCCGAATAGATCGAGTGCCGCTTGCAACTGCCCGTTTTCGCCCATGGATCCATGCAACCCGATGAACACCACATCGGACAACCGGCAAGCATCCAGCACGCATCGGCCAATGAGCGCATCCCCATTGTCAGAACCCTCTTTGAGCAGGCGGAGATCCGAGGCGGTCGATGAAATGGCGTAATCATCATGTCGCCTGGCATACCTGGCATATAATTGCGCAAAGTCGGAACAGCTTTCCATGCTGAGGTAGGGATCGAGCAAGAGTACCTTGTGCCCCTTTTTCCTGAGCGCCTCTGCCGCTTTGCTCCCCGAAACCAGTGATACATCGCGTTCCGGGCTATATCCGCCCGCAAGAACAATTACGTTCATATTGTTAATTGCCATTCCTTTCTGCTAGCATGATGTCATTGGACATTGTTTCCATGGAATCTCTATGCAGTGTCGCCTCGCCCGAATGGATCGCCTCGACGCCGCCATCTGCGAAGCGTACCAGCAACGCGCCGTCGTCCTCCACGGCCAACGCCAGGCCCCGTGCGGCGCGCCCCTTCCGCGTGACGGTTACCTCGCGGCCCACCGTAATACAGCCGGTCCGATACTTTTGCAGGTACTTATCGAAACAATTGGAACCATTAGAGCCGCCGGAACCACCGGAACCGCCGGAACCACCCGCAGGGCAGTCCAGCATGGCGTTCAGCTCCCGCAGGACGCCGACCGCTAGCCGCGTGCGGGATACCGGCCCACCGGCCGCCATCTCCAAACTGCCGGCGATATCCGCAAGCCATGGCGGGAAGGTATGCCCGTTGACGTTGATCCCCACGCCGATCACCGCCCACCGAGGTTGCCCGCCGCGACCCCCTTCGCACGACAACTCCGTGAGGATGCCGCAGACCTTGCGCCCCCCCAGGTACAAATCGTTGACCCATTTGATGCCCGGCCGGCGCGCGCAAGCCTCCTCGATCGCGTCGCATAAAGCCACAGCCGCGCAGATCGTCAACAGCGGCAACCGTTCAGGCGGCCAGGCGGGGCGCGCCACAAGGGAGAGGTAGATGCCCCGCCCGGGCGGCGAGAAAAAAGGGCGCCCAAAACGCCCGATGCCGCCGGTTTGGCAGTCGGCGACGACCGTCGTGCCGTGGGGCGCGCCCGACTGCGCCAACTCCTTGGCCATCCGGTTGGTCGATCCTTCCACCACGGCATGGTACAGCACCGGGGCGCCGCCGATGCCGTCGATGCCATCAAACATTGGTTGGCGCATTGTGATGCGCATTGGCCCGCGCATTGGTTGGCGCATTGGCCTGCGGCCTGTTGGGCAACAATCGGGATAGTCCAGGATACAGGCGTGCCGAGAGCCCCATCGAGGCCGCGATCTTCAGCGCGTCGCCGGGCAAAAAGGGGAGCACGCAAGCCGCCAACGCGCCGCCCAACGTGTAGTGCGTGTCCGGGTTGCCGTTCATCACGACGAGGAACCACGCCGTGCCGAGCGCATAGCAACACAAGGTGCCTGCCGCCATGGCGGCGGCCGTCGCGACGTGCCCGCGCCCGCGCCCACGCCCGAAACGCCCACCCGCCAACAGGCTGACGACCCCAGCCAAGGGAAGGTAGCCGAAGAGGTATCCCCCGGTCGGGCCGAGCAGGTACCCCATGCCCGCGCCGCCCTTGGCTGTGACAGGGATGCCGACGGCAACCAGCGCGAGGTACGCCGCGACGCTGGCCACCGCGTGCGAAGGCGGCAACATCAGGGCGCAGAGATACACGCCAAGCGTGGCCAGCGTAATGGGGACGCTGGCGGGCATCGGTATGGAAATGAGGGAACACACCGAAATCAGCGCGGTAAACAGCGCGCAAACGACCGTCCGGCGAATTTTCATGGCCATGGACCTCTTCTATGAACCTCTTCTTATAGATCTCTTCTAAGGTACTACGACTTCCTGTCCCGGATGAGCGCTTCGAGGCTGCGATCGTAGGTCTTCTCTGCCTTGGCCGAGTAAAAACAGGCGGGGAACTCCCCGGCGCGGTTGTGGTAGGCGACGCACTCGCAGCACTTTCCATGCCGGGGGCAAAAGTACGTGCAATTGCACCTGATGGAAGTGTTCTTTTCACATGGCATAAAAAACCCTCCTTTTCATCTAACCGATTTCATCTTGCCGAGAATTTATAGCCGACGCCCCAAACGGTGGCGATATGGGTATGGAAAGGCCGTAGTTTTTCCCGCAGGCTCTTGATATGGGTGTCCACCGTGCGGTTGCTCCCGTCGAACTGCTGTCCCCAAACCATGTTCAGCAGGCTCTCCCGGGAGAAGCACCGATCCTCGTTCCGCGCCAAGAACAGCAACAGATCGTATTCCCTGGGCGTCAGCTTGACGGGCTTGTCCGCCACCGACACCTCCCGGGCGCCCAGCATGAAGTGCAAAACGCCCGCGCGCAACACATCGCCCTTCTGCCGGTACGCGCCGATAAGCCCCAGCAAGCTCTTGACGCGGGCGACCAGCTCGCGCGGATAAAAAGGCTTATGGAGGAAATCGTTGCCGCCGGCGGCGAAGGCGTCCAGGCGATCCTGCTCGGCGTCCCTGCGGCTGACGAAAATGACAGGGGTATCGGCGCAAAACTGCTCGCACACGGTAAGGCCGTCGATAATGGGTAGATCCAAGTCCAGGATGAGCATCTGATAGCGATTGCGCCGCAATAGCTTTATGGCCGATACGCCGTCTTTGGCCCCATCCACCAGCCAGCCTTGCTCCCCCAAACTGTATAAGACGATATCACGAACCGATGCGTCGGCATCGGCGACCAACAGTTTGACTGCGCTTTCGTCCATGACGCGCCCCCCGCAAATAGCCTCCCTCACATTATACATGGATTCTCGCCCGTGTGCAAGCAATACCGCTTGCGTCTGCGCCAAGATTCACGTATAATGGGAGTGTTAGTTCATCGGGTTTAAGATTCTATGGAAGAAATCATCGAAGGAAACATGGAAGAAGTCATCGGAAAATACATGGAAAGGGGATGGGATTCATTGCGGGAGTTATTGAAGGTTGAGAATCTGTGTAAAACATTCAAGTTGTCACAAAAACAGCAAAAATCACAGCAAACCCACGAAAAGACCATCAAAGCCGTAAACAATCTGTCTTTCAGCGCGTACGCCGGCGAGGTCTTCGGCCTGCTGGGGCCAAACGGCGCCGGCAAAACCACCACGTTGCGCATCCTATCCACGCTGATCAAGCCGGACAGCGGTAGCGCGATCCTCGACGGGTTTGACGTAACCACGCAACCCTACGAGGTGCGCCGCCGGATCGGCTTCTTGACCAGCGAGCTCAAGTTGGAGGAATTCTTCACGCCCGACTACCTGTTCGGCTTTTTTTCGTCGCTGTATGGGTTGCCCCCCGATCGCGTGCGGCGGCGCAAGGAAGAGCTGTTTACCCGTTTCGGGGTGTCCGCTTTCGCCCATGTCAAGGTGGCCAACCTGTCCACCGGCATGAAGCAGAAAGTGTCGCTCCTCATCTCGCTGGTCCACGACCCGGACGTCATCATCTTCGACGAACCCACCAACGGGTTGGACGTGCTGACCGCCCGCGTGGTGACCGACTTCCTGCTAGAACTCAAAGGGCTTGGCAAGACGCTCATTGTGTCCACCCACATCTTCAGCCTGGCGGAGAAGATCTGCGACCGGGTGGGCATCATCATGGATGGAAAAATGCGGGCATGCGACGCCCTGCAAAACCTCACCGCGAACGACAGCCTGGAGGACACATTCTTTGCCCTGCATGAGCAAGTCTCCCGGGAAGGGGGGTTGGCCCAATGAAAAGCAATGTGTTCACCATCATGAAAAAGGAATTCGCCCGTTTCTTCAAAGACAGGCGCATGGTCTTCACCGCCCTCATCATGCCCGGGCTGTTGCTGTTCCTCACCTATACGCTCATGGGCGGGTTGATGACCAGCCTTTCGGGCGGCGATCAGGGGGCATTTATCGCGCATGTGTGCAACCTGCCCGATTCCCTCGCCGACAGGCTGGCCGACGAGGAAGGCCTGCAGGTCGAAATCATCGAGGAGGGCCAAATCGGTCGCCTAAGGGCGCAAATCGAAGCGGGCGAGGAGAATCTGTTGCTTGTCTTCCCGCAAGGCTTCGACCAGCAAGTGGCGGCCTATGACGCCCAATCCGGCCTTGCCGCCCCCCGTATCGATATCTACTACAATTCGTCTTCCGCCGTCTCCAGCATGGGATACGACAACGCCCGCGCGTTCCTGGACGGATACCAGTACGATCTATGCCATAAATTCGAAGTCGCCCAACAGGATCTGATACCGCCCAACGCGCCGGATTATACCATGAACGCCTTGACCGGGATGCTACCCATGTTGTTGCTGATGTTTATCTTCTCCGGCTGTATCACGCTGGCGCCCGAATCCATTGCGGGGGAAAAGGAGCGTGGGACCATCGCGACGCTGTTGGTAACGCCCATCAAGAGCGGGGAGCTGGCCGCCGGCAAGATCCTGAGCCTGGGCGTCATGGCGCTGTTGTGCGGGCTGTCGAGCACGCTCGGCGCGATATTGGGTTTTGACAACATGATAAGCGGAACCGGGGCGAATTTCTCTTTCGACGGCATTGGGGCCACCGAATACCTGCTCTTACTGCTTGTCATATTGTCGTCGGTCCTGCTGACCAGCACGCTGATCTCCTTGATCTCCGCCTACGCGAAGTCGGTCAAAGAGGCCAACACCACCGCGATGCCGTTGCTGATTGTCACGTTGGTGATCGGGCTCCTCCCCATGATCGGCGGCGGCGGGGATAACTTCTATTTCTACCTTATCCCCATCTACAACACCTCGTTGGGCATGTCGGGTTTGTTCGCCAGCGACTACAGCGCGGCCAACATCATGATCTCAGTCGTCAGCAACATCCTCTACGCCTGCGCCGGGAGCTATGTCCTGGCCAAGATGTTCCGTAGCGAAAAAATCATCATGACGAAATAATATTCATGTTAGTAAGATGAGGGGTTTATGACTGAGTTTCCATCTATTCGCGAACTTTTTTGCGACTGCCCTTTCGAGGCCGACGACCGGGCCGGGCTTTCGGCCATACAGGTGCAGTCGGTGACAATCGATAGGGACAAGCGGGTCATGGATGTGCTGTTGAGCGACCCGGACGGCATGGCCGAAGATGTGTTGCTCATGCGCTTGGAGAGGCAGTTGGCCGTGTGGTATGCGTTGCGGCATGTCAAGATCGCCACAGTCGGGCGCCGGCCAGAAGCGCACCGGCCGGAGGCGCGCCGATCGGAGGCGCGCCTGTCGGCGTCCGCCCCGGCGGCGTCGTCGTCGGGCGTCGCATGGGGCCGCGCCCCCCGGGGCGACGCCATCCCCATGGAGCAATTGGCGGGGCACACCGGCGCCGTCGTCGTGGAGGGCGATGTCTTCTCCGTGAATACGCGGGAGGCGAAAAACGGCGACGGCGCCTTTATCAGCTTTGACATGACCGACTACACCGACTCCGTGCGGGTGGCCCGATACCTCAAGGGCGAGGAGTTGGCGGGGATCGCCGGCTTGAAGGCCGGCGCGCGCCTGCGCGTGGGGGGGCGCATGGAGGTCGACGCGCGGGACAAAACCGGCGGCGTTGTCTTGCGGCCGACCGGCCTGGCGCCGGCGCCCCGTGTGGAACGCGCGGATACCGCGCCGCCGGGCCGCCGCCGGGTGGAGTTGCACCTGCACACGCGCATGTCGGCGTTGGACGCCACCACCGACGCGGCCGCCGCCGTGCGTACCGCCGCCGTCTGGGGCCATGCGGCGGTGGCGATCACGGACCATGGCGTACTGCATGCCTTCCCGGATGCCTTGGCCGCGCAAAGGAAATACGCCGCGCTGGGGAACAAGATCAAGGTCATCTACGGCTGTGAGGGCTATTTATCCGCCCCCAAGGCCGAGAAGGAAAAGGAAAAGGAGAAATCGCGTAGCAATCATATCATCCTCCTCGCGCGCAACCAGACCGGCCTGTTCAACCTGTACAAGCTGGTATCCCTGGCGCATATCGAGCACTTCAAGGGCCGGGCCAATATCCCGCGAGCCCTGCTGGACGAGTACCGGGAAGGGCTTATCGTTGGCTCTGCCTGCGAGCGCGGCGAGTTGTTTTCCGCCATTGTGGCCGGGAAATCCGAAGAAGAATGCCGGCGCATCGCCGCCTATTACGACTACCTGGAAATCCAGCCCCTTGGCAACAACGCCTTCATGCTATCCAACGGCATGGCCCGCGACACGGAACAGCTCAAGGAGTTCAACCGCATGGTGCTCCGGATAGGCCGCGCGCTGGGCAAACCGGTAGCCGCCACCGGCGATGTGCATTTTTTAAATCCGGAGGACGAGATATACCGCCGGATTCTGTTGGCCGGCAAACAGATGCCGGATCCGGACAGGGAGTTGCCGCTGTACTTCAAGACCACCGGCGAGATGCTGGAGGAGTTCGCCTATCTCGGCGACGAAGCCGCGCGGGTCGTGATCGACGATCCCCATGAAATCGCGGCATGGTGCGAGGAGATATCGCCCATACGGCGGGGGGAATTCTTCCCCAAAATAGACGGTACGGCCGAAGAACTGCGCGCGATGAGCGTAAAGCGAGCCGCCCATCTGTATGGGGAGAGCTTGCCGCCCGTACTCTCCGAGCGGATGGGGATCGAATTGGACGCCATCATCGGGAAGGGCTATGACATCATCTACATGATCTCCCAAAAACTGGTCGAACGATCGCTACGCGAGGGGTATCTTGTCGGTTCGCGGGGGTCGGTAGGCTCCTCCGTCGTGGCCTTCTTGATCGGCATCACCGAGGTCAATGCCCTGCCGCCCCACTATCGATGCCCCCAATGCAAGGGCTGGGCCTTCCCAGAGACAACGGCCGCCTGCGGCGCCAACCTGCCCGACAAAACCTGCCCGGCTTGCGGGACAATGTATGGGAAGGATGGCTTTGATATCCCGTTCGCCACCTTCATGGGCTTTGAAGGCGACAAAACCCCCGATGTCGACCTGAATTTTTCGGGCGACTACCAGGCGCGGGCGCATCAGCATGCCATCGAGTTCTTTGGCGAGGGCAAGGTGTTCCGCGCCGGCACCATCGGCACGCTTGGCCAAAAAACCGCCATCGGATTTGTCCTGAAATACTTGGAAGAGCGGGGCCGCGAAGCCTCGCACGCCGAGGTCGCCCGCCTGGTAGCCGGGTGCGTGGGCGTGAAGCGCACCACGGGACAGCACCCCGGGGGGCTGATTATCCTCCCCCGCGAAAACGAGATCTATGAATTCTGCCCCGTGCAACACCCGGCGGACAAATCCGGCGATGTCATCACCACGCATTTCGATTACCACGCGATAGAAGAAAACCTGCTCAAACTCGACTTGCTGGGGCATGACGACCCCACGATGATCCGGTTTTTGGAAGAGAAAACCGGCGCGAAGGCCCAAGATATCCCGCTGGACGACCCGGACACGATGAGCCTGTTCGTATCGCCCAAGGCGTTGGGGCTCTCTCCGGATCCCCTGCTGGGGCGGACGGGCGCCTGCGCTATCCCGGAATTCGGCACCAAGTTTGTCCGCGAGATCCTCACCGCCACCAAGCCGAAAACGTTTGACGATCTGGTGCGCATCTCCGGCTTGTCCCATGGCACCGACGTCTGGCTGGGCAACGCCGCCGAACTGATCAAGTCGGGTTGCGCCACGTTGCGCGAGGTCATCTGCTGCCGCGACGACATCATGCTCTACCTGATATCGATGGGGCTCGATCGCAAGCTGGCGTTCACCGTCATGGAGAGCGTGCGCCGCGGCCGGGGCCTGCTACCCGATTGGGAGGCGGCCATGCGCGCCGCCCGCGTGCCGGAATGGTACATCGAATCCTGCCGGAAAATCAAGTACCTGTTCCCCAAGGCCCACGCGGTGGCCTATGTCCTCATGGCCTTCCGCATCGCCTGGTTCAAGGTACACCGGCCCCTCGAATTCTATGCCGCCTATTTCAGTATCCGCGCCGGCTCTTTCGACGCGACGCTCATGACGCGCGGCGAGAATGTGGTCATGGCGCGGATCAAAGAACTGGAAAACCTGGCCACGCCCACCGCCGCCCAGGAGGAGGAGTTCTCCACGCTGGAGGTGTGCTATGAGTTCTACAAACGCGGCTTTCGCTTCCTCCCGCTGGACGTGCGGGTATCCGGCCCGAAATTCTTCTCGCCGGAGGATGGGGCGTTGCGGCCGCCTTTTGTCTCGTTGCCCGGGCTGGGCGAAACAGCGGCGCTGGACATCGAGACCCAGCGGAGGGCGGCGGCTTTCTTGTCGGTGGACGACCTATCCACCCGTTGCGCCAAGGTGTCCCGGAACCATGTGCAACTGCTTGTAGACGTGGGCGCCTTTGGGGAGTTGCCCCGTAGCGCCCAGCTCAGCCTGTTCGACATGTTCCTGTAGGGAAAAAAAAGGAAAAAAGGCACGAAAAAAGCCCTGCCGCACCCGGCAGGGCTTTTTTTGTCCTGGCAGAAGTTAACCGTTTTCCCTCATGCGGGCAAAACAGTCACTGCAATAGACCGGACGATCGGTCTTGGGTTCGAAGGGCACCTTGGCCTCTCCGCCGCAGGACGCGCAGATGGCGGTGAAGAATTCTCTGGGAGAACGGGAGGCGTTCTTGCGCGCGTCGCGGCATCCCTTGCAACGCTGCGGCTCGTTCATGAAACCGCGTTCAGCATAGAATTCCTGCTCACCGGCGGTGAAGATAAAATCTTCGCCACACTCTTTGCACTTCAGGGTTTTGTCTTCGTACATAGTTTTTCCCTCTCTTTGACTCGGTCCGCCCGTGAACAGGGTCGTCTAGCGGCATCGGATGCGAAGCGGCTCAGGTTCCCAGTGGGCACGGGGGTAAAATATGCGCGGCAGGTGTTCCCTGCTATCGCCAAAGGCTAGCCAGCTTTGTCCTGGCGCGTCGGACGGCGTTATCCACCGTCTTGGGGGATCTGTGCGTGATGGCCGCTATCTCCTGATAGCTCAGCCCTTCCAGATAATGCCCCAAAATCTCGGCTTCCAAGCCCGACAGGTGTTCTTTCCATATGCCGACGAACTCCGACTCCTCTTCGCGCCCGATGATGAGCGATTCCGGGTCAAGGTGGCTCTCAGGATGCAAGGCAAAGTCCGTTGCGGGATGCCCTCCATGGTCTGCCGAAGGGGTCCCAATGGATATATAGGAATTTAACGGCGCGTGTTTGTCACGATTGGCCGCTTTTACCGCGGAGCAGAGTTTGTTGCGGATACACATCCGCGCGAAAGTCCGAAAAGACGCCTGGCGATCCGGGCAGTATGTCCTAATCGCCTTGAGCAGACCCAACAAACCCTCTTGAACTAAATCCTCACGCTCTCCGCCTGACAAAAAAAACCTGCCTGCCGCCGACCAAACCTCTTTGAAATAACGCCTAACTAAAAGATCGGCCGCGCCGCCGTCGCCCTGTTGCGCTATGTGGCACAGCTCCCCATCAGCAAGCAGGGCCATATCCGCTGGGGCGGCCGCTGCCCTTGAGGCCAAGCTTTCTGTCATGCAACCCACTTCGCTTCATAAACGTATACCAAGGTTATTATATGCGAAAACAACGGGCGTTGTCAAGCGTTTTCAGAAAATTACGAAAAAAACTAGGGCGAACCGGATACCGGGCCCCGTGCGGGTCAGTTGAAGAACTTATCATGGATTGCCTGCACGGCCCGTTTGGCATCCATGCTGTCGACGAGGACAGAGACCTTGATTTCGCTGGTGGAAATCATCTGAATATTGATGTTGGCCGAGGCGAGGGCCTCAAACATTTGGGCGGCCACGCCCGGGTTGTTCACCATGCCCGCGCCGACGATAGAGATCTTGCTGATGGTGTCGCTGATGATCAAGTCCTCGAACCCGAGGCGTTCCCGGCTGTCTTCCAAGGTCCGTCGGGCCAACTCCAGATGATCCTTCGAAACCGTGAAACTGATATCCTTGGTACCCCCCCTGCCGATGGATTGCAGGATAATGTCTACATTGACGTTCTTGCGGGCCATCAGGGAAAACAGGGCGAAAGCGATACCGGGTGCATCGGGCAACCCCACCAAGGCTATACGCGCCACATCATCGTCTTTGGCCACGCCGCTGACATTCATTTGCTCCACTTTAAAAACCTCCTTGACTTGGGTTCCTGGCGTCTGGGAAAAGCTGGACAGTACGGTCAGGGGCACGTGGTATCGCTTCGCCATTTCCACCGATCGGTTGTGTAGCACCCGCGCGCCCAACGAAGCCAATTCCAGCATTTCATCGTACGTAATCTCGTCGAGCTTATGCGCCCCTTTCACCAGGCGCGGATCCGCCGTGTATATGCCGTCCACGTCGGTAAATATCTGGCACACATCGGCGTGCAAAATAGCCGCCACGGCCACCGCTGTGGTGTCCGACCCGCCGCGCCCCAACGTGGTCACGTCGTCATAACGGTTCATGCCCTGGAATCCGGCCACCACGACGATATTTTTTCGATCCAGCTCCATCTTGACACGATTGCCGATGAACTTCTTGATACGGGCGCTCCCGTAGTTTGTGTTGGTGAGGAGGCCAATCTGCCATCCCGTCAGCGAGATCGCGGGTAGCCCCATGGTCTCCATGGTCATGGCAAACAGGGAGGTGGAAATCTGCTCGCCGTTGGCCAGCAACATATCCAGCTCGCGGGGCGACGGATTGGGGTTGAGTTCATGCGCTTTGGCTATCAGATCGTCGGTCGTATCCCCCTGCGCCGACAAAACCACCACGACATCATTCCCCTGGCGGTAGGCATCGGCGACACGCGCGGCCACCCGGCGCATGCAGTCTGCGTCAGCCACCGAAGATCCGCCGTATTTTTGGACAATTAGAGCCATGCTGGTCCCTCCCAAAATCTATAAAAATAATATCACGACGCGCGAACACGCCCCTATGTATTAAGCCAATGCGTACTGGGCCAATGTGCGCTGGGCCAATGTGCCCTACAGGACCCTCATCCTATACTCAGGCTCTTTGGGCAGGGTCCTCGCCCACGCATCGTACTTGCGGGCCGTCATCGGCTCCGTGAGTTGCCCGCCCTGCGCCGTGCGCACATACCAGACCGATGGCAACTCCACGGGCGATAGGCGCTCACGGCTGTCGGAAGGGTCCCAACCCAGCCACTTGCGCGCGGTCATATGCTTGGCCGTATCGATGATATCCGCCGCAATCGCCGAGGCGGTGGGCTCGCGGCCGGCGCCGCGCCCATAGAACATGACCTCCCCGACGGTGTCCCCGTGTATCCAGACCGCGTTGAACACATCATGCACGCCCGCCAGCGGGTGGTCTTCCGGTACCAAATGGGGCGCCACGTAAATCACGTTGCAGACGGCCGGTTCCCGAAAGATCGCGCGCCCGAGCAATTTCACGCGGTAGCCGTTTCGCTGGGCAAAACGCATATCGGAGCCGCCGATCTGCGTGATCCCCTCCGTGTCGACCTGTGCGGGATAGACATGGCGGCCACTGGCCAAGGAGGCCAACACGCAGATTTTCCGGCAAGCGTCCCTGCCGGAGACATCGTCGACAGGATTGGATTCGGCATATCCATAGGACTTGGCCTCGCGCAACGCCTCGTCAAAGGACGCGCTTTGGTGCAACATGCGGGTGAGGATGTAGTTTGACGTACCGTTGAGGATGCCGACAATCTCATACAGCTGATTGGCGGCCAAGCATTGCGCCAGGGGGCGTAGCACCGGGATGCCCCCGCCCACGCTTCCCTCGAAAAGGAAATTCAAGTTGCGCTCTTTGGCCATCGCCAGCAACTCGGCGCCATGCTCGGCGACCAGCTCCTTGTTGGACGTGATCACATGCTTGCCTGCCCGCAACGCGCGGCTGACATAGTCCAAGGCCGTGCCCACGCCGCCGATGCACTCGACGATAACCTGTACATCCGGGTCATTTTCTATCTGGGAAAAATCTTGCGTTGCCAAATCCGCGTATGGCGTCCGCGATAGGTCGCGGATGTCCAGGATATGGCGCAACCCGATCTTGCCACCGGCTTTTTTCTCAATGTGCGCGGCGTTCTTTTGCAGTAGCTCCGCCACGCCGGACCCCACTACGCCATAACCCAACAGGGCCAAACCCACCATAGGGGCGCGCCTCCCTTCCCGTGCGCGAGGAAATATTGTAACATTATAGCATGGTATCGTCATTCTGACAAGGTGTTTCGGTAAGTTTCTTGTACATTTTGATAAAATACAAACAGATGACGACAAACGGATAGCGACAAGTGGCGCGGAGACGGCTATGGCATGACTGTGGCATGACCGTGGTTTCGTTTCTATAGGATAACCGTCAGCAGGAGGGAAATCGCAAGCCCGAAAAAACCCAACAGGGGAAGCAGGCATCCGCAACATCCGCAACCCATGCCGCGACGATAGCGTGGCCTCCTCCCGAACCCATAGTGATGGTGGTGATGATGCCCGTGATGGTGATGCCCGTGGAACCCACCGTGGTGCCCATGGTGCCCATGGTGATGATGCCCATACATGGATGTCAGCCCCCCTCGTAGTCCCCATGCAATCCAATGGTCAACGCCTT
>WRCJ01000033.1 GCA_009784085.1 Oscillospiraceae bacterium | reverse complement strand
AGGGAAAACGCGGGCTTGTTGCTTTTGGCGGCGGCCTCTGTGGATGCCGGCATTTCCCCGGACGAGCCGTTGTCCGGCAACCCCCAGGCGGCCGAGTTCCTATGGCGGATGCTGCGCTATGTGGAGCCTTACGGGCGTTTTGAACAGACGCCCGATGGATACTGGCTGGACGCCTTCGATTTGGAAGACATCTGCCGGGAGGCGCTGGATTGCCCGCCGGGGGAGGATCCGCCCGAGGGTTCCGCGTTCGTCGCGCGGGACGATGGTTACGAGTGGCAGGAATCCTTCTGCGAGGATTGGTTCATCGATATCTACACCTGGGAGCCACAGCCCGACGGCTCCGTGCGTGTATGTTTCAATGTTCTGTACGACGGCATCCTGTTCCTGTCTTTTTTACGGCAGGGCGAGGCAGTTCTCCTCCCTAACGAGGCGCCCGTATATTACCATTATCGGCTGTCTTCCCTGTTCTGGAACGAGTCCCCCAAGTTCACGCCCTCCCGCGTCGAGGCCAGTTCCACCCGCCCGGGAGAAGACCAGGTCTCTTTTTCCCCGTTCAATTTGTTTGACAATAACACGGCCACCGCTTGGGCGGCGGGCATCGGCGGCGAAGCCGATGTTGAAGGCGATGTCGCCCCGCCGTGGCTTTTGATGGCTTTTCGCACGCCGCGCTACGTGACCGGCTTTGTCATCGTCAATGGATGGCGCCGCGATCTCCAAAGCATGCGGATGAACGACCGTGTCCGCCTCCTCCAGATCGAATGCGGCGCATTGTCCATGGAGGTCGAACTGGAAGACATCTCGGACTATCGCATCGGCGGCGACGATCAGAGTTTCTGTTTCGGTGAGGCTATCCTGACAGAAAAGGTGACGTTCACCGTCATATCGACCTACAATGGCATAGCCGAGGACAGCAGCGTCTGCATCAGCGAGATCGCGTTTTTTTAGGACGTCGGCGCGTCAGGGATGCCGCGCCCTACTGTTTAACAATGCCATGACAGAGGGTGGTCATCATGGAAATGGATTCTATTTTGTGGCAAAAGGACGCCAAACGCTGGTACGAGGCATCCCGTCGGCGTGTGTCGATCCGCCGGTACAGCGGCGCACCCACCGGCGAGCAGCGCAACGTTTTGGCCGCGCTGGCCAAGACGCTTTCCTTGGGCGGCGTGCGCATCGTCATGTTGCCGGTCAAGGCGCGTGTATTCGGGCACGGACTCATGGGGCGGAGCATCAAAGGCGCTCAGGGCGGCGCCGCTTTCGTTTTGGCGAAAGGCACGCCGGACTGGTGCGCCGGTTACGCGGGGGAAGCGTTTATCCTGGAATGCACGGCGCTGGAACTGGGCAGTTGCTGGTTGGTGGGCACATTCAATCACAAACGCGCCCGACTGGCAGCCGACCTGCGGGATGGGGAACGCCTGGTGGCCGTCACGCCCGTCGGTGTGGCCAAAGAGGGGATACCGGAGCCTGTCTCCGACGACGATCGCCGTCGGAAAACCATTCCCAAATTGACCGGCTTGTCCGACAAAGCCTTTGAGAACCTGCCGGAATGGCAACGCAATATCATCCTGTGCCTCCGCAGCGCCCCCTCGGCCATGAATCGCCAGCCATGGCGCTTTGCCCCCACGCGGAACGGTTTTTTACTGCATGCCAAAAAACCGTCGCTTGATACCGGCATCGCCATGTTCCACCTGGAGATGGCGATGGCTGCCCACGGCAAGCGTGGGACGTGGAGCGAGGAAAAGGAAAAGGGTAGCTGGGTTTTTTCCATGAATAGCGAATAGAAAATATCGAATGGCGAGCGGTGGATAGTTATGACTTGCGCGTACGTCACAATGCCCGGTACCCGGGATTATAACGAGGACTCTTTGCTGTGCATCGAGGGTGCGCTAGGGCGCCTTTTCGTTGTGGCGGACGGATTGGGCGGCCACGGCAAAGGGGAGGTGGCCTCAGCCATCGCCATACAAACCTTCAAGGAAAGTTTTGAGAGGGCAGTCGCCCCGGCCGAGACCTTTATCCCAGAAACCATTATGGCGGCCCAATACAACATCCTGCAAGAACAACAGACGCGGAGAGCGGCATCCGAAATGAGGACGACCTGCGTCGCCCTCCTGGTATCGGGCGGCGTCTGTCGCGTCGGCCATGTGGGCGATACGCGGGCCTATACGTTCTACAAAAATAAAACCTATACGCGGACGATCGATCACAGCGTGCCGCAAATGCTGGTGATGTCAGGGGACATCAAGGAAAAGGAAATTCGCGGCCATCCGGATCGAAACCGCCTGATGCGGGTCATGGGCACCAAATGGGACAGCCCCCGTTATGAACTCTCCGAGGATATCCCCATGGATCAATGCCGGGCTTTCTTGCTCTGCTCGGACGGGTTCTGGGAGCTTTGCCTGGAAAAGAGGATGCTCGCCTGGCAAAAGAAGAGCAAAAACGCGGAGGAATGGCTGCGCCGGTTGACCGACGAGGTCGAAAAAAACGGCAGGGGCAAAGACATGGACAACTACACAGCCATCGCCGTAATGCCCTGACAACCCGCGCCCCCGCGCCCCCGCGTAGGGCGCGGCATCCGTGACGCGCCGTTCGGCATCCTGCCGCCCCCGCCCCCGCGTAGGGCGCGGCATCCGTGACGCGCCGTTCGGCATCCGTGACGCGCCGTTATTGTCGCCGCAACGCCTTGACAGGGCACCCTCCCCCGTCATTCCCCCCGTCATCCCAACCCCCGTTATTCTGCGGGGGTCATTCTGCGCGCAGTCGCAGAATCCACGTCATTACTATGCGTGGTCGCGGGGGGTTATTTAATGCGCGTCATCCCTCCTATATCCGAAGGTCTGAGGAGACGTGGCGGTTTTGTGCAATGACGGTGAGGGAATGACGGTGATGTGGCGCCCCCGCGCCCCCGCCGCACGATGATGTGTGGTTGCCTCAACGGGCGCGGTGATTTTGCTTGATTTCCGGCGGCAGGTTATTTATAATATATAGGGAGGGGAGTAGCCTATGAACATCAACGGCATTGAAACACATCCGCACCAGTTGAGCTACGACAAGATCATCAAGAACACCCTCGCGTCGAGCGACGAGATGACGATCCGCTTTATCAACGGGCTGTTGGGCGACAACATCCCCCTTGACGCGCCCGTCGAGTGGCTCGACAAGGAGAGCGTTACCGACAGGCACACCGCTATTGTCGCGGATTTCTATCCGAAAATCGACGGGAAAATGTATTCAATAGAGGTCGAATCCGACGACCGAGGCGATATGTCCGTCCGTGTATTCAAGTACGCGGTGGGGGGCGCAATGCTCCACGGCATGGCCTCCACGGACGCGGAATTGAACATCACATTCCCGCAGCCTTGCGTTGTGTTTTTAAAAAGCAAGGCGGACACGCCGCAAAAACTGACGTGGAACATCGAGTTTTTCGACGGCCAGAAAGTGACGCTCCAAGTGCCGGTAATCCAGCTTGCCGAACTCAGCGTGGAAGAAATTGCCAGGAGAAACCTGTTGCCCATCGGTCAGTTCTATATGCGGACGTTTGAGACGCTGACCGAACAAAAGGCTGAGGCTTTCCGGGCGGCGGCGGCTTCCCTGCTGAAAGAATTGCAGGTTGCCGTCGATAGCGGTTCCATCCCCTTTCATATCGGCGTGCAAATGCATGATACGATCCGCAAGACAGTAGAGAACATCCTCATCAGATCAGAAAAGGAGGTAGGTTTTACAATGACTACCAATATCTTAGAAACATTGCCGTGGATTGACTACCGTGAGGTATTTGCAAAACTTGAGGAACGCGGCAAGGCTGAGGGCAAGGCGGAGGGCAAAGCCGAGGGCAAGGCGGAGGGCAAAGCCGAGCGCGATATGGAAATCGCGCTGAAAGCCTTTGAGCAGTTGGATCGCGGCATGAGTCTTTCCATGATTAGCAGTACATTGGAAGGTTATGGGATTCCTGCTGACATCATCGACGCTGCCCGCATGCAGACGGAAGCCCAACGCGCAGATCGTTCGTAGGGGCGGCATCCTGCCGCCCGCGACCACCGTGACGCACCGCCGGGGGTGACGCACGGGGGGATGACGGATTGTTAGCTCATTAATGAGCATGATTGGCAAGCGGCGTTGGTTGAGACCAGCGCCGCTTTTACACAGCCGCCCGCGACCCCGTCCGTAGGGCGCGGCATCCGTGACGCGCCGTTCGGCATCCTGCCGCCCGCGTTCCCCCGTGGGGGGATATTTTTTTCGTAAAATTCTTCTTGACAAACAAAAAACCCTGTAGTAAAATATACGGGTGTCTGTTGGGACACAGTACGTGATGAAGCGGGAGATTGCCGCCGTATGGCGGGTCACTTCCGTGGAGCATGTCCGACAATCGGGCGGCTGAGAAAGACTGTGGCGCAAAGCCGGAAGGGCAGGTGCCCATGTGTGTCGGCCGGAGTGGAAACCAGAGGTGTTCCGGCTTTTATGATGGTATTGCACGACACACACGGCGGAGTGTAGACAGTTTACTCGTCCCCATGTAAAATGGTAGAGGGGGATCGCAAAGATTATGGCGACACCGACCAAGGAAATGATACGCATACGGCTCAAGGCGTACGACCACCAACTGGTCGACCAGTCGGCCGCGCGTATTGTGGAGACGGCGAAGCGCACAGGCGCGCGCGTATCCGGGCCTATCCCGTTGCCCACACACAAGGAGATCATCACCATCTTGCGCGCGGCGCACAAATACAAGGATAGCCGGGAACAATTCGAGCGTCGCACCCACAAGCGCATCATCGATATCCTGAAGCCTTCCCAAAAAACGGTGGAAGCCCTGATGTCCCTTGACCTCCCGGCGGGCATCGAGATTGAAATAAAACTATAGGTTTCCGCGTGACAGGAGGATACCCATGGACAAGGCCATTATCGGCCGCAAGGTCGGGATGACACAGATATTTGACGAGACCGGGCGCGTGATTCCGGTCACGGTAATCGAGGCCGGCCCCTGTGTCGTCGTGCAGAAGAAGATCCCCGAAAAAGACGGCTACTCGGCCGTGCAGTTGGGGTTTATGGAAACCAGCCGCCTGAATAAGCCCGATAGGGGACGCCTGCAAAAGGCGGATCTTCCCCTTATGCGGCGCCTGAAAGAGTTCAAACTGGCCGACGCCGAAAAATACAACGTGGGCGATCAGGTGAAAGCGGGCATCTTTGCCGCCGGCGACCGCGTGGATATCACCGGCGTGAGCAAGGGCAAAGGCTATCAGGGGGTCGTAAAGCGCTGGGGCGCGGCCCGGGGCAGGATGTCCCACGGCGGCGGGCCGGTGCATCGCCACCAAGGTTCGATGGGCGCCAACTCCAGCCCTTCCCGCGTGTTCAAGGGCAAGATCATGCCCGGGCATATGGGCGCCGAGCAGGTCACCGTCCTCAACCTGGACGTTGTCAAGGTCGATGAGGAGCGCAACCTCGTGGCGGTACGCGGCGCCGTGCCCGGCCCGCGCAACGCGATCGTCTGGCTTCGCAATACGGTTAAAAACTAGTACGCAATAACTAGTACGGGAAAATTAGGAGGCGCGTTATGCCTACGGTAAACGTATATAATATGTCTGGGGCAAAGACCGGTGAGATCGGGCTGTCCCCTGACCTGTTCGGCATCAAGCCGAATGCCGCCGCCTTGCATACCATGGTGCGGCATCATTTGGCCGCCCGCCGCCAGGGGACGCAGTCGACGCTGACCCGATCCGAAGTAGCGGGCGGGGGCGCCAAGCCTTGGCGGCAAAAAGGCACCGGCCGGGCCCGTCACGGTTCGCGGAGCGCGCCGCAATGGACGCACGGCGGCGTGGCGTTGGGGCCCAAGCCGCGTTCCTACCGTTTCCATGTGAACAAAAAAGTGCGCCGCTTGGCCATGAAGAGCGCGTTGTCAACCAAGGTCCAGGAGGGCGGCTTCCTGGTTATCGACGAACTCGCGATGGAACATATCAAGACAAAAGAGTTTTGCGCCTTCTTGGGGAGTTTGCCCGTATCGGGAAAGGCGCTTATCGTCATGCCCGAGCCCCGCGAGAACATCATCAAGTCCGCGCGGAATATCGAAGGCGTCAAGACCGCCATCGTAGGGACGTTCAACGTCTATGACCTGCTAAACGCCGCTCGCGTCGTAATCGACCGCGCCGCCGTGAGCCGGCTCGAGGAGGTGTACACCGGATGAAAACCGTGTATGATATCCTATTGGGCCCCGTGATTTCCGAGCAATCGATGGAAGCCGTCAATGATAAAAAGTATGTCTTCCGGGTGGCCCGGGACGCCAACAAGATCGAGATCAGGCGCGCTGTCGAGGAGGTCTTCGGCGTAAAGGTGTTGAAGGTCAACACGGTCAATGTCATGGGGAAAGAGAAACGGCAGGGCGTCCACGTGGGCCGGCGCGCCGCCTGGAAAAAGGCTATTGTGAGGTTGCGCCCCGAATCCAAGACCATCGAATTCTTCGAGGGAATGGTATAAGGTTGTACGGACGTAGGGTTGTAATGCTGTAAGGGCGGTTCATGTGTTCGAAGCTTTCATGATTGGAGTTATGGTATGGCTATCAAATATTATCGGCCGACGACGCCGTCGCGGCGCCACATGTCGGTTTTGTCCTTTGCGGAGCTGACCCGCAAGGCGCCCGAAAAGAAGTTGACCGAAAGCCTGAGCAACAAAGCGGGTCGCAACTGTTACGGGCGCATCACGGTGCGCCACAGGGGCGGCGGTTGCAAGCGCAAGTACCGCATCATCGATTTCAAGCGGGATAAGCTGGGCATACCGGCCTCGGTTATCTCCCTGGAATACGACCCGAACCGATCGGCCAACATTGCGCTTCTCCAGTACGAAGACGGCGAAAGGCGTTATATTTTGGCGCCGGTCGGGTTAAAGGTGGGAAGCCCCGTGCTGGCCGGCGAAGGCGCCGACATCAAGCCGGGCAACAGCCTGCCCATCAGCGCCATCCCGCTGGGCACGTTTATCCACAACATCGAGCTTTACCCCGGCCGCGGCGGCCAGCTGGTCCGCTGCGCGGGCGTGGCGGCGCAGTTGCTGGCCAAAGAAGGCACGATGGCCCAAGTGCGGTTGCCCTCCGGCGAAGTGCGCTACGTGCGCATGATTTGCCGCGCCACCATCGGGCAGGTGGGCAACGTGGATCATGAGAACATCCAGATAGGCAAGGCCGGCCGCCGGCGCCATATGGGCTGGCGCCCCACCGTGCGCGGCAGCGTGATGAATCCCTGCGACCATCCCCACGGCGGCGGCGAGGGGAAGAGCCCCATCGGACGCCCCGGGCCGGTAACCCCTTGGGGGAAACCCACGCTGGGCTACAAGACCCGCAAGAAAAAGAACCTCACCGATCAATTCATCGTCAAACGCCGGAATACCAAGTAGGGGGGAGCTTGCATATATGAGCAGAAGCGTAAAAAAGGGTCCCTTTGTCGCCGCCGAGCTGATGAAACGGGTCAAGGAGCTGTCGGCCAAAGGCGAAAAGAAGGTTCTCAAGACTTGGAGCCGCGCCTCGACGATCTTCCCCGAGTTTGTCGGGCACACCATCGCGGTGCATGATGGACGAAGGCATGTGCCTGTCTATATCACCGAGGACATGGTCGGCCACAAATTGGGCGAGTTTGCGCCCACCCGCACGTTCAGAGGTCATGCCGGCAGCAAGACCTCCGGTCGATAAGGAGGAAGCTGTTATGGAAGCCACAGCGCATCTGCGCTACCTACGCATCTCCCCGCGCAAAGTGTCGATTGTGGGGGAACTTATCCGGGGCAAAGACACGAAGACGGCGAAGGCGATCCTCAAGCATACGCCCAAGGCCGCTTCCGCCCATCTTTACAAGGTGTTGTCCAGCGCTTGCGCCAACGCCGAAAACAACCACGACATGGATGTCGATAACCTGATTGTCGCGCAGGTACAGGTGGGCGCCGGGCCCGTCCTCAAGCGCATCGCGCCGCGCGCGCGGGGCAGCGCCTTCCGTATCCGCAAAAGGACCTCTCACATCACGGTTACCGTGCGCGAGTTAGAGTAGGGGGTAGGTTATGGGTCAGAAAGTCAATCCGCATGGCTTGCGCGTCGGCGTCATCAAGGGGTGGGATTCGCGTTGGTATGCCCATAACGACAAGGTGGGCGCCCTGTTGTTGGAAGACTACAACATCCGACGTTATCTGCAGACCAAGTTGGCGCAGGCCGGCGTCCCCCGCGTCGAGATTGAGCGGGACAGCACCCGTGTGCGCGTCTTCCTGCATTGCGCCCGCCCGGGCGTGGTCATCGGCCGCCAGGGTCAGGACATTGAAAGGTTGCGCGCCCATCTGTCCGCCATGATCAAAAAGCCGGTCGATCTCAACATCGTGGAGATCCGGAGCCCCGATTTGAACGCCCAGCTGGTGGCCGAGAACATCGCCCAGCAACTGGAGAAGCGGATCTCTTTCCGCAGGGCCATGAAGCAGGCCATGCAACGCTCGATGCGTTTGGGTGCGCGCGGCATCAAGACCGCCGTGTCCGGCCGTTTGGGTGGCGCCGAGATTGCCCGCTCCGAGCACTACCACGAGGGGACTATCCCGTTGCAAACCCTGAGGGCCGATATCGACTACGGTTTCGCCGAGGCAAAGACCACCTATGGCCGCATAGGCGTCAAGGTGTGGATATACAAGGGAGAGGTGCTCAGCGTGGGCAACCGCATGGGTCCGCGCACCATTGAGGCGCCCCGTTCCCGTGACGACCGCAGGGGCGGGCGCGGCGGGCGCGATCGCAATGACCGCAGGGGCCAACGCCCAGGCGGGTTTGGCGGCGGCCAGCGTCCCGGTGGGTTTGGCGGCGGCGGTGGCGGAGGCCAGCGTCCCGGTGGGTTTGGCGGTGGCGGCGGCGGAGGCCAGCGCCCCGGCGGGTTTGGCGGCGGCCAGCGTCCCGGAGGGTTTGGCGGCGGCGGTGGCGGCGGCCAGCGTCCCGGAGGGTTTGGCGGTGGCGGCGGCGGAGGCCAGCGTCCCGGTGGGTTTGGCGGCGGCGGCGGCGGAGGCCAGCGCCCCGGCGGGTTTGGCGGCGGCGGCGGCGGAGGCCAGCGTCCCGGCGGCGGATCCGGCAGCCCACCGAACAAAGGAGGGGTTCGATAATGCTCATGCCCAAACGCGTAAAATATCGCCGCGTACACCGCGGGCGCATGAAAGGCAAAGCCCTTCGCGGAAATGCAATCACTTATGGGGATTTCGGTTTGGTGGCGACAGAGCCGGCTTGGATTACCTCGAACCAGATCGAGTCTGCCCGTATCGCGATGACGCGTTACATCAAGCGCGGCGGCCAGGTATGGATCAAGATTTTCCCTCACAAGCCGGTTACGGAAAAGCCCGCCGAGACCCGCATGGGGTCCGGCAAGGGTTCGCCCGAGTACTGGGTGGCTGTCGTCAAGCCCGGCCGCGTGATGTTTGAGATTGCCGGCGTGAGCGAAGCTGCCGCCCGGGAAGCGATGCGCCTGGCGGCGTATAAGCTGCCGATCAAGTGCAAGTTTATCACGCGCGCATCCGAAGAAACTGCGGCAGGCGGTGAGCAAACATGAAAATGAAAGAATTGCGAGGTTTGTCCGCGAGCGAATTGGATAATAAGTTGATCTCGCTGAAAAAGGACTTGTTCAACCTCAGATTGCAGCATGCCACGAACAAATTGGAGAACCCTATCCGCATTGTCGATGTCCGGCGGGACATTGCCCGCGTAAAGACGCTTTTGCGTGAGGGGCAACTGAAGGAGGCTGTGGGCAAATGAGCGAAATAAGCGGAATGAGCGAAACGGCGGATATCCTGGTGAACACGCCCGTCGAGCCGGATGACGCGCAACACGGCCCAAGCGATCAAAACGCGCAAGGCGACCAAGGCGGCCAAAGCGACCAGATCGACCAAAGCGAGCTTCTCCAAGCGACGCAGCAGAGGAAATTCCGCAAAACGCGCGTCGGCGTCGTGGTATCCGACAAGATGAACAAGACCGTCGTGGTGGCCATCGTGGATCGCGTGCGGCATCCGATTTACAAGAAAATAGTCAAGCGCACTTACAAGTTGAAGGCCCATGACGAGTTCAACGAATGTCGCGTGGGCGACCGCGTGCGCGTGATGGAGACCCGGCCCATCTCCCGGGAGAAACGCTGGAGGCTCTCAGAAATCTTAGAAAAAGCCAAGTAGAAATTTGGCCCGAAGGGGAGATCATTGTGGTTCAGCAAGAGACGCGGCTCCGCGTCGCCGACAACACCGGCGCCAAGGAGATCAAGACGATACGCGTTTTAGGCGGTTCTTTCCGCCGCTATGGCGGTGTCGGCGACGTTATCGTCGCTTCTGTCCGCAAGTGTACGCCGGGCGGTGTGGTCAAAAAGGGCGAGGTGGTCAGGGCGGTCGTCGTGCGCACCGCGTTTGCCATACGGCGCAACGACGGCACATACGTGCGCTTTGACGACAACGCCGCTGTCATCATCCGTGACGACAAAAACCCCAGGGGTACGCGGATCTTTGGCCCCGTGGCCAGGGAGCTGCGCGACCGCGATTACATGAAGATCCTGTCGTTGGCGCCGGAGGTGCTGTAGTATGAATAGCTTAAATGTCCGAAAAGGGGATACCGTCGTCGTCTTGTCCGGGAAGGACAAGGGCAGGCGGGGCCGTGTGATAGCGACGATGCCCAAACAGGGCAAGTTGCTGGTTTCCGGCGTAAACATCGTGTCGCGCCATACGAAGCCCCGCGGGCAGACCGACCCGGGCGGCATCCGAAAAAAGGAGGGCGCCATTTACGCCTGCAAGGTCATGTGCGTGTGTTCCAGTTGCAAGAAGCCTACCCGCATCGCCCACAAGGTTCACGCGGACGGGAGCAAGGTCCGTGTGTGCAAGAGGTGCGCAGGCGAGATCAAATAAGGAGGCGATTTGGGTATGCCCCGGTTAAAAGATAGATATCAAAAAGAGATAGCCCCCGCCCTCATGAAAAAGTTCAACTATAAGAGCCCCATGCAGTTGCCGCGGCTTGACAAGGTTGTGGTCAACGTGGGTTGCGGCGATGCCCGCGACAACGCGCGCGCGTTGGATAGCGTGGTGGCGGACATCACCCAAATCACCGGGCAGAAGGCCGTGGTCTGCCGGGCGCGCAAGTCTGTGGCCAACTTTAAAGTGCGTGAAGGTATGCCGGTGGGCGTCAAGGTGACGCTGCGGGCTTCCCGCATGTGGGAGTTCCTGGATAGGCTGCTCAATGTGGCGCTGCCCCGCGTGCGCGACTTCCGGGGCATCAGCCCCGACGCCTTTGACGGGCGCGGCAATTACGCGCTGGGCCTCAGGGAGCAACTGATTTTCCCGGAGATCGACTACGACAAGATCGACAAAATCCGCGGGATGGACATCGTCATTTGCACCACGGCCAAAACGGACGAAGAGGCCCGTGAATTGCTGGCACTGTTAGGCGCGCCCTTCACGCGCGTATAAAGGGGAGGAACATATGGCAAAGAAATCCATGATATTAAAGCAACAACGCCCGCCAAAGTATCCCACGCGAGCGTACAGCCGCTGCTCCATTTGCGGCCGGCCCCACGCCTATCTGCGCGACTTCGGCGTCTGCCGCATCTGTTTCCGCATGTTGGCCTACAAGGGCCAAATCCCCGGCGTACGCAAGGCCAGCTGGTGAAGTTAATATTGGAAGTAAGATGTTAGAAGGAGAAGCCTGGCTTCTAACCACTAACCTCTGACCTCTGAAATGGGAGGTAAAGTTCATGCATATTACAGACCCTGTCGCCGACATGCTTACCCGTATCCGCAACGCCAGCGCGGCGCGGCACGATACTGTGGATATCCCCGCGTCCAATCTCAAGCGCGCCATCGCCGACATTTTGCTCGGCGAGGGCTATATCAAGAATGTGCAGCACATCGCCGACAACGGGCAGGGCATGCTGCGCCTGACGCTCAAATACGTAGGCGGCAAAGAGCAGGCTATCACGGGCTTGCGCCGCGTTTCCAAGCCCGGCCTGCGCGTCTACGCGGGCGTCGACGACATGCCGCGCGTGTTGCGAGGGTTGGGCATCGCTATCGTATCCACTTCCAAGGGCATCATGACAGACCGGAAGGCACGCGCCGCGCATATCGGCGGCGAAGTGCTTGCCTTTGTCTGGTAAGGGGGGGTAAAGAGATGTCTCGAATCGGCAAAATGCCCATCACCATCCCTGCCGGCGTGGATGTGGCCATTGAGCAGGGCAATGTCGTCACGGTCAAGGGTCCCAAAGGGGCGCTCACGCTCACCTTCCACCCAGATATGGGGATCGACCGGGAGGCCGAGCTCATCACCGTGACGCGGCCGTCCGATAAGAAGGAACACAAAGCCCTGCACGGCCTGACGCGCGCCTTGCTCTTCAACATGGTGCACGGCGTCAGCGTGGGGTTTACCAAAGAGCTGGAAATCAATGGCGTGGGCTACCGGGCGCAAAAACAAGGGAAACAGCTCATCATGAACCTTGGGTACTCGCATCAGGTGATCATGACCGAACCGGAGGGGATCACCGTGGAGATACCGGCGCCCGGCCGGCTGGTTATCTCGGGCTACGACAAACAGAAGGTGGGACAGTTTGCCGCCGAAGTGCGCGAGAAACGGCCCCCCGAACCCTATAAAGGCAAAGGGATCAAGTACTCCACCGAGGTCATTCGCCGCAAAGAAGGCAAGGCCGGCGGCAAGAAAAAGTAAGGAGGCGCGTTATGGTTTCCAGATCCAACAAAGAAGTTCGGCGGAAAAGGCGGCATAAGCGCGTGCGCGCCACGGTGTCGGGTACCATGCAACGCCCGCGCTTGAATGTATATCGCAGCCTCAATCATATTTACGCGCAGATCATCGACGATACGGGGGGCGTGACACTGGTGTCGGCTTCCTCCCAAGACAAAGAAGTGAAGGATCCGGGCGGCAACAAACAGACGGCCCGCCAGGTCGGGCAGCTCTTGTCGCTGCGGGCGAAAAAGGCGGGTATTTCCACAGTGGTTTTCGACCGCGGCGGCTACCTCTACCATGGCCGTGTGCGGGAACTGGCTGAAGGCGCCCGCGAGGGCGGCCTGACCTTTTAGCTAGGAGGAGGAAAGTGACATGATGCCAACCAAATTGGATCCCGAGCAAATGGAACTGCAGGAAAAGGTGGTCGCGCTCAACCGCGTTTCCAAGACGGTCAAGGGCGGGCGCATCTTCAAATTCTCCGCTTTGGTGGTTGTTGGCGACGGCAACGGCACGGTCGGTTTCGGCTTGGGCAAAGCCTCCGAGGTGCCGGACGCTATCCGCAAGGGCATAGAGGACGCCAAAAAGAACCTTGTGGTCATCAACCTCAAAGGGACGAGCATACCGCATGAGGTCCTCGGCGCCTTCGGCGCCAGCCGCGTGGTGATCAAGCCGGCGGCGCGGGGTACCGGCGTGATTGCCGGCGGCCCCGTACGCGCTGTCATGGAAATGGCCGGCATCCGCGATGTGCGCACCAAGAGCTTGCGATCCAACAACCCGCGCAATGTCGTCACCGCCACATTCGCGGGGCTTATGTCCCTGAAAAGCTTGGAGGGGGTTGCCCGCGTGCGCGGCCGCTCGCCAAGCAACATCCTGGGGTAGGGGGTTATATGATGACCGAGAAAACAAAAAAGATTACGCTTGTCAAGAGCATCAATGGCCGTAAGGACTCGCATATTGCCACGGCAATATCCTTAGGACTCAAACGTCCGGGGGATGTATCCCTTCAGCCCGACAATGAAGCTACGCGCGGGAAACTGGCGCACATCGGGTACCTGGTTTCTGTGACCGACGTGTAGGGCGGAGCGGAGAGGAGTATAATAACAATGAAATTGCATGAGCTTTCCCCGGTGTTAGGGTCTTCGGACAAGCGGCACCGTGTCGGGCGGGGCATGGGCAGCGGCAACGGCAAGACGTCCGGCCGCGGGCACAAGGGCCAGAAATCCCGATCGGGCTACTCGCACAAGCGCGCGTTCGAAGGCGGCCAAATGCCGCTGGCCCGGCGCCTTCCCAAACGGGGCTTTGTCAATATTTTCGCCCGTCCCAAAAACGAGGTGTGCCTGTCTGTCTTCGAAGCCTTCGACAACGGCGCCGTGGTCACGGTCGCCGATTTGCGGGCGATGGGTTACGTCAAACAGTGCAAGTATGGCGTCAAAGTATTGAACACGGGCGGTTTCACCAAGACGTTGACCATCCAGGCGAACGCTTTTTCCAAGGGCGCCGCCGAAAAGATTGTCTCCCTCGGGGGACGGGCGGAGGTGGTATAGGCCATGTTTGAATCGGTACGCAATGCTTGGCGTATCCCGGATCTGCGCCGCAAGCTGTTCTTCACGTTGTTCGCCTTGCTTATCTACCGCTTTGGCGCCAACATCCCGGTGCCCGGCATCGATCAGAATACGTTGGTCTCGATCTTTAACAGCACGATGCAAAACACGATATTCGGCATGCAAAACATGCTGTCCGGCGGCGCGTTGTCCCAAGGCACGATCTTCGCGCTATCCATCCAGCCCTACATCAACGCTTCCATCATCATGCAGCTGCTCACCATCGGCATACCGGCCCTCGAGCGGATGCAGAAGGAGGGCGGCGAAGAGGGCAAAAAGAAGATCGCCGCTATCACGCGCTATGTGACCGTGGCGTTGGCGTTGCTTCTCGGGTTCGCCTATTATACGATGCTGAGGAATCAAATGGGCGTCGTGGGTGAAGGCGCCTGGACGGCGATCATCATCATCTTGACCTTCACCGCCGGTTCGGCGTTTATCATGTGGCTGGGCGAGCAGATCACGGAGTTCGGCATCGGCAACGGCATCTCCATCATCCTCTTCGCCTCCATCGTCTCGCGGGGCGCGTCCCTGGTGAACTCAATGTACACGCTGATATTCCCCGCCCCCATCGAAAACGAAGCCGGCGAGATGGTAGCGCAGGCCAGCCAATGGTGGGTCGTGGTGCTGGCCTTGGTCGGCGTCATGTTGCTCGTCGTGTTCGTCGTCTTTATCACGAACGCGGAGCGTCGCCTGCCGGTGCAGTACGCGAAGCGCGTGGTCGGGCGGCGCATGTACGGGGGGCAAAGCACCCATCTGCCGCTCAAGGTCAATATGTCGGGCGTCATGCCCATCATCTTTGCCCAGTCTATCGCCTCCTTCCCCGCCACCATCGCCATGTTCTTCGGCGCGGGCGACAGCATCAACAGCTGGTTTGGGCAGAATTCCGTGTTATACAGCGTGGTCTATTTCCTCCTGATTATCGCGTTCTCGTATTTCTATACGTCCATACAATTCAACCCCGTGGAGATCGCCAACAACCTCAAGCAGAACGGCGGTTCCATCCCCGGCTTCCGGCAAGGCAAGCCGACCTCCGACTTTATCAAGAAGGTCTTGGGCAAGATTACGCTGTTCGGCGCGCTCTTCTTGGGCGTCATCGCCGTCTTGCCTACGGTGACAGGCGCAATCTTCAACGTGAGCAGCTTGGCGTTGGGCGGCACGTCGATCCTCATTGTGGTCGGTGTGGCGTTGGAGACCGTCAAGGCCATTGAAGCGCAGATGGTGATGAGAAGCTATAAGGGCTTCCTGGAATAGGCGGGGGCTTTTACCATGAACATCATTCTGCTGGGTCCCCCCGGCTCGGGGAAGGGCACGCAAGCGGATATTCTTTCTGGGTACATGGGGATCCCGCATATTTCCACGGGCAACATCTTGCGCGATGCCATCCACCAGGGCACGCCGGTGGGCGACGCGGTGAAAAAGT
>WRCJ01000032.1 GCA_009784085.1 Oscillospiraceae bacterium | reverse complement strand
CGTCGATATCTCTCTGGTATTCCGGGAACGTGGAGGCGAGGATATGGCCGCGCAAGTCATAAACGGCATAAGCGAAGTCGCTTTTGGGCCACGCCGCCTGCCCGCCCGCCAGCCCGCCCGACTGCCCGTCCGCCAGCCGCCCCTCCAGCTCGTTTTGCAATGCATGGGCCGCGATCCGGGCGGCGGCGCGGCTTTCCTGGCCGAAGGGAAAAAGGAGGAGTGCCACCATATACAACGCCACGGCAAGCGTCATGCCCCCGGCTAAAACCGCAAACCGCCGCGTCCTTCTGACGATATACCTATTCATCCCACTTGTACCCAACGCCCCAGACGGTCTTGATATGAAACGCGTGGGCACGGGTGAGCTTTTCGCGTAGCCGCGCGATGTACACAGCGATGGTGTTTTCGTCTACATATTCGTGATAGCCCCAAATCTCGTCCATCAACTGAGATTTCGTAAACACCTGCCCCGGATGCGCGCTCAGGAAATCCAACAGGTGAAACTCTTTGGCGGTCAGCGGGACAGGGGTATCGCCCATGGTAACGGAATAAGCCAAAGCGTCAATCAACAGCGCACCGCCGCCGCCACCTCCTCCGCCTCCGTCGCCGCCGACACCGCCGCCGCCATCCGTTCCCGCCGCGGCGGATATTAGCCGCTTCGTCACGCTGCCGCTGTCGCTGCCTTTGGCATAGACGTTGTGGCGGCGCAGATGCGCCCTGATCCGCCCGGCCAGTTCCGGCAACGAAAAGGGTTTTGTCATATAATCGTCCGCGCCCATCCCGAGCGACAGCAGCTTATCCATGTCGGTATTCTTCGCGGAGATCATGATGATCGGCGCGCGGGATGTCTCGCGGATTCGGCGGCATAGCTCGATGCCGTCCACCCCCGGCAGCATGATGTCGAGCAAGACGACCTGCGGCGCCTGCCTGGACATCTCCAGCGCCTCCGGCCCGGTGAACGCCTGGGCAACGGTAAGGCCCTCGTTTTGTAAGTACGCCGCCACGACGTCAGACAGGTCGCGGTCATCTTCCACCAAAAGGATCGTCTCGTTCATGGCATCTCCCTGTATCTCCCTCGAAATGACTGGCAACCGGGCCGCTGTGGGCGCCGACCCCTACAACCATTGGTTTTCTTTCAGATAATTGAAGATTTTTTCCTCGCGCCCCGCGTCATCCTTCCCATACCGCCCGAGAGCCAGATCCCCCACGATGCGGCCATCCTTGAGGTACAGCAGGCGGTTCGCGCGGGATGCCGCTTTCATGTCATGCGTGACCATCACGATGTTTTGCCCGGCGTCGTTCAGTTCGGTCAGCGTGTCGAGCACCTGCTCGCCCATCGAGGAGTTCAACGCGCCCGTGGGTTCGTCCGCGAAGATGATCCTGGCGTTGTTGATCAGCGCGCGGGCGATGGCTACGCGCTGTTGCTGCCCGCCGGACATCTCGCTGGGATATTTTTTCTGGTCGCCCCACAGGCCGAACCGCTCCATCAGTTCCCGCGCCCTCGTGTTGACCGCTTTCTTGGCGTCTCCCCCATTATACCCGCAATAGGCGACATTTTCAAATGCGGTCAAGTCCGGCAACAGATTGATGCTTTGGAAGACAAACGCGATCTCCTGTTTGCGCAAGGCTTCCAGCTCTTTCGGGCGAATGTCGGTGATGTCCCGCCCCAGCACCTCGACCCGGCCGCCCGTCACGCTGTCCATGCTCGACAAGGCGTACAGCAACGTGGATTTGCCCGATCCGGAACTCCCCATGATGACGGAAAAATCGCCCTCATAGATTTCGATATCCAAGTTTTTCAGCACATGCAGCCCGGTTTTTCCCAGGATAAACGACTTGCAGAGGTTTTGTGTCTTGATCACGGTCGGCCTAGTCATTATTGTATCATCCTTTCCCGTTTATTGAAAGTTATTTTATCAAATTACTCTATTCCTTACTCTTCGATCAGCTCCTGCGGTGTGATCTTGCGTATTGGCAGGCAAAAAACCAGCGTCAGCGCCATGATCAGGATGAGTAAGCAAAGCAGTAGGAAGAGAACCTGCGGAATGGCCAGCAGCATGGCGTCGATGACGACGCCCGCGAACAACCCCCTGGAGATCGTCAGGTGGAGCGCCATGCCAAGGGCGGCGGCGACGATTGACAAGAGGAAAATACGCCATGCGCTGCGCGCGGCGATGTATGCTGTGGTAAACCCCAAGGATTTCATGATACCGTATTGCCTGCGGTTGTCGGCGTGATTTTGTAGGATGAGGTTGGTGATGCACAGCACGCTGAACAGAATGAAGGTCATGATCATGACGATCATGATAGGGGAGGCCATTTCTTGCACGCCCCTGGCCGCATCGATCACCATGTCGAGATCCTTGGCCGCCTGGACGCCTTGATATTCTTGATTGATCCTGAAAATCAATCCTTCGGGGGGCTCCCCGCCGTTCAGCTTGACAGAAAGCACGGCGGGCACAAACTCCACGCCGTGGGCAGGCAGGCTGCCCGACCAGAGCTGCACCGACTGGCCGTTATTGATCATGGCGTTATACGCGCCGGTAATTAAGAAGGTACCCTTTGTGTTTCCCAGCGTGAGGGAAATGTAGTCGCCCACGCCCAGCCCGAGATCGCCAAGCAATAGGTTCGTCATGGCAATTTCGTTTTCGGCCGACGGCGCCCGTCCCCGCGTGTAAGGGAGATCGGAAAAATCAGAGAAACACCAGGCGGACACGGCGTCGCTATGCTTGTACATTTCGTCGAATTTGACCGAAGTAGAAAACCAGTCCTCTGAAACGATCACCTTCCCCACGGGCGGACAGGATTCCAAGTCTTCTATCAACGAATCATCGATTCTGCCGGTCACGTAAAAATCGGCTTTGGGCAGGGAAAACCAAGCGTCAACATTTTCGCTTACATGATCAATGGTCGTCTTCATGGACAGCGAGAATACCGCCAAATAGAGCGAAACGCACAGGATGGATACGATCATCACGCTGTATCCCTTGTGTTTGCCGATATCATTCACCGCCATGGACAAAGGGGAATACGCATTCCTGATGATGGAACGCTTGAACTTCGCTTTCGAGGACGTGACGCCTATGCGCAGCGCGGCGACCGGCGTTATTTTCTTGATCGGGCGGGTAGCCGTATACACATTGAGAATGAGTACCAAGAATAACAATGCCAGGGAAATGAACAGCCCGGAAGCATAGGAGGGGCTGTCGGAGTAGCCTGTCATGTACCGCGCGGTCAGGCCGCTCAGGGCGTTTGCGGCCGGGAGGCCCGCCAGTGCGCCGATCGTGATGCTCATGCCGCCCACTAAGGCATAGCACTTGTAGTAAAACCCGCGTATGCTCCGGTTGGAAAACCCCTGCGACTTATATATCCCGATAGAGCGGTACTCCTTCATGAGATTAGCTCGTAACATGAAGCGTATCACGAAAACGGAAACGACAAAAATTAGCATGGCCGACAGGATTCCGACGCCGCCCATAACCATCGAAGAGGCGGACAGGGAGCTGATCAACGTGTCCCTGTCAATGGCCATTACTTTGTTGTACCCTTCGGTCAACGGGGAAATCAACGCTTTGGCGCCGTCCAAATCGCCCGCGACGCACAGCGGCACGATAAAGGCCGGCGGCAGTTCAGCCAGCGCGCCCATATCGTCAGGATTGACAAAAAAGAGGACCAACGATACATCTGTGGAAGGATTGATATAAGTGTTGACAAGCGCCCCCACGCGAAGTGGAAGGTCCCCCTGCACGATGATCGTGTCCCCGGTTTTCATGCCCTTCAGATCCGCCCACACCTTGGTGATCCACACCTCGCCGGGTCTTGGGCCCGGTTGATCCGTGTCCCCCTCTTTTGGCACGACCTCCCACAAGACATCCTTGCAATCCTCCAAGGGGAATACCATGATGATACCGGTTGCTTTCTTCCCCGCATATTCAATCGGCTCGGAAAGCTGCACGCCCTCCGCCGTCCCCAGATAAGCGGCTGGCAGGGCTTTTTGAATCGCGTCCGGGAGGTCTTTGTCGGAGCTGCTGTAAAACAGGTTTGGCATACCATCCCGGTTGTAGTATTCCTCGCCCAATCTGCCTGCCTCCATCGTGAAGCAAAGGCTGGCCGAAAAGATGAGCGCCGAGACAAACAGGACAATGCCCACAAGCGTAAATTGCAGTTTCTTGTGCCTCAGTTTTTTTAGCCACATAGGGTTCTCACATCCTTCCTGCCTAACAGTATGAAGGGCAATTCTTTCGCAATTATGACGCAATTCTAAATAAATTCTTACAAGCGACCCGCAGCCGCCAAGTCCAAACCACACCCACTCACAAATGAGGTTGCGTTTTGGTCAAAAACAGGTATAATATCTGTAAGAGCAGGAGGTGCCGGCAATGGCGCGATACTATTTGATGAACGGTGATCTCCGTGTCATGGCATTTGACCACACGGCCACGGAGATCGGCAACGCATATACGAATTTCGCCATTGATCATCCGAATCTGCTGCCGCCCGTTTTCCGGCGGGCAGATAACATGGGCTACGCCATGACCGACTGGGTGCAGCGCCGCACGATACCGGTCAACCGTCATCATATGGAGGCGGTGCTTGGCGCTGCCAATCTGGAGGATCGTTTTGACATCCTGCGTTACTGCCATGGCTTATCGCTGAACGACACATATTGGGTGCAGGCAGAAGACGAGGGGCTGCAATTTAGAGGCATCAACCTCTACGACAATCCGTTCGATGAGGCGCTGGGTTGGATTGCCTTCACGGGGCTACCCAGCAATATCTCCCGAAATTTGTCTTCGCCGGAATTCACCACGGATGGGATGCTTCCAAAGTATTGGCAACGCCTCTCGGCCGGTAACATCATCCTCTGTAAAGGCGGCACAGAAGGCTACTCCAACGCCGGTTTGGAGCCGTTCGCCGAGGTAATGGCCTATCTCATTGCCAAACGGATCGGCGTCAACACGATTCCATACCATTTAGAGCGGCGCAATGACAAGCCGGTTTCGGTTTCCAAGCTGTTCACGACCAAAGAAACCGGGTTGTTGACCGCAAATCATTATCTTGTGGAGGCGTTCCCCGGCTACAGCTTCATCAGTCTGGACATGGCGCTCACCCAAATGAAAAAAGATTTCGACGACCTCGCGCCTTTCTATGACATGTGTTTCTTTGATTACATCATTGAGAACGGCGACCGGCACTTGAACAACTGGGGTTTCTCGGTTGACAACGCGACACAGACGATCACCGGCTTCGCAACCCTGTGGGACAACGGCGCCGCGCTGTACTACGAGCGCGACGAGGAGATACGCGCCCGGTTCACATTCGCCAGCTTTGACATCCGTTACGGCTTCCTGAAAACCTGTACAACCCGGCGGGAACTGGCATCTAAGGCACGCGGGCTGATTGCCGCCATCGGCGACGGTAGCTTGGAACATGAGTGTATGGAAACCGTCAGCGGATACGAACGGTATGAAGCGCGGGTGAAACCAGCGCTGGCGTTTGTGGCGTCTCGTTGCCAGGGCTATATTGATAGTATCAAATGACCTATCAAATGACCGAACTACTTTTGAAATCGACGCTTGACAAGTCGCATCGACAGCTGTATACTAATAAACAGAAACCGTTGAGACGGAAGTAACGGCAATAACGCGCCATACAGAGAGTCCGGGTAGCTGAGAGCCGGGCAGGAAATGCGGGTTGTCAAATGGGCCGTTGAGGGCATGGTCAAAGGGACGTCAGTCCCGAGTATTCCATGACGTGAGGGCATACGTGAGTTGCCAGGGGTATGTTGGTATCCCGCAAAGCGCGCGAGCAATCGTGAATCAGGGTGGCACCGCGGATATTTTTGATATTCGTCCCTGGCAAGGCTTTGGCCTTGCCAGGGATTTTTGCGTCCCCGCACACAATTATTAAGGAGATGAGGACATGGCAAACGGACGATTTGGGATCTATGGCGGGCAATATGTCCCGGAAACACTGATGGGCGCGGTCCAGGAACTGGCGCGGTCATACGAGCGATGGCGCCGCGACCCGGGCTTTACCGACGAGCTGAACGATTTGCTCACGCAGTATGCCGGCCGGCCGTCACTCCTGTACTACGCGAAAAAGATGACCGCCGATCTGGGCGGGGCGAAAATATATCTGAAGCGCGAGGATTTGAACCACACAGGCTCCCACAAGATCAACAATGTTTTGGGCCAGGCGCTCCTGGCGAAAAGAATGGGCAAGGCCCGCCTGATTGCCGAGACCGGCGCGGGGCAGCACGGCGTGGCCACCGCTACCGCCGCCGCGCTTCTGGACATGGAATGCGAGGTGTTCATGGGCGGCGAGGACATGGAGCGGCAGGCACTCAACGTTTACCGCATGAAGCTTTTAGGCGCGAAGGTCAACTGCGTCGCGTCCGGCACGGCGACGCTCAAGGACGCGGTCAACGCCACCATGCGCGAGTGGGCGGGGCGCATGGACGATACCCACTACTGCCTCGGTTCGGTCATGGGGCCGCACCCCTTCCCCATCATGGTACGCGACTTTCAATCCGTGATTGGCCGTGAGATGAAAGAGCAGATCATGCGCCTGGAAGGCAGGCTTGCCGACGCGGTCATCGCCTGCGTGGGCGGCGGAAGCAACGCCATCGGTTCCTTTCATGCGTTTATCGGTGACGAGGGCGTGGAGCTGGTTGGCTGTGAAGCGGCGGGCAAAGGCGCGGAGACGCCCGACAACGCCGCTACCATGACCAACGGTTCCGTCGGGGTCTTCCATGGCATGAAGTCCTTCTTCCTGCAAGATGAATTTGGGCAGATTGCGCCCGTATACTCCATCTCGGCGGGCCTGGATTATCCCGGCGTCGGCCCCGAACACGCGAGCCTCTTTGCGAGGGGGCGGGCGAGGTATGTCGCCATTACCGACGCCGAAGCGGTGGAAGCGTTTGCGTACCTGACCCGGACGGAGGGAATCATCCCGGCCATCGAAAGCGCCCACGCCGTGGCCTACGCGCTGCAATACGCGCCGACACTCGGCCATGACAAGATAATCGTCATAACCCTATCCGGGCGCGGCGACAAAGACGTGGCCGCCATCGCCAGATATCGGGGACATTCGGGACATTCGGGATGTAAGGGGGCGCCCATCCATGAATAGAATCAATAATATCAATAGAATCAGCGAGGCATTCTCTGCCGGCAAGGCTTTCATCCCGTTTGTCACCGGCGGGGACCCGGATTTGGAAACGACAGAAAAGTTATTGCACGCGCTTGATGAGGCGGGCGCGGACATCATAGAGATCGGCGTCCCGTTCTCCGATCCGATCGCCGAAGGGCCGGTCATCGAGGCGGCGGACGAACGCGCCCTGAAAGCCGGGTGTACGGTGGATAAACTATTTGCCCTTGTATCGCGCGTCCGGGCCGATATCAAAATCCCATTGCTGTTCATGACCTACTACAACCCCATATTCGCGTACGGCGTATCGAAGTTTACCGAACGTTGCGCCGCCTGTGGTGTAGACGGGATCATCGTACCCGACCTGCCGTTCGAGGAGCGGGGCGAACTGCTAGGCCCCTGCGCATCGCGCGGTCTCGCGCTCATTTCCCTCATCGCGCCGACTTCCGAAGATAGGATTACACGCATCGCGACGAATGCCAGCGGTTTCCTCTACTGCGTTTCATCGCTGGGCGTCACCGGGGAGCGGGGGGAACTGGGGCACAGCGCGCGCCGCATGGTGGAACAGGTCAAGCGGGTCTCAGGCATCCCTTGCGCGGTGGGGTTTGGCATCTCCACGCCGGGACAGGCGCGTGACGTGGCGTGCTTCGCCGACGGCGTGATTATGGGAAGCGCCATCGTGCGCATCATAGCGGAACATGGCCGCGATTGCGTCGAGCCGGTCCGCCAATTCGCGAAAAATGTGATTGAATGTATGAAAGGATGTATAAAACGATGAAAGACATGGTAAAAGGAATACTCGGGAAAATCACAGCCCATCAGGAACTGACCGAATCGGAGATCTCCGAACTGATCGCCGCCATCCATGAGGGGACGGTCAGCGACGTCCAAATCGCGGGCTTCCAAGTGGCCCTGCTGATGAAGGGCGCTTCGCTGAAAGAAACCGCGTACATCGCCAAAGCCATGCGGGACAACTGTGTCCCCTTGAAGCCAAACACGAGGGAAGAGACCATGGACACCTGCGGCACGGGCGGCGGGCTCTCCACCTTCAATATTTCCACGGCGACGGCGATCGTCGCCGCGGCCGCGGGCATACCCATCGCCAAGCACGGCAGTCGATCCATCGCCAGCCTCTCCGGGAGCGCCGACGTGCTTGAGGCGCTGGGCGTCAACATCCATTTACAGCCCCGCGACGCGGAGCGGATGATCGAGGAGATCGGCATCGCGTTCCTCTATGCGCCGCTTTTCCACCCGGTCATGGGCAAGGTCCTGCCGCCGGAGCAGGATTTGGGCATCAAGACCATTTTCTATTCCATCATCGGGCCGCTGATCAACCCCGCTTTCGCGCCCCGGCACCTGCTCGGCGTATACAAGCCGGACCTGCTCGACACCGTCACCTATGTGGCCCGTGAATTGGGCTATACCAACGCCATGTTTGTCCATGGGCTGGACGGCCTAGACGAGATCTCGCTCCTGGGGAAAACACGGGTCAACCATTTGAAAAACGGCGAGGTCGCCACGTTTGAAATCGCGCCGGAGGATGTCGGGTTGGCCCGATGCGCCCTCTCCGACATCAGGACCGGCACGCCCTTTGAGAACGCCGAGACCATAGACGGCGTTTTTTCAGGAAGGACAAATGGGGCCAAACGCGACGCCATTCTCTTGAACGCGGCCGGCGCGCTGATCGTCGGCGGGCGGGCCGGTGATTTCAAAACAGGCGTCGCCCTGGCCGGCGAATTGATCGACAGCGGCGCCGCCGCGAAGAAACTGCGGGCACTGCGGGAAATGTCCAACAGTTTCGTGACGGATCTGTGAGAGCCCGGTTTTCACCCGCGATTGTGGCGGAAAACGCGCGCGGATTCATCTGCGTGATACCCGACCTCAAATGCGCCTCGCCGAAAGAGGGGGATTTGTTGCAAGGCCGCGATCCCGTGGAAACCGCAAAGACCCTTGTCGGCTGTGGCGCGCCCGCGCTGTCGGTCGTCACCGAACGGGAGCGGTTTGGCGGTAGCCCCGCGTTGCTTAACGCCGTCGCGCGGGCCGTCGATGTGCCGGTTCTGCGGAAAGATTTCATCACGGACGAGGGCATGATCGCGGAAACGGCGGCGCTTGGGGCGTCGGCGGTCTTGCTGATCTGCGCCCTCCTGGATGAAAAGGCCCTGGGTCGGCTGTACGAAAAAGCGAATGAACTGAAACTGGAACCGCTTGTGGAGGTCTGCTCCGCCCGGGAAATGGAATGGGCAAGGAAATGCGGCGCGCGGCTGGTTGGCATCAACAACCGGGACATCATGGCTTTAGAGCTGGACGACGGCGGCCCGGCCCGGACGGCCGCGCTGGCCGCCGGCGCGCCCGCCGGTTCCCTACTTGTCAGCGAGAGCGGAATTCTGACACGGCCAGATGCGATGTTGGCGGCCTCGGCCGGCGCGAACGCGGTTCTGGTCGGGACGGCGCTGTGGCGGGCCCATGATATGGGGGCCATGTATCGGTCCCTGCATGTGAGAAGGAGGGCTACCCCTTGCGCCCCATCGTAAAAATCTGCGGTATAACACGCGCGGAAGATGTGAAAATGTGCGTCCGGCATGGTGCGGATATCGTAGGGTTCGTCGTCGATTACCCGCGGCCGGTCCCGTGGAATTTGCGCGCGGCAGACGCAAAAGGGCTTATCTCCGCCGTGCCGTCTCCGGCGGGGACCTGTATCGTCACGGGCGGGCCGCCAGGCAAGGTGCTCCGGCTGGCCTTGGAACTGCAACCAGATTACATCCAGCTCCACGGCGGGGAGTCCCTCGCGGACACCGCACGCCTGGCCGACGCGCTGAGGCCGCGCGGCGTAAAAATCATCAAAACCGTTTTCCCGGACACATCGAAAGAAGCGGCGATTGCGTTCTGCGCGGCGGGGGTTTACGCCCTGTTGCTTGACCCGCGTGCGCCGGAGAACGCCGCTACAGGCGGTACGGCCGACCTCGACGCCTATGTGCAACTCCGAAGGGCCGTGCGCATTCCGGTCATCCTGGCCGGCGGGATACATCACGGCAACGTGGCGGAGATCGTCCGCCTGACAAAGGCGCCGGCCGTAGATCTTATGACAGGCGTGGAACGTTGCCCCGGCATGAAGGACGAGGCCAAAGTCGTTGCATTCTTTCATGCGCTCCGGGGAATATCGTTATTTTACGAATCGGGGTAATATATACGTGCATTCAACTAAACATCTGGGAAAAATAAACGATAAAACCTATAGAATACAGATGATAAGGGGTATGCATATGAGAACATTTGACACTGGAGATTGGGAAGGGAATGAAAAGAAGTTTGGAAGGGGGCTACAGGGCGAGCTGGGGCGGCTTATAGTCGCCGGCAAGGAGGGCAATTACAATATCTCCCTAGACCCTGATGGCTTATCCCGTAAAGAAGCAGAGGTTGTACGCCTGGTCAATGAGGCTATTGGCAACTATCGCAGCTCAATGGACTACGATCTGATGAAGTATCGGCTCACCAGCAACGCTCTGGGTGTTGCGCTGTGGGACATGGATGTTGTGGGCGGCGATCCTGTCAACCCGAAAAATAAATTCACATGGTCGCAAGAGTTTCGCCATATGCTCGGGTTTTCTGACGAGCGAGACTTCCCAAACGTCACATCGAGCTGGAGCGACAGATTGCATCCCGAAGACAAGGATAGGACGCTGAACGCCTTCGCGGCGCATCTCAACGACCATTCCGGCAGGACGCCATATGACGTCAAATACCGCCTATTGACGAAGCATGGCGAGTATAGGAGTTTCCATGCGTTTGGCGCCACCATGAGGGACAGCGGTGGCGTCCCGCTCAGGGTAGCCGGCGCGTTGGAGGATATCACCGAAAAGAGCAAGATGCAGGAAGAGCTTGAGACCAACAACCTACGGTTTCAACTGTTATTGAAAAGCATAGACATTGCCCTGTGGGACATGACCGTCGATCCAAACGACCCGGTTTCCGGCAACAATGCTTTTTGGTGGTCCGACGAGCTCCGGCATATGCTTGGCTTTAACGACGAGCATGATTTCCCGAATGTCACATCAAGTTGGAGCGACAGGTTGCATCCCGAAGACAAGGAAAGGACGCTGAACGCTTTTGCGGCGCACCTGAACGACTACACGGGCAGGACGCCCTATAGTATTGAATATCGGTTGCGGCACAAGAACGGGGAATACCTTACGATCAAGGCGGATGGTTCAACGATGCGCACGCCGGGTGGGGTCCCTATCCGTGTCGTCGGCTCGGTGGAGGATACTTCGCATCACCTGAAAAAGAATGAGCTCAATCGGTTCGTCGATGAGTTTACGGAAGAGATCCATGCCATAACACAATGCATAATAAAGATCCAAGCTCTCGCCGAATCGCTGAAAGCGGCGCAAGAGCAGAACCTAAAGACTTCTTCGGAATCTGAAAAGAACGCTTCGGAGACGCAATCCATCATCAACACGATTCAAACGATCGCGTTCCAAACCAATATCCTAGCCCTCAACGCATCTGTGGAAGCCGCCCGCGCCGGCCAGAACGGCAAAGGCTTCGCCGTCGTTGCCGAGGAGGTACGCAACTTGGCCGGCAAAAGCGCGGGGGCCGCGGCGCAAATTGAAACGAAACTCAAGGCTATCCAAGATTCCACAGCGCTCATCACCGGCGATGTGAAAAACACGACCGAACTTGTGGCGGAGCAGGTGCAGATGTCTAACGTCATTAAGGAAATGGTGGACAAACTCGTGAAGACCTATAATGGCCTTACCGACATGATTGGAGATACCGCCAACAGATAGATGCATTCCGCTTTCGGAAATTGATCCGCAAACTGCATCATACGGCGCAGTTTGCGGATCTCAAAGTTACGTCCAAATTTTGCATTTCAAAATTATCGTTGCGCTCACGATGAAACCGTGGTACTATTAATTTAGGAAAGAGGGGATACGCGCAATGGGCTTGCTTCCAAAGGATATAGAGTTACTTCCGCCATACGACGACCGTGTGTTCAAAGCGTTTCTTACCCTGCCGGGGTCAGAACCCGCATTAAAGTTTGTTGCGTCAGCGATAATCAATCGCCCCGTGGTCAATGTTCTTGTCCGTAATACCGAATTGCCTGTCACAGATACGGAGGAAAAAGCGGAGCGTTTTGATGTGAATTGCAAAATAGACGATGATACCCAAGCTGACATTGAAATGCAGTCCAGCCGGATGGAAGAACAAAAAGGCGGCAATCATAATAACTTGAAAGCAAGGAGTATATACAACCTTTGCGACCTACACTCGTCCCAAAGTTCTAAAGGGATACCCTATGACAAGCTGATACGGACATACCAAGTCATGTTTTGCGGATACACCGTCTTTCCAGAGCGAGGAAGTTTCATAAACCCTTTTTCCATACGCCACGATACAGATAACGGATTGCTCCACGATGGAGTCCGCGTACTATTCATAGAATTATCCAAGCTGGATAATGTGTTGAAAAAGCCCGTTGATGAAATGACGGATATGGAAAAGTTTTCGGTATTTCTGCGTTATGCCGATAACCCGGATTATCGAGAAGTAGTGAACAAAGTGATTGAATCGAAGGAGGGATTGGCCGTGGCCGGTGAAATGCTAATGAGCATAAGCAAAGACGAGCGGGAGCGGGCTATCTTCCGAAACCGCAAGATTGCTATTGCCGATCGGGAATCGAATATGGCACAGGCCTTGCTGAACGCAAGGGCAGAGTGGGATGTTGAGATTGCAAAAAGTCTTTTGCGTGTCGGTGATTCGGTAGATAAAATTGTTGCCGTCACCAACCTAACCCAAGCCGAAGTCGAAGCCTTACGGGACGCTAATTGACTTAGCGTCCCGTCGCTATACTACCCCTATAAGTTCAAACCTTATCAGCCCTTCTCATAATCGAACTCGATCCGCATGTCGTATTTCTGCGAGAATATCACCGTCCCGTCGTTCAGCTTGATGGCAAGGGAAATAGCGGTGAGCCCCGGGACGGCTTGCTGATCCGCCCTGAATTGCGCGGCATACACGGGGTCGAGTAGATCGGCGTCGCCCTCCGCCAATTCCCTCGCGTCCGCGCTGTACATATAGGTGTAAAGCAAAGTTGTTCCGTCCGCGGCGCAGGAAACCGCCAGGGACGGCGTGTTCTTCGCCTCAAGCTGCCGTGTCCTCTCATCGGCGTATGTAGCCGGGGAGGATGCGGGGATCGGCGTGTAATCGGCCATGATCTTCTCCATCGCTTTTTCAGGGACGTCGCTTTCATCCACGGCGCGGCGCCCGATCACGAGTTGCTTGCTGACGCTCACGCACAGCCAGGTACCCGGGGGGTACAGATCCGACTTGTGTGCGTCTATCAACACCGAGAATTCAAGTTCCCGGGCTTCGCCGCCCGCGTTGTAACCCGTCAGCGTGTAATCCGTGACGCGGTCCTCTTGTTGATTGGCATAGGGGGTGATATCATAACCCAGCGGGACGACGGTGTAATAGCGGTCACTTAGCACGTAGCGGTTGTCGTAGTATTGCTTGGCAACAATCGCGAAGAGTATGACCGGCACGGCCGCCGCCGCCGCCAGGATGGGCCAGCGTTTTTTCTTTCGTTTCATTTTCACTTTCATTGCTAAAACTCCATTTCCTTTCTGTAAAACGCAAGCGCCGACAGCGCCAGCGCGATCAGCACATAAACGGCGTATTCAACAAGCGGCAGGGTCAGCGGCCCGCCGTTTATCAGCCCCAGGAAAACCCTGTCCGAGATGCCGGACATCAGGTGCTCCTTGAGGCTCGGGGCAAATGTATCCAACGCCACCGCCAACAAACCGCTCACCACGCCGAACGCGAGCAGGATATAGGTCACGAGGGCGAAGGTCGCGCGCTGTATGCCGTACACGGCAACGCCCGACAACGCGGCAAACGCCAAAGCCGTCAGCAGGTATTTGACGGATACCGCCGCGATCGTCGCCGCCGCGCTTGCCGTGGCCGCCTGGCCCAGCACGGCGTAGACGGCACAATGGTAGAGCGGCATGATCCCAAAGACGAGGGCGCCGCAAAATGCCATGAGGATGAATTTGGCGATGACGATTTTCCCCTTGTTCACGCCAAACCCAACCAGCATGGTCAGGTTCTTCGCGTTCAAATCATCCGTGTAGATCGCCGCGAACAAAAAGCCCCCCGCCAGCGCGGGCAGCAGGCCAAACAGGGAAAGCGCGTCGTCCACGACGGATTCCCCGTCGAATCCGCCCGAACGGACGAACGCGATGAGGAAATACCCAACCGCCAGCGCGCCGAAATAGAGGAACAGGCTCTTTTTGTGTAGTAGCCGATAGATTTCGCCACGGATCAATTTATGCATCCAGCCCACCTCCCAGCTTGCCTCCCGGCTTGCCTCCCAGCCCGTCTCCCGGCTTGCCTCCCAGCCCGCCCACCATGCGCACGAAATATTCCTCCAGCGTGGTTTCCTGCCGGTGGAGGCCATACAGTTCCACGCCGCCGGCGATCAGCGCGCGGGCGATCTCATTCGTCCTGTCGAGGTGGGCGTCCAAAACCAGGCGATTCCCGTTGCCCGATACGCCGCCCTCGATGCCGATTGATTTCAACGCCGCTATCGCCTTGGCCGCGTCGCCCGCGTCGCCCACTTCGATGAGCAGGGTCTTCTTGGTATGCTCATGCAAATCGGTGTGGGTGATTTCCTTGAGCAACACGCCCTGTTCGATGAAGCCGAACCGCGTGGCCACCAAATCCAACTCGCTCAAAATATGAGAGGAAATGATAAAGGTTGCGCCCGTCTGCGCGTGGACGTCTTTGATGACTTTCCGCATGTCGATGATCCCTTGCGGATCAAGGCCATTGACCGGTTCGTCCAGCACCACGATCGAGGGGTTCCCCAGCAAGGCTCCGGCGATGCCGAGGCGGTGCTTCATGCCGAGGGAAAAGGCCTTGAAAGGCTTTTTCACGCCGTCTAAGCCCACCAATTTCAGCAGACGCCCCACCTCGCCCTGGTCTCTTGTCCCTCTCACCCGGCAAAGGTATTTCAGGTTTTCATAGGGGTTCAGATACGGGAAGAACGACGGATTGATCATAAAACCCATCCGCCGCCGCGCCGCGTTCAGACGGGCCCGCTCGCCGCCGATCTCCACTTCGCCGGCGCTGGGTTTGGCGAGGCCCATGACGCACTTGAAAAACGTGGTCTTGCCCGCGCCGTTGCGCCCCACCAAGCCGTAGACATCGCCCTGCCGCAAGGTGAGCGAAACGGCGTCCAGCGCGAAGAGCTCGCCGTATTTCTTGGTCAGGCCGCGCGTTTGCATAGCTGGTTGTGTCATAAGGTTTCCTCCAGTTGCCAATATATCGTGACGAATGACTGTTGAACTATTATAACACAATGTGGCGTAAGCTTCAAACACTGATTAAAACCCAAAGAAGTCGCGGACTTTATTTTTCTCCCAAGCGTTTCACAGGAGAAACAGCGCAACACATTGCCGTTCAATGAGTTGCGCTGTTTCTCGATAATATATTCTCATAGAGGGCGCGTTTCGTGACCTCTATACGTGTGAGCCGCTGTGCATGCTGGTAACACGCCGCATCCGGCATGGCGCGGGCAAACTCGCAGTGGAAAGCCGTGTTCTTTGTAAGAGTGATCCTCACACGATACCCG
>WRCJ01000031.1 GCA_009784085.1 Oscillospiraceae bacterium | reverse complement strand
GAGGTCAGGCGGAAATGCCCGGTTTGTAAGACGGAGGTTTCCTTAAAAATGTTCCATACGGATTCTTCCCAAGTCATGTCGTCACTCCCTCCTCTCATTTTACCGCAGTTTCTCATTTTTGGCAAGCGAATTGTGGCGTATCCCCCCTGCCCCCCTCAGCCCTTGACACATCGTGTACAATGAAAGAAGGGTTTAGGATTTAGGGTTTAGGATGCACGGATGTGCGGATGGGGGGAAGGCTCTGTGTTCGTCGGCGACGCGCTGCAAGGGATGCTCATGTTGCTCATGCTTATTGGGGTGGGCTTTTTCGCGGCGCGGCGCGGGCTGTTGGACGAGGGCGGCGAGCAGTTCCTCAGCCGATTGGCCCTCCGCTTGTCCATACCGGCGTTGTTGTTCGTCAATACCACGACCTATGTGTCGCGGGAATTCCTTCAGTCGGTGGGCTGGTTGGCCCTCCTCCCGCTGGCCGGCATCCTGCTGGGATACGCCATCGCGCAAGGGGCGGCCCGCTTGTTTCGTATAAAGCCGGAGGATAGGGGCGTGTTTGTGGTGATGTTTGCCCTGTCCAATTCGATCTTCATCGGCCTGCCGGTTTGCCTGGCCATATTCGGCGAGGTGGCCATGCCCTACGTGGTGACGGTTTACCCGGCCAACACGCTCGTGTTTTGGACATTGGGCAACTTGGGGATTGCCCGGGATGGCGGGAAGCCTGCCGGCCGGCCCCGGGAGATCATCCGGCGTGTTTTCTCCCCGCCCCTCCTTGGATTCCTCATCGGGTTGCCTGTGGCGATCTCCGGCCTTGCCTTGCCGAGCTTCCTTCAGACCGGGCTCACCCACCTGGGCGCATTGACCGTCCCGGTATCCTTGCTGACCACCGGGGCGGTGCTGTCGCGCTTGGGGAAGGATGCGTTGCGTATCGGCAGGGCCGGCATCGTGGCGCTGATCGGCCGGATGCTGATAGCCCCCGGGCTGATGCTGGGGCTGTGTTTGCTGGCCGGCGCCCCCGCCCTGCTGACCCAAGTGTTTACGCTGGTTTCCGCGATGCCGGTCATGAGCCAGTGCGTCATCATGTCCAGGTTGCATGGCGCCAACCACCGCTTGGCCTCGCAAATGCTGACGCTCAGCACCTTGGCGGGCATGGCCTGGATCCCCCTTTGGGTACTCGCGCTGGGCGGCCTCGGCGGGTAAGGGCCTAAGAACTAGGAACTGTTTTACTCGGACGCCTCGCCTGTTTGTCCCAACCGGTTGCCCCGCCCGGTCGTTGCCTACCCGGTGAGTTTTCCGCTGTCCATGAGCTTGAACGTGATGTCGAGCGATTCTTTCTCGGACGGGCGGTACACCGTGACAGTCAGGCTGTCGCCCACTTCGAATTCGTTCTTTATCCGATTGATGTCAGCCACGGTGACGACCTCGGTCCCGTTGACATGGGTGATGATGTCGCCTTTCTTCATGCCTTGCCGGTAGGCGTCGCAGTCTGGGTTGATATCTTCCACCCGAAAGCCCGGTACGACGTCTCTTTGTTCCGCTTCGTATTTGTCGATCGCCCTGCCGGTGATGCCGATAGCCGGGCGCCCCTCGATAAAGCCGCGCGAGATCAGCTCGTTGATGATGGGGAAGGCCGTGCTGCTCGGGATGGCGAATCCCAAGCCCTCGACAACGGTGAAATAGTCGCTCATGATCTTGGACGAAATAATGCCTACCACCTGCCCGTACTCGTTGATGAGCGGGCCCCCAGAATTGCCGGGGTTGATGGCGCAGTTGGTTTGGAGCATGGTCATGGGGAGATCCTCGACGACAATATCGCGGTTGATAGCCGAAATGATGCCGTTGGTGACGGTGCTCTGCAGTTCCATGCCAAGCGGGTTCCCGATAGCCACGACCATATCGCCCACGGCCATCTGATCCGAGTTGCCGAACTCGGCCGCCACAAGGCCGGTCGCGTTGATCTTGAGGACGGCCAGATCGGTGTTCCGATCGCTTCGGCACAGCACCACCTCGTGCTCCTCGCCGGAGTATAGGATGATCGTGATTTTATCGCAATGCTCCACCACATGGTTGTTCGTGATCACGTAGCCGTCGTCGGTCATGACGACGCCCGAACCGGTGGAGACGGGATCTCCATCATAGAAGGCCATGACGCCTACCACGGAAGGGAGCAATTTGTCGGCGATCTGGCGGATCGTGAGCGGCTGGCCGGGTTCGGGTGTCGTGACGCCCCCGGGCCTGTCCACGATGACTAGTTCCGTGCCGCCGCTTTCGTCCATCGGATCGTTCCCGCTGATGCCGGGAGAGGCCGGGTTTGTGCCCATGGAGGGACGCTCTTCGGGATTCCACGGATCCCAGGGAAGGATAGGTAGCTGGGTTTCTGCGGGATCCTGGATTTCCTGCCCGAAGCCGTAATCGTTATTCCACACGGCGAACGCGATGGCCCCGGCCAGGAAGACGACGACCAGCAGTAGGCTGAAGAACCCGATCCGCCAACCGCCCCGCGCGGCCGGCGGCGTCGCGCGCTGGCGCCATGGCTCGGTGGCGGCGGGGACATAGTCGTAGCGCGGGCGGTCATACCGTTGCTGGTGATAAGCCGGGACGGGCGGCGCGGCGAACGGCATCGACGGCGGCATTGACGCCGTCGCCGGTGGCGGCGGCTGTGCCGCCCGCCGTGCGCGTCGTTGTCGTTGTTGTTGCACGGGCGGCATGGGCGGCATGGGCAGTACGGGCGGCATGGTCGGCGGCGGGGGAACGGGACGTGGCGCATAGGGATGCCCGTATTGTATCATGCCGGGTAGCTCCCATGGGGTATCCAATGGGAGACCAGCCGACGGCGGGGAGGGCGGCGGCGGTGGCGGCAGGGGCTGTGGCGGCGGCAACGGTGAGGGCTGTAGTGGGGGTGAGGGTTGTGAAGGCGGCAACGGTGAAGGCTGTAGCGGTGGCGGCGGCAATGGTGAGGGCATTGGCAACGGCGGTGGTTCCGGTTGAAAAGAACCCGTGAAGCCCGCCGGCTCCGCCAGACCCGTCGGCGTCAGTGCCTCCAGCGATTCCAGCGGCTTTAGTGGCTTCAGTGGCTTTAGAGACGCCAATGGCTTTAGCGGCGCCACGGCCCCCACTGGATCCACTGGGTCTATCGATTCCGCCGGTTCGGCAAAGGTACCCCCGCCCGCAACGGACGGGTTCTCGATGGGCGCCGAACCGGGCTCAGCTAAACCGGACTCATCCGACAAACCCGGCAAAAGATCGCCACCCTCGGCACCGTTGCGAAAAAAGTCGTCAGCCATGCGAAAATTCCTCCTGTTCATCGCTTGCTTTCGCTGAGTGTAAAGGAAAACTCGGTCATCCCGTTTTTGCTGGTGACCGTGATATTCTCGTGCATGTTACCCAAGATTGTTTTAACGATATACAACCCGAGGCCCAGGCTGGCTTTGTCCACGCCCCGGGATTTATCGGCTTTGTGGAACCGCTCGAAGATATACGGGAGATCCTCCGGCGGGATATCCGGCCCCTCATTGCGCACGGCGACGCACAACTTGCCGCCTTTTTTATTCAGGGTCACCCACAGCCGGCCGCCCACGGCGCCGTATTTGACGGCATTGTCCAGCAGGTTGTTCACGACCTGCGTGATGGCGTCCGGATCGGCCAGCACGGTAACGGCTTCCTCGGGCAACGCCGTCTCGACTTGCATGTCTTTCTTTTCGATGGCACCCTCGAAGGACAGCAAGATGCGGCATAAAAGATCCACGATGTCAAAAGGTTTGAGCGTCAACGCCTGCCCGGATTGCAGGCGGGCGATGTTCAACATGCTGGACACCAGGCGGGACAGGCGGATGACCTCCAAACGGATGGCCGACAGGTATTCGGTGCGCTTTTGCTCCGGGATGGTGCCGTCCAGTATCCCGTCGATGAACCCCGCGATGGTGGTCATGGGGGTCTTGAGTTCGTGGGAGACATTGGCGACAAAGCCCGAGCGCAGTTCCTCGGCCTTTTGCAGGGCGTCGGCCATCGCGTTAAACGCCTCGGCCAGGTTGTCCACCTCGTCCGCCGCCTTCCCCCTGGGCACGCGGATGCCGAAATCCCCCTGGGCAAAACTGCGGGAAGCGTGGGCCATGAGTTGCAGCGGCCTGGCCATGCGGCGGGAAGCCACGTACGCCGAGAGGCAGGAGATCATCAAAACGGCGATGCCGGCCATCCAAAACAAACGGGTAAACCCGCCCAATAGATCGTTCTGCCACGCGGCCGTGGAGGAAAGCACCATATAGCCGCCCACTTCGCCGCTGGGACTATACAGCACCCGCCCGACCGTCACGCGGGTATCGGGGAACAGGACGCCCAACGCATGCGCGTCGAGGCTTCGGCTCTCCTGGATGCTCTGGAGCACGCCCTCCGGGATGTCCTTCCCCACATGATCGCAAGAGGCTTCGGAACAGATGATGATCACGCCGTTGTGGTCGACGACAAAAATCGTCGCGCCGGTCATCGAATCCACGACATTCAACATGAGCTTGAAATCCGGCGAGGTGGTCAGTTGGGTCCGATGGATCCATTGATCCAAAAAGTTGTCATGGTATACATAGTCTTCGATTCTGTAACCCCTGAGGTTCAGGGCAAAATCGGCGTGTTCCTCCAGCTGGCTGTGCCGCTGGCTGGAGAGGTAACTGGGGGCCAAACTGACAAAGAGGATGCCCAGCGAAAGGAAGCTCACGAGGATGAGTGTGGCGGTCACCAGAAAGGAGCGGAAGAAAGCGCTGTTCATTTAGAGTTTTTCCTCAAATTTGTAGCCCACGCCCCAGACAGTCTTGAGCGTCCAACGCTCGCTGACGCCCTCCAGCTTTTCACGAAGCCGCTTGATATGCACGTCCACCGTGCGCGAATCGCCGAAATAGTCAAAGCCCCACACCTCGTCGAGCAGTTGGTTGCGCGTGAACACCCGGTTGGCGGAGGAGGCCAGGTGGAATAGAAGCTCCAACTCTTTGGGCGGCGTGTCCACCACACAGCCATTCACCGTCAGGGTGTATGCCTCCATGTCGACGATCAGCTTGTCGAACTCAAGCCGCCGCCCGCCGGCACTCTCGCCGCCGCCTGTGCGCCGCAGGACCGCGTGGATGCGGGCGAGGACCTCTTTCATGTCGAAGGGCTTCACGATATAGTCGTCGGCGCCGCCCTCCAGCCCGGACACCTTGTCCGTCGTCTCCCCTTTGGCCGTGAGCATGATGATGGGCGTCTTGTGGGCCGCCCGAATTTCGCGGCAGACCGTCCATCCATCCACAACCGGGAGCATGATATCCAGCAACACCAGATCGGGCGCCTCCCGGCGGAAAGCCAGCAAACCCTCGGCGCCGTCGGCCGCGGTTTCGACCTGAAAGCCATCCTTTTCCAAATACAAGCGCAAAAGCTGCGCGATGTTGGCGTCGTCTTCCACAATCAGGACCCGGTTGGCCACGTGATCATCACCATCCTTCGTAGCACATGCTGTTGCCGCAGCACGCCTTCGTAGCACGCCTTTACCGTAACTTTGAGTATACCACATATTTTCCCCACATGGTGAACAAAATGTAAAAATGTGCAGGTTTTCCTTGACGGCTGCCGACGGGGAAAGATAAAATGTCATCGACGATGCGAGCCGTAGAAAAAGAAAGGACTGGAATCCCTTATGAGAATCATCGACGCATACACCGAGATATTGACCGACATCGACGGGTTGGCCGTGTTGCGGCACATCGAGTTGTGCGGCCGCGTTTGCTACAAGAGCGAAGAAAAGATCACCGAAGGTTCCGCGCGCCGTTTTATCCAAGGCATCATCAGCCGGGGGCATGAAAGCGTTTTGGAACATTACAGCTTTACCGTGCGCTTCGTGTGCGACAGGGGCGTCTCGCACGAGATTGTCCGGCACAGGATCGCCAGCTACTCCCAGGAGAGCACGCGCTATTGCCGCTACGGCGACAAAGACGGCGGTTGCACCTTTATCCGGCCAAAAACACTCGCGGAAAGGTTCGAACTGGCGCCAGACCCGATCGACGGCTCGATCGGCGGACTGTTGCCGGACCCGATGCCCGACCCGACGCCCGCCCCGGCACCCGCCCCGGTGCCCGCCCCGATCGACGGCCCGCGCCACCCGTACGAGGTGTGGCTTTCCGCGATGGAAGAAGCCGAACGCAACTACCTTACGATGCTGGCCGGCGGCGCGACGCCCCAGGACGCCAGGGCCGTGTTGCCCAACAGCCTGAAAACCGAAGTGGTCATGACCGCCAATCTGCGGGAATGGCGGCATTTTTTCCGTTTGCGCACCGACAAGGCGGCGCACCCGCAAATCCGGGAACTCACGATCCCCCTGCTCGGCACGCTGAAAAAAAAGATCCCCGCCGTATTCGACGACATTATGACCTAGGCAGGCGAAATGCGGCAACGTCATCCCCCGCGCATCCCACCCGTCGTCCCCCGCCCCCCACCCGTCGTCGTTGCCATTGTAGGGGACGCGCCCCCGCGCGTCCCGCCGCGCCCGCGCCCCCGCGCCCCCGCGCGTCCCGCCGCAGGATCCAGGATCCCGGCGCGTCAGGGATGCCGCGCCCTACGGCGATCCACCCGGCACGCTGAAAAAAATGATCCCCGCCGTATTCGACGACATTTTGACCTAGGCAGGCAGGCAGGCAGGACAGGCTAAAGGCGCGGTTTCCCGCGCCTTCAGCCTGTTAGAAGATGGGTAAAGATGAAGAAGAATGGAACAGAGAAACGGAAAAGAGAAGAAGAAGAAGAAGAAGAAGGAGAAGAAGGATGTATATGAATAAAGGGTGAAGAAGATTCCCTTTATCCCTAATATTGGTAGACGGGCGCGTAGTTCTTACCGTTTCCGATAAACGCCGTCTGCTTGCCGCTCTTGTTCGCCGCGGCGAATGTCGAATCCATGCGGGAATAGTTCTTGCCGTCAAAATATATCTGGCTGTTGATCTTAATCCAACCCTTGTCTTTGATATATACCTCGTTCCAAGCGTGGTAGGCGTTGTTGGGCGCCACATATCCCATGACCAGTTTGGTGGGGATCCCGACGCTGCGCAGCATGGCTGCCAGGAGCGAAGAATAATCGAAACAAATGCCCTTCTTGCTGTTGTAGATGGTATCGAGTGCGGGGACGTACCCGTTCAATTGACCCTTGACGACCTTGTCCGCCTTATTGTAGTCGTAGACGTAGTTGGTGACAATGTACCTGTAGATGACACGCAACTTATCATATTCGGTCTTACGGTCCTTCACCAAGGCCTTGGCTTTGACTACGGCTTTGGAGGTGCTCGTGTAATTGATATATTGGATCGGCGCCAAAAACGGGTCATACTTGCTTTTCAGTGTGATGTCGATGTTTTGGTTCTGCACGACGGCGTAGCGATCGCCTTCGATGTTCTCTAGGACTTTGATTTGATACCTTCCATTGCCTTGTGACATGGAGTAGGTTTCCTTCTTGGGCTTGTTGCTGAGGTCGTAGATATAGCTGGTTTCCTCGCTGCCATCCGACTTGAGCCGTGTGATCTTGATCTTCAACTTCTTGGAGGTAGCTTGTAAATAGCGGATCGTGACATAGCCCATGTCCTTGTGGCTCGCGTCGATCTCCGACTTGGATCCCGTGTAGAGTATCTTTTTCTCCGCCACGGGCAACGCCACGGCGATAGGCTCCACGGAGACTTGCGCATGCACGGCCGACCCCGACGCGGAAATCACGAGAACCAGGAGAAAAACGAAACACATCAGGCGCTTCATGCGGGTAGCCCCTTTCGATACATTCATAGGAAACGGCGATGAATGACCGAGAAGAACAAATACTCCCCCCTCGCGCCGGAGGAAAGAGTAAGACTCAGTTCTCCTTCGGCAGCTGGCTGCCACACCGAACGAACAGCATCCGTTCGCCCAGAACAGGCCCTTTAGCTTTGCGTCACTGCCTTTCGACAGCTTTGCCTTTTCGGTAAAGACGGGCGACGTTGGCTTTCCAATACAGCGTACAGTGCATGACTATATCGAACGGTATTCTATCTACTCGCGCTGTATCTTATCACATACATAATGTCTTGTCAAGCACTTTTTTATTTTTCTGTCACCGAAATGGCTGCGCTCCCTGTTGCCTTCACCTGATATATCGAAATCGCTCATGCAAACTTTAGTTTCCCGGGGAAAAATCGATGACAAAATCGATGGCGAGATCGACGGTAACCCGCTGGTAACCCGATAGCGAACCCGCTGGCAAACCGTTGGCAACCCGCTGGCAAACCGCTGGCAACCCGCTGAAAACCAATGGCATGACCGATGGCATCACCGCTGGCGAAACCGATGGCGGAGCCAATGGAGAAAAAAGTCTTTGTCAAGAATTCTCTTGTCATTTCCCCGATTCAAAGGTATAATAAACTCGATACCGGATCAAACTTCCAAACCATACCAAACCATACCGAAGCATACCGAACCATACCGAAGCATACTACCGAACCTACTTAGGAGGCAGCGGCATGGATTCCAAAATGGATTCCCAAAACAAAAAACCGCCCGGGATCCCCGCGCGACCCTTCCCCTTCTCCTCCCGGGCAGCGTTGGCTATCGGGCTGATTTGCTTGTCCCCGCTGCTGGTGGGGCATGCCTTGAGCTACTACGAGCATGGCAACGATAACGATCACTTCGTGGCGATGGTCCTGTTCCTGTTGCTTACGACAACGCTCATGACCATCCTGCTGCTGCGCGACGAACCCGTTGAGGCGGGCTCATTTATGTTGATGGGCCTCATCCTGTTGCTGGCGGTGTACCTGCGGGCCGCCTGCCTGGATCGCGTGACAAACGACTACGATGCGTTCCTGTCCGCCTGGATGAATGAACTGCGTGAAGGCGGCGGCTTTGCGGCCTTGGGCAAGATGACCAGCAGCGACTATAACGTGCCCTATCTATATTTGCTGGCCCTGCTGTCCTATCTGCCGTTGGACGATTTGCTGCTCATCAAGTTTGTCTCCATCGTGGCCGATTTTATCCTGGCCTGGACGGCGATGGCCCTTGTCAAGCAATGGGGGCTGCCCGAGAGGAAAAGCCTGTTCGCGTTGGGCGCCGTCCTCTTTGTGCCCACCGTTTGGCTCAACAGCGCCTACTGGGCGCAGTGCGATGTCCTGTACGCTGTGTTCGCGCTTCTATGCCTGCTATATGTGCTGCGCGGGCGACCGTGGATCGCCGTGGCCATGGCAGGCATCGCCTTCGCGTTCAAATTGCAAGCCGTCTTCTTCTTGCCCATGCTTATCGTCTTCCTCATGACACGGCGGCTCAAAGTGCGGCATATGCTGGCATTCCCCGCCGCCTACCTGCTGGCCTGCTCGCCCGCGCTGTTGCTGGGCCGCCCCGTCGCGACCCTGTTTACCATCTATTTCGACCAAACCACGCGGTATAGCAGTTACCTCAATCTAAACTCCCCCTCGGCGTTTGCCTTATTGGATATGAATAGGGCCGGTGAGTTTTCGGGCGCCCCCTTCTTTACCGCGGGTATCGTAGCCGCCGCGCTGACGCTGATCCTCGCGCTGTATTGGCTGTCCCATCGGATAAAGTACATCAGCAACACCATCCTGCTGACCATCGCGCTGTTTTTTTGCATCGCCATCCCATGGTGCCTGCCCAGCATGCACGAGCGGTATTTCTACATGGCCGACGTGTTCGCGGTCCTCTACGCCATTGTCCACCCCAAGAGGTTCTATATCGCGCCCATGGTGGTCTACGCCTCATACGCCGGCTATCACGCCTATCTGTTTTGGCAAAACCTGCCCTTTTCCATGTGGGCGCCGGCGCTACTCCTTGCCGTTGTGGCAGGCTTCCTGATACAGGATTTGCGTGCACAGTGCAAGGAGGGCGGCGGCTTACCGGCGATGGCGATGGCTCCCGCGAGGCCGGCTGCGAGGTCGACTGCGAGGTCGACTGCGAGGCCGACGACGACAGCGACAACAACGAAATCGGCGACAACAACAACAACAGCGACGAAACCGACGACAACAGCGCCGCCGCCGCCGATGCCGCCACCGACTCCCGCGACACCGCCGACACCGGCACCGGCAACAACACCGCCGCCGCCGCCGGGGCGACCGGCGCGAGCGGGGCGGCAGAAGCGACCGGAGAAGCCAGAGAAGCCAGAAGGGGAAGAAGAACTCAAAATCATCGAAGAAATGTTAAAGGATCTGTAGCAAAATGGACGCATTCCCGTACGGTCGGACAATTGTCATCACTGGCGCCGGTTCCGGGATTGGGTTGGCCTGCGCGGAAGCTTTCGCCAACCAGGGATATCGGGTTTGGGCGCTGTCCCGGCGGGCCGGGGGAGAGGCCCGCGACATGGGGGCAGGCAGCATTCGCCCCCTGGCATGCGACGTGCGCGACGACGCCTCGGTGGCGGCGGCTGTCAGCGTTATGCGCATCGCGGGGGACGCGGGGGATGACATCGGCATTGTCCTTCATTGCGCTGGCTTCGGCATAGCGGGCGCGGCGGAGGACACCCCCCTCGAAGCCGTCCGCGAACAGTTTGAGACCAACTATTTTGGCGTGCTGCAAGTCAACCGCCATATACTCCCCATCTTTCGGGCGCGCGGCGGCGGGTTGGTGTTGTTGATGGGTTCGATGGCGGGCCTGATCCCCATCCCCTACCAGAGCCATTACTCCTCTACGAAGTTTGCGTTGGAAGCCTATTGCGAGGCCCTGCGTATGGAGGGGCGCCCCCTTGGCATCAGAGCCTGTATCATAGAGCCGGGCGACACGCGCACCGGCTTTACCGATGCGCGTGAATCGGCTTTGCCGGAGGGTTCCCCCTACGCGGAAGCCTGTCAAAAGGCTGTGGATTGTATGGCCGTGGACGAACAAAACGGCCACAGCCCGGGAAAGGTAGCCCGTGTGACGTTGCGTTTGGCGAGAAGGAAAAACCCGCCGACGCGGCGGGCGGTGGGGATGTCGTACAAGACGCTGGCACTGCTGCGAAGGTTGTTGCCGTCCAGGACCATCGCGTGGGTCCTGCGCATGAAGTACCTCTAGGGGCACTGGAGGGAATAGAATGCCGTTCCCGCCTGTTTGCTCTGTTTGCTGTCTACACATGTTCCCCTTGAGCATGTTCCCCTTGCAGCCTTCCGCTCGCCGCGATGATCACGAACGACACCGCAAAAATAACGAGGTTCAACAGAAACGGAAGCCTCCTGTCCATATCGGAAAGCCAGCCCACCAGATACCCGAAGGGGATACTGATCGCGAGCGTGACGAACATCATGACGCTGACAATCCTGGCTCTCTCGCCCGGCTGGACAAACAGGGCGACAATGGCGTCTTTGCGCGGCATGACCAAACTGAACGCGCAGGCTTCCAGAAAGACGAACGCCAGCGCGGTCGCAAGCGAAGCGGCAAAGCTTTCTTTATTTACAAAGATCAACGCGGCATGCCCGGCAACGTAACACAGGACGCCGGCCAGCATGGGGCGCCGGAAGCCAAGCCGGCTGACCCTAGGTTGGACAACAAACAGGAAGAAAGTGATGACAACCGCACGCAGAATGGGGAAATACGCCAGGTAGCCCTCGGGGAGGGACAGTTCGTTCGTAACGTACAACCCAAAGAAATTCCCCGCGATACCGATCATCGTGAAACAGGCGGATATCACCAGGGCAAGCACCATCGAGGAGGAAGAAAACACCCGGGTGAAGATCTTCCCGTAGCCGAAAAGGATCGCGAAGATAGACATGCCGGCCGTTTCGCGCTTCCTGACGCGGCCGGTTTTCGTTTCGTCACAGAATCTGTACAGGACGACAAACTTGGCTGTCATGGAAAAAAAGCTGAACAGATACAATATCCTCATGGCGGGCACGATGGTAAGCCCATCCACAAGCAGCGCGGCGAAGGGCGCGAATACCACGGACATCTGGCCAGCCAAGTGGATTAAAGAGAAAACGCGGACAAGCGCCCCCCCTTCCGCATCCTCCACCAAGAGACAGTTCCACGAGATATTCGTGATTTGCAACAGCCCGTTCAGGCCCGCCGCCACGACAAACCACCAGAAATTCTGTGAAAAAGCCCACAGCAGGCAGGGCACAGTCCAGGAAATCAGATCAAAAAGCACGGTGGTCAATTTCCGCCCCAGCTTGTCGGAGAGCACGCCGCCGAGCAAAGCCCCCAACGCCTGCGAGAACAGGGAGACAGACGCCACGATCCCGATTTGCGTGTCGCTCAACAGCAACGCCGCCATGTAGAGCGACACAAAGGGCGAATACAGGCTGAAAGGGATAGCCCACAAAGGCTCTGTGAGGACACAGATCCTCGGGTTGCCGCGCAATTCCGCCAACGTCCGCAACAACGAATGGCTCGCGGGCGAATGCTGCGCTGGTGGAGTACTCGTGGGCGAATGTTGCACTGGTGGAGTGCTCGCGGGCGAATGTTGCGCTGGCGGAGTACTCGTTGACGAATGGCTCATGGGCGAATGGTCAACTCTTTTCTTCATTGTCATCGATATAAGGCCCTTCGGTCCACTCCTGACCCCCGGCGCGCCGGATCCTTTCCGGATAGCACAGCGCGTAGAGGTCGGTCACCCGCGCCTCGCGCAGGAAACAATCCCTCGCCGCATCCCCCAGTCGCCGCGCCGACGCCGGTTTGGTGATAATGGGCAGGGTGGCGGCTTTTTTCATGTCGCGCAAGAGGGACAGGCCTGTCCTGTTGGCCGCCAGCACGCGCAAATAGGGCGGCGCGGGGGTGTGGGCGGGTGCGGGCGCGGGGGGATGGGGCAAGTCCATATAGGCGCGCAGCGCGATGCGGCGGATGCGGGCATGTGTGTAGCGCTTGGTTTTGACCAGCGCGTAGAACTCCTCCGGCGAGACAGCGCGGCTGGCGGCGCGGGCCAACCGGTGCTCCAGGCCCTCGGAGACGCCGGGCAACGCCCGGAAATCCTCCGGGGCCATGCGGCGCAATGCGGACATGACAGCCGTCTCGCAGTTGGCGAGGGATACCGGTGCGCGCCCGGCATCCCGCTCGGTTTTCCATAACAGCTGTGCCTTGGCCGGGACAAATGCCCGTGCGCTTTGCCCGGACAACCACTTTGCCCGCACATAGGAGGCTGTGGCAAAACGCCCGATCGGCTGTGGGGCGTCGTGGGAGGCGCCCTCGCGCCGGACAGCTATCGGGGCGATGCCGCTGACGCCGCCGCCGCCGCTGACGCCGTTGACGCCGCCGCCGCTGACGCCGCTGACGCCACCGCCCAGGCGCCGAAGGGCGCATAGGTATTCCACGCCCAGCATATCGTTCGGGTGGCCATCCAGCAAGGCGGCCGATGCTGGGTCGAGAAGCCGGAAGGCTCGTTGCCGCGCGGCCGGATAGGACAGCCCCTGTTCCAGCGCGGCGGCTTGCGCGGGGGCAAAGGCGGGGTCACCCAGTGTCCCGGCGGCGGCGATAAGGGCTTCGAGGCAACCGCTTTCGCTGCCGAAGGACAGGTGCGTGACAACCCCCGTGGCGTAAAACAACGCCACGCCGGCGAGCGCAAAGCATTCGGCGGCGTCGCAGGAATACAGGGCGGGCAGTTCCAGCACCAAATCCGCGCCGCCGCTTATGGCCATGGCGGCGCGAGCCTGCTTCCGGCAAACCGACAAGCTGCCCCGCTGGGTGACATGCCCGCTCATGACGCACACGACGGCCGCCCCCGGCAGCATCGACCGGGTGCGGGCGATGTGGAATACGTGACCGTTGTGAAACGGGTTATACTCGGCGATGATCCCAACGACCGGCCGCGGCATGGCGGAACACCTCGCTTGCATTCACTTGCATTCGCCTACAATTTGACATTCATCATACCACAGATTGCCCTAAGCGTCACGCAAAAAAAAAGAAAAACAAAAGAATGACAACCAGTTACAAAAGCCGTGACAAACGGTTACAAAATTCATTGACAAACCCGGCGGCATGTGGTATAGTAGAAACAGCGGAAGAAAGAAAACCGAAGAAAACCGAAGAAAACAAAGAAGCGGAGGATGGATGTTATGCATCTCCCTGTAATATTAAAGAAAATCGTCACCGTCTGGTTGCCGTTGGTGCTTGCGCTCTCCTTGCCTCTCTCCACGATGGATACAGGGGCCAGCGAGGGCACAGCGGGGGCCATTTCCCTGCCCTATGCGGTAACCCATGTGACGACCTTCACCGACCCTGCCGCCGACACGGCTGAGCAGGAGGGGAAGCCTGCCCCGGAGACCTCTGTCTCCATCAGCGAGATCAGCGACTATGTCGAAGCGCGCCACCCAGGCATGGGGACAGCCGACATCACGACAACCGAAGAAATGGTGGCAGATCAATTATCGGAGGCGCCTGCCGTTTACATGACCACCGATCGCGTCAACCTCCGGGAGGCGCCCTCGACAGAGTCCGCCGTGGTGCGCTTATTGAAAGCCGGCGTGAAGGTGACAGTCCTCTCGACAGCCGCCGATGATGCGTGGTCGCATATTTCCCTGTCGGACGGGACGGTTGGATACATCAAGTCAGAATATCTCGAAGAAGCCAAAGACCTCGGGGAAGCCGACGATAAAGCGGGGGGCGCGGAAGGACCTAAAGGCACGGACGGGGGCGATGCGCCTGTTGTCGTCAAAGACAGCAAAGATAACAAAGACAACAAAGAGGGCGAAGTCCCAAAAGACTCCGATAATGTCACCAAGGACAACGAAGGCGCCAAGGACAACGAAGGCGCCAAAGACGCGGGAGGTGCCATAGACGCCGAAGAAATAAAAGAGAACGAAGAATCCGAAGAAACCAATGATGCCGAAGTCCGCGAAGAGGCCGGCAAGCCCGAGGAGAACAAAGAGCCGGAAACCCCCAAGAAAAACGGCAAAGTCGAACTCACCCCATGGAGCGAAGCCAAGCAGATCTTCAAGACGTATACGCCCGCCAAGATCACCGACGTGCGCACAGGGGCGGTCTACTATGTCCAGAGCTTTTCCAACGGCAACCACGCGGACGTGGAGACGTTGACCAAAGGGGACACCGACATCATGTATAAGACGTTTGGCAAGAAGTGGTCGTGGGCGGTGCGGCCGGTCTGGGTGACCATCAACGGACACACGATGGCCGCTTCCATCAACGGGATGCCGCACGGCAGCGGCACCATCAGCGGCAACGGCATGAACGGGCAGGTCTGCATCCACTTCTTGAACAGCAAGACACATAACGGCAATAAAAGTTTCGAAAGAACCCATCAAAATGGAGTCATGGAGGCTTACAACGCAGCAAAGTAAAGGATTTGCGTGATGTCAAGACGGAAACGAGAAGCCTTGTATAAGCTGATTTACGCCCTGACGGCAACTTTGATCATATTTCTAGCAAACCGCGCCTGGGATCTGGCCCGGGATTTGACCCGGGACAAAACGACACAGGACCCGCCGCCGCAGGTGGAAACGCCAAGCCCCACGCCGGACGAGGCATCGCCGACCCCGGAACCGACTACAGTCGACCCACCGCCATCCGATCGTGACATCGCGTTTCGGGGCGTGTGGGTCGCTTCCGTGTACAATCTGGACTATCCGTCCCGCCCGGGGCTGTCGGTGGACGAACTCAAGCGCGAAGCCACCGACATCTTGGAGGGCGTTGCCGACATCGGGTTCACGGCGGTGATCCTGCAGGTGCGCCCGACCGCCGACGCCCTATACGCTTCCGACATCTTCCCATGGTCAGATTGGCTGTCCGAAACCCAAGGCGCGGCGCCGGCCGAGGATTTCGACCCGTTGGCGTATTGGGTGGAGGAGGCCCACGCGCGCGGCTTGGAACTGCACGCCTGGATCAACCCCTTCCGCATCGCGATTGGGACGCCAAGCGAACCCCGGCACGACCCCGGCCTGTTGGCCGAAACCCATCCGGCGCGGCTGAACCCCTCTTGGACAGTCGGTTACACAGACGGCAACCTGTATTTCAACCCCGGCTTGCCAGAAGTCCGGCAACTGGTCATCGACGGCGTGTTGGAGCTGGTACAGTCGTACGACATCGACGGCATCCACTTCGACGACTATTTTTACCCCGGCCTGGACTTTGGCGACCAAGACACCTTCGAAACATATGGCGCGGACTTCGACGACATCGGCGACTGGCGGCGCGACTGCGTGGATGCGCTGATAAGGGATACCGGCGCGGCCGTGGGGGCGGCTCGATCCGGCTGCCGGTTTGGCGTAAGCCCTGTGGGCATCTGGGCCAACAGGAAATCCCATGTGCTGGGCAGCGACACGGCGGGATACGAAGGGTTCTTTACGAGCTGTGCGGACTCGCGCCGCTGGGTCAAATCCGAATGGGTCGATTACATCTGCCCGCAAATCTACTGGCATATCGGCCATGCCGTCGCGGACTACG
>WRCJ01000030.1 GCA_009784085.1 Oscillospiraceae bacterium | reverse complement strand
CTGCCCGGGTTGGTGCATGAAGATCGAAAGGGCCGATGCGTCAGATTCGGCCAGCTCGCCCCAAGGGACATCCTCCCAGCTGCCAAGGCATAGCTCCCGCAACGAGGGCAGCAAGTGAGTGGGGCTACCGTCCCAGCCGCGCAAAACCGAGGCCGTGCGTTTCGTGCGATACAGGTCGCTGGAGTACACGGCGTCGAACAGGACGTCCTTCATCCTCTCGCGCAACGCCTCGGTCTGCGCGATGCCATTGGGCGTCAGCAGGCTGTCGTAGTGGCCGTGGGCGCGGCGGTAATAATTCCCCTCCGCCTCGGCATGTCGGATGATGGTGATACGTGTCATGGGATCTTCCTGTCCAGAGACCGGTATTGCACCGCTTCCGCAATGTGCGCGGCCTCTATATGTTCTGCGCCTTCCAGATCCGCAATGCTCCTGGCTACGCGCAGTACGCGCCCATAAGCGCGGGCGGTCAGCTCCAGCCGCTCGAAAGCTTCCTTCAATAAGCGTTTGGCTCGTGCGTCCAGCTCGCAGCAGGCGTCCATTTGCGCGGGCGACAGCCTTGCGTTGCACAGGGTGTTGTCGCCGAACCTGCGGCGCTGCCTGTCCCGTGCGGCTTCCACCCTCGCCTGCACGGCGGAGGATGGTTCGGCGGGGTATTTGCCGGAAAGCGACTCAAAATCCACCGAAGGGATATCCACTTGTATGTCAATGCGGTCGAGCAGGGGCCCGGATACGCGGCTCCTGTACGAGGCCAACGACCTGGCGTCACAGCGGCAGTGGCGGGAGGGATGCCCGTACCAGCCGCATCGGCAGGGGTTCATGGCGCATACCAGCATAAACATGGCCGGGTAGGTGAGCGTCCCCGCCACCCTGGCGATGGTGACCGCCCCGTCCTCCATGGGTTGCCGGAGAGCCTCCAAGGCGGTGCGGTCGTACTCGGGTAGTTCGTCCAAAAAGAGCACGCCATTGTGCGCCAACGATATTTCGCCCGGCCTGGGCATGGCGCCCCCGCCGGACAGGCCGACTGGCGATATGGTGTGGTGCGGGGCGCGGAATGGCCTTGTGAAAAACGGCAATCGATTGTCTCCCAATAGACATGCGACAGAATGTATCTCGATGCACTGCAACATTTCCTCCCTGGTCATGGCAGGCAGGATGCCCGGTATCCGGCGGGCGAGCATGGACTTGCCGGCGCCCGGCGGCCCGGACATGAGGATGTTGTGTCCGCCGGCCGCGGCGATTTCCAAGGCCCGCTTGACGCTTTCCTGCCCGCGCACCTCGGAAAAATCCGGCGCCATGCCGGCGCCGGCGGTGGGAGGCTGCCATGGCGTGGCCGGCTGCAACTTCGCTTTGCCTGACAAATGGTCCAGAATCTCCCGGTAATGGGAGGCAGGGTAGATTTCGATGCCGTCCGCGAGAGACGCTTCCTTGGCGTTCCCTTTGGGCAAGTATATGCGCTTGACACCCAACCGCGCCGCGCCCAAGGTCATGGGCAGCGCGCCGTACACCGGGCGCAGGACGCCCTCCAGGGAGAGCTCCCCTAAAAAAACCGAATCCGTGGGCGGGGCGGGGATGTCCCCATGGGCATTCAGGAGCCCCAGCAAGATGGGGAGATCGTACAGGGCGCCTTCTTTGCGGGTATCGGCCGGCGCTAAGTTCACGGTGATGCGCCGCATGGGAAACTGAAAACCACCTGTTTTGGCGGCGGCGCGTACCCGTTCCCGCGCTTCCCGTACGGCGGCGTCGGGCAGCCCCACCACATCGAAGGCGGGTAGCCCCCCGGATAGGAAGCATTCCACGGACACTTCGTAGCCGGACACGCCCAACAGCCCCATGCTGCGCACCTTGGATACCATGCTGTCAACCTCCCGTTGCGGCATCGCCGATCGGCGCATAAAGTGGAAAAAGTGTAATATGTCATTTCGTTATGTCTCTGCGTTATATGTCTCTGCGTTGATCATTTTCGTTATGGCCGCGTATACATCGACGCGCCGCGCGCCCGTACACTGGGCGGCTTTGCGCACCGCGTCGCGCACGGTGTCCCCTTGCGCGATGAACGCGGACGCCTGCGACACCGCCTCCTCGAAGGCGTTGCCATCCGATTGATCGGGGTCGGGGTCGGGGGTGGCGTCGGGGTCGGCGCCGGCCACCACAAGCACGAACTCCCCCCGGGGCGTGTTCCGCGAAAAATGCGCCGACGCTTCCGATAGCGTGGTGCGTAGAATCTCCTCGTGCAATTTGGTCATCTCCCGGCAGATGACCACCCGCCGATCGCCCAACGCGGACAATAGATCCGACAGCGTGGCCGGGAGTTTGTGCGGCGCCTCGTAGAAGACCATGACGCGCGGCTCCCGCCGCAAAGCGTCCAGATGGGTTCGGCGATTCTTTTTGTTCATGGACAAATAGCCCTCAAAACAAAAGCGGCCGCCGGGCACGCCAGATACCGATAGCGCGGTCACGGCGGCACAGGGGCCGGGCAGGGCGACGACGGGGATACCCAGCGTTTCGCACATGGCCACCAGATCCGCGCCGGGGTCGCTAATGCCTGGCGTGCCGGCGTCCGTGACCAGCGCACAGGATTCCCCGGACATTATACGTATAGTTATATTTTGGCCGGATTCGCGCTTGTTGTGTTCGTAATAGCTCACCAAGGGTTTCTTTATCCCCAGATGGTTCAAAAGTTTCACCGATACGCGGGTATCCTCCGCCGCAATAAACCCAACTTCGCGCAGGGTCTGTTTGGCCCTGTCGCTCAGATCGCCCAGGTTTCCTATTGGCGTCGGCACGATATACAACGTAGGCACGGAATACAACGCAGGCACGGCAATGCGGTTCCCCTTCCCATGGACGCCTCTTTGTTATAAAAGGCGCCCTTATAACAAAGAGGGCTGGATCGCAAATCCGCCCTCTTGAGGTTTAGGGTAAAAACTACTCAGATCTGCTGGGGTGCGTCGACTGGGCAAACATCGGCGCAAGCGCCGCAATCCACGCAGAGCTCCTCGTCAATCACATACTTGCCATCGCCCTGCGTGATGCAGTTAACCAAGCATTCCGGCTCGCATACGCCGCAGTCAATGCAATCGTCGTTGATTTGATATGCCATGCAAAAACCACCTTTTCATAAATATTGAGATTTTGAGACGTATTTGGATCGCGACAGCGTCCAGGATTATATTACACCAAAACGTGGTCTGAATGCAAGGAAAACTTTTTGGGGTGTGGTTTTTTCGGCGCGTCAGGGATGCCGCGCCCTACGGAACGGTAGGTTTCGGTGGTTCGCGGGCGGTATAAATGCCGCCCGGTGCCACCCACGTACCAACCCGGCGCGTCAGGGATGCCGCGCCCTACGGAACGGTAGGTTTCGGTGGGTCGCGGGCGGTTTAAATGCCGCCCGGTGCCACTCAACGGCGAACAACGCGGCGCGTCAGGGATGCCGCGCCCTACGGTGGTCGTGGGTGGCAGGTCGTGGGCGGTTTAAATGCCGCCCCTACGACGATTGCTTTTTTTCTTTATATGTGGTATACTACCGGTCGTATGACAAACAAAAACAGGAGGAATACGCATGAGCACGACAAGCACGATAAACATAGGGAGTACAATGAACACATTGAAGGGGGCCTGCATCATCGGGCAATCGGGCGGGCCTACCGCCGTCATCAACGCCAGCGCATTGGGCGCCATCCGCACCGCGTTGGACACCGACTGCGTCACAAAGGTCTACGGCGCCGCGCACGGTATCCGCGGCGTCTTGGACGGCAAGCTTTACGACATGGGCGAAGAGGACCCCGCCCAGCTCGAACTGCTGCGCTACACCCCATCCTCGGCGTTGGGATCCTGCCGCTATAAAATGAAAGATCCGGATATCGACGCCACCGACTACCAGCGCATTTTGGAAATCTTCAAAAAGTACGACGTGCGGTATTTCTTTTACAACGGCGGCAACGACAGCATGGATACCTGCAACAAGATCAGCAAGTTCATGCAGGGATCGGGATACGAATGCCGCGTGATGGGCATCCCCAAGACCGTCGACAACGATCTGTTCGGCACCGATCACTGCCCCGGCTATGGTAGCGCAGCAAAGTATATTGCGACAACCTGCATGGAGGCCAGCCAGGACGCGCGGGTCTACGACGTGCCTATGATCACCATCCTGGAGATCATGGGCCGCCACGCCGGCTGGCTCGCCGCCGCCAGCGCGTTGGCTGTGGAGGCGGGGCATGGGCCGGATCTCATCTATCTGCCCGAGGTCGCGTTCGATATGGATGCCTTTGTGCGGGATGTCAAGGCCATCCACGATCGGAACGGGAAGGTCATCGTGGCCGCCAGCGAGGGCATCCACGATCAAAACGGGCGATTTATCTCCGAAGCAGCCACCTCGGCTACCGACGGCTTTGGCCACGCCCAGCTTGGCGGACTGGCCGCCCGCCTGGCTGACATTGTCAAGGGCGCGACCGGCGCCAAGGTGCGCGGCATTGAGCTGTCCCTGTTGCAACGTTGCGCCGCCCATTGCGCGTCGGCCACGGATATCGAGGAATCATACCGGGCGGGGGAGGCCGCCGTCCGGTTCGCCGCCGAGGGCCTGACCGACAAGATGGTGGGCTTCAAGCGCGTGATGGACAACGGCGCCTACCGTTGCGATATCGAGTTGCTGGATCTGGAAAAAGTGGCCAACACAGAGAAAAAGGTGCCCCGCGCATGGATAAACGAGGAGGGCAACGGGATATTGCAGCCCTATTTGGAGTATGCCCGCCCGCTCATCCAAGGCGAGACCGCGCTGCCCTTTAAAAATGGCCTGCCGCAGTTCGCCAGACTGAAGAAAGTCATGGTTTAAGTCATGAAAAAGGTGATCCATCATATCGGTGTTTGGGGGGACTCTCTGCTCCGGGGGGTCGTGTTCGACGACCTGAAAGGGAGGTACGCGACCCTGAAGAATTCCATGGCCGCGCAGTGCGCCAAGATCTTGGGGATGCGCTTCGACAACAATTCCCGCTTTGGCGCCACCGTGACCCGCGGTTCGCAAAACCTGACCCAGGCGCTGGAGCGCGGGGTTTCCTGCGATGCCATCCTCATCGAATACGGCGGCAACGATTGTGATTTCAATTGGGAGGAAGTGGCGCAAAACCCGGACGCGCCCCACGCGCCCCGCACGCCGCATGAAGCCTTCTGCCGCACCCTGCGGGACATGGTTTGCGCGGTGCGGGTAAAAGGGATCGATCCGGTGCTCATGTCGCTGCCGCCCATCGATCCCGTGCGGTATTTCAACTGGATTACCCGCAATGGGTTGAGCCGGGAGAATATCATGCGTTTCTTGGGGGATGTCGGCGTAATTTACCGGTTCCAGGAGCGGTATTCCCTGTCCATCACGAATCTAGCCATGGAGTTGCGGTGCCACTATATCGATGTGCGCGATGCCTTCCTCTCCCACCGGGACATCGGCTCTTTGCTGTGCTCAGATGGCGTGCATCCCAACGGCAGCGGCCATAACGTCATGCGTGAGTCCTTCGTTTCGTACATGAAGGCATTTGCCTAGCCAGCCATGATGAGCATCGGGGAGGCGGGCCTCTTGCTGGATCGGATGGCCGAAGAACTGCCGGCTGAGTTCTACCGCGAACTCAACGGGGGCATCTTGCTGGAGCCGGGGGAGAAGCGGCACCCCGAAGGGCCCGGCTTGTTCATCATGGGCGAATACCGCACCCACCCTGTCTTGGGCCGCTCGATCGTCATCTATTTTGGCTCCTTCCTGCAGTTATACCGGGGCGCGTTGCGCCGGACATGGGAGCGCGAGTTGCGGAAAACCCTGCGGCATGAGTTTACGCACCACATCGAATCGCTGGCTGGGGAGCGCGGCTTGGAGCGTCGCGACAAAGAGCGGCTGGATTGGTACCGCGGGATGCGGTGAGGCATTGCTGATGCAATTTGTATGAACAGGAGGCCGTGCCATGGCTTTGTTGCTGGAAACCAGATTTCGCGTTCCCGACGAGAACACGACATCGCGCATACTCTCCTCCCCCCGGATCCTGGCTATTTTGCAGGAGAGCTGGCGCAAGGGGGACATCCTCTCCTCCTATTTCGACACGCCGAAACACGCGCTCAACCTGCTCCACTGGGAGTTGCGGTTCCGTCGTGAGGGGCTGCAGGGCGCGTTATCGCTCAAAACGCCTAAGGATGAAGCCCCGGCGGAGCAGACTTGGACGGGGCAGGCTTGGGCGGGGCTGTCTTGTTACGATAAATGGCAATGTCCAGCGGAGGGCGCCCGAGAGGGCGTCCCCCGCTTGGTTGGCATGGGTGCGCCTGCGGCGTTGCCCGTGTTGGTGCTCCAAGGGGATTTGATTGAATTGTGCCAAGTGTCCTGCCAGCGGTTATCCGGCGTGTTGGAGTTGTCCGATGGCGCCGCGGCCACGCTGGCGATCGACCGGGGGGAGTTGCTAGCCGGTGAAAAACGGGAGCCGTTCATCGAGATGACGATCGAATTGTTATACGGGGATCCGTCGGTGGCGGGGAAGCTGGCCGAAAATTTGGCGGTGGAGTATGGGTTGACGCGCGTGCGCGCCGGCAAGTACGATCGCGCCCTGCGCCTGGTCCGCAGCAGGCCCGCCACCAGTGCGCCCGCCACCAGTGCGCCTACATCCAGTGCGCCCGCCTCCGGCGGGACTACGTCCGGCGGGCCTCCCCCAAGCGGGCCGTCCCCTAGCCCGTGACGTCCACGGTGATATCGCCCGAGACGGTGGAAGCCGAAATGTCCGGGCCGCCGTCGCCCACCGTGCCGTTAGCCTCTTTGCGGTTACGGGAGATCGGCGCATTGCTTCGTAGATCGCCCGAGGTGCTTTTCATCTTGAATTCGCAATGCTGCCCGTACGCCAAGGCCAGGCGGATATCGCCCGAGGTTGAGCCTGCCGTTATAGGGTTTGTCACAACGACGCCGGCAGCATTGATATTGCCCGAGACGGTGTGTAGCCGCCCGCCGCCCGCCAGCGCCGATTGCAGTGAGATATCCCCGGAGATGCTGTGTACGTCGTATGTTTGGCTGTGCAGCGCGTCCGCGCGGATATCGCCGGAGGTGGTTCCCAGCTCGGCTTGACCCTCCAGTGTCAGCGTGCCGCAGCGTATGTCGCCGGAGACCGTCTTCAAGCTGGCGTTTTGCGCTTGGATGTCGGCTGCCCGTATGTCGCCGGAGGTGTTTTTGAGGGTGGCATCGCCCGTGACAGCCACGTTCCCCACCTGGATATCGCCCGAGACGCTCGACAGCGTGATCGCGCTACCGACAAAACCCGGGAGGTTTACCGATCCGGAGACCGCGGTGAGTTCGAGCCTTTGGGCGTAACTAGACGGCAGAGCTACTTCCAGGTAGGCATTGGACCAGAAGCGGAAAAGACAAGAGAACGACAACGACCGGGCGGGGATGGAGATTGTCAGGGCAGATCCCGTGCGCTCCGAGGTAAACAGCAGGTCTGCATCAGCGGATCCATATTGCCGCACCGTGATAATATCGCCATCCGATAGTGTCACGCGGATGTCCTCGGTGCGGCACCGGATGTTCAAATCCACAAGGCCATCGAGCGGGAACGACTCTTCCCGGAGCAGGTCTATCTTGTCGGGGGCAACGAAGGAAGGCACGGATACCACGCCGGTCAGCATCAGCACGAAAATCCCCACCAGCAGCGCGGCGATCAGCCCCCAGGTCACGATCCCGGCCAACACCAACTTACGTCTCATCGCTTTCCCTCCAGACTTTCGCCAGCCGCGCCATCTGCTGGACGCACAACGCAACCGGGAAGATGATCCAGGTGATATTCCAAAGATCGGTGATGAAGCTGATGAGCAGATAAACAAACAGGCACACCGTCCAGATCAGGGCGTAGGCATGGCCGCGGGTCATGCCTTTTTTCCCCATGGTGGCTTTGAGGAGGATCTGCAGGATCGAGCCGAAGGGGAAGATCAGCCAGCCCGGGTGCCACCAGTCGAAGATAAATCCGATGAACAGGTAGACGACGACCAGCAGGGACCACATGGAAGAGGTCACCGCGCCCAGCAACTTGGTGTCGCTGCTAGTGGAAATAATATCCAGTTGCTTTTGTATCTCCCCCGTTAGGCTGGAGACGGGCTTCTTCACACTGGCGCGGGTGGAAATCACGCCGTATATCAAGACAAATGTACCCGCGGCGATGAGAGCCAGGAATGCCGTGGCCGCGTTGCGGCTGTCCGCGTATTCGTTGAGGATCGACGCCACGCCCAAGCTCAAGATGTACAAAAAGACGCCGGCGGCAATGAAGAAAGCCCGCTTTTTTCGCAACGCCTCGGCGCTATGGGAGGCATTTTGGGCGTCGATGCGTTCTATGGCGCGTAGCAGCTCGTCCACATCCCCAATGCCGGAAATCACGGCGATGTAGGCATCTTCGGGGGATCGACCCGCCGCCGTCAGGTCGGCGTACTTATCCAAACAACCGGCCAAGAGCTCTTCCCGCGCCTCCGCCACCCGGCGGGTATCCGGCGCGTCCTTGAATAAGGCGTTCAAATGCGCTTGTATCCTATCTTCCATTCTCTTTTTCCTCCTCCTTTTGGTCAATCAGCTTTTCAATCAAGTCGATGGCTTCGCGCCATTCCCCTACGCTTTGCGCGAACGTCTCCCGCCCGGCCGTGGTAATGCGGTAGTAACGCCTGCGCGCGCCGGTCTGTTCGTCGCCCCAGTAGAATGAGACACAACCCGCCTCTTCCAGGCGACGGAACGCGCCGTAAAGTGTGGCTTCCTTGAGTTCGAACCGTCCGCCGGACTTCTCCTGGATGTGCTTGTTAATCTGATACCCATAGCTCTCCCGATGTAACAGATGGGCCAGGACGATCATGTCCGTGTTGCCGCGGAGCATATCGGACGCGATGGACATGCGCTTTTGCCCTCCTTCCATATTTCGATTGCGGGAACGGGAATTGATGTTGGTTGCGGGAATTGATTGCGGTGCGGAAACCGGTGAGGGGACCGGTTGCGGGAACGGGTTGCGGTGCGGGAACTGGGTGCCGTGCGGGAACCGGTTCTGGGTTTATGATATCAGAAGATACTACGCCTGTCAAGGTATTTCGAAAAAAAATTTATATAAATTTTTTATTTACACAGGATGTCAAGTTACATCCGCAATAAAACATGGCACCCAGGCTAAACCCAGGCGGAACCCCGGTTACACCCAGGCTGAACCCCGGTTAAACATTCTGATTGCTTTTTTCACCAAAAAGAGATAAAATGGAAACAGTGTGTTGTTCCGGTAAAGGGGGCGACCAGGGAGGAATTGGATTTGGAGAAAGAAACCACCCAACAGGGAGGCACGGAAACCACCCAACAGGAAGGCACGGAAACCGCCCAACAAAAAGGCACCAAAGACATGACGAAAGGCGCGCCTTGGCGGTGTATTCTGTTTTTTGCGTTGCCGTTGCTGGCGGGGAACATCCTGCAGCAAATCTACAATATGGCGGATACCATCTTCGTGGGGCAAGTGGTGGGCGAAACGGGGCTTGCCGGCTTGGGGACGACGGGGCCGGTCATCCTGATGATCACATCGCTGTTCGTGGGCATCGGTTTGGGTGCGGCGGTACTTCTGTCGCAGTACTACGTGAAAGGGGATCTGGAATCGCTGCGCCGCCTGGTGGCGACGGTATATTCGCTGTTGCTCCCGCTCATCCTGGGCGTCATGCTCATCAGTATCCCGCTTATCAGCCCACTGCTGCGCCTGATCCAAGTCCCTGAAGGCGAAGCCTTTGACTATGCCTACATCTACATGCTCATCACCATATTTGGTTTTCTGGGGTCCTTCGGCTTCAATCTCAACGCGGGCATTATGCAGGCCATGGGCAACTCTATCGTGCCCTTTGTCCTTCTGTGTATCTCGGTGGCCATCGACCTCACCCTCAACTTCGTATTTATATTGGGGTTTGGCTGGGGCGTGGCCGGATCGGCTATCTCCACGGTCATCGGGCAGACGTTCTCCTGGGTGGGCGGGCTGGTGTATATGAGACGCCGCTACCCCTTCCTCAAACTTTCCCTTTTCCGTTTCGAGTTTCACTGGAAGCTATTAAAAAAAGCCACCCGCCTGGGATTGCCTTCGGGCGTCAACCAGACGCTGTTTCAGGTGGGCGCGATGGTCATGCAGGGCTTGGTCAATGCGCAGGGGACGATATTTATGGCCGGGTTTTCGGCGGCCATCAAGATCGATGCCTTCGCTGTGTTGCCCATCCAGAGCCTGGCCGCCGCCGTGACCACCTTTGTGGCGCAAAACATCGGCGCCGGCCGGTTCGACCGGGTCAAAAAGGGGTTAAAAAGCGGCATCGCCATGGCGGTGGGCGTCAGCTTGTTGGTGGCGGCCTTGGTGTGGGGCGCCGGCCCGCATCTGCTCAGGGTGTTTATCTACGACGAGGATCCCTTGATCGTCCAGCGCGTCGTGGACGACGGCTTGCTATACCTGCGTACCGTTATGCCGTTCTATGTCCTCCTGGCCGCCATGTTTATCTTCCATGCCGTGCTACGCGGCGCGGGCCAGATGATGCTTCCCATGGTGACCACGCTGATCTGCCTCTATGTGGTGCGCGTACCGCTCGCGCGGCTGCTGACCGCCACCTATAGCCCCGGCCATATGTTCTACGCCTTCGCCGCCGATTGGGCGGTGGGATTGCTGGTGGCCGCCGCCTATTTCGCCACCGGCCGCTGGAAGAAGAAGCGTCTGGTGGAGGCGCACGAACTCCTGCTGATGCAGGCGCCCGGCGATATGTAGCAACCAACGACATGTAGCAACCGGCGATATGTATGTAGCAAGTGGGGCGAAGCCACGCATAAGATGAAGGGGGTTTTACCGTGGATTATCTCAAAGCCATTTTCCTGGGCTTGGTGCAAGGGCTGACAGAGTTTCTGCCGGTATCCAGCTCGGGCCACCTGGCACTGGCGCAAACGGTGTTTGGTATAGAGGACACACCGCTTGTGTTCGATGTGCTCTTGCATTTAGGCACCCTCACCGCCGTCTGCGCCGCCTTTTGGAAGGATATCATCACAGTCCTTCGCGAGTTCGGGCGGATGATTGCCTCCCTGTTCGGCCGGCGCGAGACAAAAAAACCGCCGCCCGCGCGGCGGCTGGTCCTTCTCCTTATTATGGGTTCCCTGCCGCTGTTGCTGGCCATCCTCTTGTCCGGGCTTGCCGCGTTGGCGATGAAGACGCTCATTGCCGTTGGCCTCCTGCTGTGCGCCACCGGGGTTATCCTCTACGTGTCCGACCGTTTTCCCCGCGGGCAGAAAGACGAAAAGAACGCGACGGTGATCGACGCCTTGATCATCGGCGTCTGCCAGGGCATTGCCGTGTTGCCCGGATTGTCCCGATCGGGCGCCACCATTTCAGCCGGCCTGTTTCGCAAGTTCGACCGGGCTTTTGCGGTACGGTTCTCCTTTTTGCTCTCCATCCCCGCCATACTGGGCGCCACCTTTGTGGAACTCATCAAAGTGCTGTCGGCAAAGCCGCTGCCCGCCGAAAGCGTGGTGGAGATCTCGGCTGGGCATTGTATTGTGGGGGCATTGGTAGCCGCCCTGACCGGATATATCGCCATTGGGATGGTGAAGTGGCTCATTGGCAAGGGGAAGTTCGGCTATTTTGCCTGGTATTGTCTGGGTATCGGCCTTGTCACCATTGTGGTTTCGCTACTATAGTACGATAGCCCCCTGCGGCCCCCTGCGGCCCCCTGCGATTCCCGGGAGTGATGCTTTCGTGGGTAAGACAAAGAATATGACAAAAAACATGACAAAGATGGATAAGGCCAAGAAGAAGAAAAACAAACAAGACGCCAAGGCCAAGGCCAAGATGGCCAAGAGGGCCAAGAATGATAGGCCGCCTGTCCGGCGTGAAATCGCGGCGCTCTTCTTCTTTTTCCTGGCGGTTTTCACATGCCTCGGCTTATTTGGCGTGAGCGGATGGTTCCTCGACTTTTTGTCCGGACTCTGCAGGGGCGCCATCGGACGGGGCTTTTACGTTTTGCCCTTCGCCCTCCTGATTGCCGCCCTCGCCCTATTGTTCCACCGGGACCGACCGGTCGTCGCGCGCGTGATTTGCTTGACGCTCCTGCCGGTGGCCATTGGCGCCGTTGTGCATCTTTTCGGGCCCGACGCGCATTACGAGTGGTCATTCGGCATGGTTTCCGTCTTAATCGACGAGGGCCTGGCGTTGGCGAGCGGCGGCCTTGTGAGCGGCCTTTTGGCGTTGGCCTTGTCCGCGGCTGTGTCCAAGGTGGGCGCGGCCATTGTCCTTGTTGTCTCCGCCCTCGTGCTGCTGCTTGTTATCACACGCCTGAACATTGTACGGATTATCGGCGCCGCGCGCCGTCCCAGGAAGCCGCCGCCAGAAGGGATCGATCCGCAGCACGCGCAGCACGCGCAACAGGCGCATCAGGCGCAACACACGCAACACGCGCAACAGGCGCAACACGTTGGCTCTGCCCAGAAGGCGTCTGTGCCGGCAGTGGGCAAAAGGCGCACGAAGGCCGAGTTGCCCCCGCCTTGGGGCGGGCAGGCGGCAAAGCCCGGAGGGGCGCGCCGGCGCAACGTGGATATCCCCCTGGATGAGGATGATTCGCCCTCGCCCTTCGGCTCGGCGCCCGGCTCCGCAAAGGACCCCGCCTCCTCCTCGATGTACGCCTTTCCGGTGGAGGACAAGGCGCCGGTCACCGTGCCCGCCCCGGCGCCGGCACGGGCCGCCGAGATCATCAAAAGCGCCCCGCGTCCCTACAGGTTGCCGCCGATCACACTGCTGGCGGAAGGCCGGCCGGCGCCCAGCCAAACCGAAGGCGCCGGGGAGCTGAAGAACAACGCCGCTTTGCTGACGGGGGTCCTCAAGAGTTTCGGGATTGAGGCGCGTATCGTCAGCGTCACCCGCGGACCCACAGTAGCCCGATACGAGCTGGAACTGGGGAGCGGCGTCAAACTCTCCCGCCTGACCGGCTTGGCCGACGATATCGCCCTGTCGCTGGGCGCGACGGGGGTGCGCATCGCGCCGATACCTGGCAAGATGTCGGTGGTGGGCATCGAGGCGCCCAATAAACTGACGAGCATCGTCTATCTACGGGATGTCGTAACCTCCCCGGAGTTCACCGGCATGAAGAGCAAGGTAGCCTTTGCGGTGGGCAAGGATATTGGGGGGACGCCCATCGTGGCCGACCTTGCCCGGCTGACCCACCTGCTCATCGCCGGCGCCACCGGCGCGGGCAAATCCGTGTGCATCAACAGCCTGATCGTGAGCTTGCTGTATAAGGCATCCTCCGACGAAGTGCGCTTGATCATGATAGATCCCAAGATGGTGGAGCTGGGCGTCTACAACGGCATCCCCCATTTGCTCCTGCCGGTGGTCACCGATTACAAGCGAGCCGCCGGGGCGTTGCACAAGGTGGTTGTCGAGATGGAGGATCGGTACAACAGATTCATGAACCGCAATGTGCGCGACATCAACGCCTACAACCAGGCCATCGCCGACGATCCAGACCCGGACTCGGACTCGGACGCCGTGCCGATGCCCCGGATCGTCGTCATCATCGACGAGCTGGCCGATCTCATGCTGTCGGCCGCCCGGGAGGTGGAGGAACCCATCTGCCGCATCGCCCAAAAGGCGCGGGCGGCCGGCATCCACCTGGTCATCGCCACCCAGCGACCGTCGGCAGACGTCATCACAGGCTTGATGAAGGCCAACATCCCCTCCCGCATTGCCTTTGCCGTGGCGTCCCAGCTGGAGTCGCGCATCATCCTGGACACCATGGGCGCCGAAAAGCTGGTGGGGCGGGGCGACATGCTGCTCTATCCGCTGGGCGCCCCCAAACCGTTCCGGGTGCAGGGCTGCCTTGTCACGGGGGCCGAGGTTGAGGAGATCGTCAAGTATGTCAAGGCGTCGGATATCCCGCGGTACAGCGAAGATTATATGAACTCTATCGAAGCCTATGCCGAACAGATGGGCAAGAAGCATGGCGACACGGCCTCCATGATGGATGCCGAGGGTTCCGCCGTGACCGAAGGGCTCGACGAAATGTTTGCCGCCGCCGTCGAGATCGTGCTGGAGAGCGGGCAGGCGTCGGTCTCCTACCTGCAGAGGCGTCTGAAACTGGGGTTCTCCCGGGCGGCGCGTTTGGTTGACCAAATGGAGGAGCGGGGCATCGTGGGTCCGTCGGAAGGGTCGAAGCCCAGGAAACTGCTCATCAGCCGCCATCAATGGTCGGAGATGTTGATGAGGGGATCGGAGGGCGCGTTATGACGACGACAGGATCGGAGACCGCATCATGACGACGACGACACCGACAACGACACCGATGATGACGACGGCGACGATGACGCCCGCGACGACAACGATGACGCCGACGACGGCGATGACGCCCGCCCAAAAAGCCCCCCTTATTGTGGCCGCCCTCAAAGAGGGATACCCGGAGGCATCCTGTACGCTGACCTGGCTGAAGGACTACGAGTTGCTCTTTTCAGTGCGGCTGGCCGCCCAGTGTACCGATGCGCGGGTCAATGTTGTGACAAAGGCATTGTTTCGTGACTATCCCACGCTGGAAGCCTTCGCCGACGCCGATATAGCAAAGATGGAGGAGGCTGTGCGCCCCTGCGGATTTTTCCGCGTCAAGGCAAGGGATATCATCGCCTCGGCGCGTATGTTGCGGGACGAATTCGGCGGGCGCGTGCCGAACACGATGGAGGATCTCTTGCGGTTGCCCGGCGTGGGCCGCAAGACGGCCAACCTCATCTTGGGCGATCTGTTCGGTTGCGGCGGCATCGTGGCGGATACCCACTGCATCCGCTTAGCCCGCCGCCTGGGGCTGTGCGATACCCAGGATCCCTACAAGGTGGAGCTGGCCCTTGATCCGCTCATCCCCAAAGAGGAGCAGTCGGCCTTCTGTCACGCCCTGGTGCTCCACGGGCGGGCGGTCTGTGCGGCCCGAAAACCTAAGTGCGGGGCGTGCCGCCTATCCGCGTGGTGCGCCAATGCGTTTATCGAGCCATCCACGAGACTGGCCACGAGCCGCCCATGAGGCCGGGTACACAGCAATCGCAATAATAGCAAACGCAAAAACGCGATCCATGGAGAGGCATTATTGTGACCTACTCCTCTTTGAAATCGTCACTTCCTTCAATCAACAAGCTCTTAAATTCGCGTAGCTTTTGTACCAGTAGAGCCTTGTCAATCAATTTCAATTTATAGTCCGCGACCATCGTTGGTGACAAGCTGCGGCTCATGGCATACTCGACAACTTCATCTTCCTTGCTCGCGCAGAGGATAACACCGATGCTCGGATTTTCGTTCGGCTTTTTATGTTCTCGGTCAAGTGCTTCCAAGTAGAAGTCCATCTTGCTGATATACTCCGGGCGGAACTTTCCGATTTTCAATTCAAAAGCCACAAGGCATTGCAAACCGCGATGATGAAACAGAAGGTCAATGTGCCAATCGGAATTGGCTACCTGTACGCGGTATTCGTCGCCGATGAAAGCAAAATCCCTGCCGATTTCTAAAACGAAATTTTTGAGGTTATGCACGATGGATTTTCTTAAATCGTCCTCTGAATATTTGGCGGGAAGGTCAAGAAACTCCAATACATAGCTATCGAAGAAGCGTATGTTTTCATTATGTGGAACATCGATCGGAGCGAGCGTTTGCGTTGAAAGCATATATCGCTGATAATACGAACTTTCAATCTGACGTTCCAACTCACGGGTCGAATACTTCTCCCGAATGCAAAGTGAAAGGTAAAACTCTTTTTCTTCAATGCCCTTTGTGCCGGACATGATTTGAAGATGATTCGTCCAGCTAATTTGTGTCAGCAGTGCTGACACAAATTCGTTGTCCTTGTATGTTTCATAGAATTGGCGCATACGATAAAGACCTCGGCGATTGAATCCTTTAATGCCAGGACAATTTTCCTTGATGTAATTCGCGGTTTCGTCAATGAAGGCGTCGCCCCAAGACGACTTCGCGCTTTCTTCGCTCAGATATTTGCCGACGTTCCAGTACAGTTTAATAAGCTCGGCGTTCACACTTCGTAATGCGTTCTGCCGAGCCTGTTCAATCATGTCAACTATTTTGTCAGCATACGGAATAATTTCTCCGCTCATAATCTCACCTGACCTTCGCAATTAAAACTTTTTTTCAGCTTCGGCCCCGGCTTCACCGGGACGGTGCGAGTCGGTTTAACCGCATCCTCCGGGATTGCCCATGAGTTTGAAAATCGTATTACACCGGGAATCATATCCGCCACGCACATTCTTTGAACTTGACGCTCTGTAACATCCCATCGTTCCGCTGCTTCCTTTACGCTTATATATCCATTCATAAAACTGCGCCTCCAAAGCGTGATAAATGAATTTGACACTCCCCACGGCTGAAGCCGGGGGATTCTTGGTTCAGCGTCCGTAGCGTTCGCGTTGAGACGTCTTACACAAACTCCCCAAGCGTTGGGTT
>WRCJ01000029.1 GCA_009784085.1 Oscillospiraceae bacterium | reverse complement strand
TTGGGCTGCTGTTCACGGTAAAATATTTTGACTTTACCGCCACCGCCCTGGACAACCTGTTCGCGTTGTTGGGCATAGGCGCCAGGCTTCCCAGGCTGGGCCTGCTCCTGCCCTTGGGGCTGAGCTTTTACATCTTCCAGTCGGTCGGCTACATGCTCGACGTCTATCGGAAAAAAATCAAGCCCGACCGCAACCCGTTGCGCTTGGCGTTGTTTGTCTCCTTTTTCCCCCAAGTGATCCAAGGCCCCATCGGGCGGCACGGCCGCCTGTCCGAAACGCTCTACAAACCCCACCGCTTCGATGCCGACCAGATGAAATATGGTATCCAGCTCATGTTGTGGGGCGCCTTCAAGAAGATGGTGATCGCGGATCGCGCGGCCGTGCTGGTGGATACGGTGTTTTCCAAATATACGTCATACGGGGGCGCCCTCATCTTTGTCGGCGTCATTTTTTACTGCCTGCAGATCTATTGTGATTTTTCCGGCGGTATCGACATGGCGCGCGGCGTGGCCCAATGCTTGGGCATCCGGATGGACGAAAACTTCCGCCGCCCCTATTTTGCCGGCAGCGTGTCCGAGTTTTGGCAGCGATGGCATATCACGCTGGGGTCTTGGATGCGGGATTACCTCTTTTACCCCATCGCGTTGTCAAAGCCCTTTGCGAAGCTGGGGAAAACGCTGCGCCGCAAGTGGGGGCGGGATGCGGGCAAGATTGTCCCGGCCAGCCTTGCGACCTTTGTCGTCTTTTTTGTGATCGGCATATGGCATGGCGCCAGCTTCAAGTTCGTCGCTTTCGGATTATACAACGGCGTGATCATCACGGCGTCGACGTTGCTGGAAAAGAGGTACGCGCGGATCAAGAAACGCCTGGGGATTGCGCCGGGCAACCGAAAGTGGCGGGTGTTCGCCATCTTGCGCACCTTCCTCTTGCTCTGCGTGGGCCGTTACTTTTCCCGCGCGGCCACCTTGATGACTTCGCTTCGTATGATGGAGCGGACCGTGACGGTGCCCAAGTTTTTCCAGCTGGCCGACGGCACGCTCCTGAATCTGGGGCTGGACGTGACCGACTTGATTGTCTTGGCGCTCTCCGCCGCGCTGCTCTTCGCGGTGAGTTTCCGTCAGGAGCGTGGCGTGGAAATCCGCCGCAGCCTGGAAAAGAGGAACTTCCTCACACAGTGGGCCGTGATGGTGGCGGCCATCGTCATCATCCTGTTCTTCGGGATCTATCGCGACAGCTATGTGGCGCAGCAATTCATTTATGCGGGGTTTTGACCTATGGGTGCCTCTATGAAATCCAAGACATGGCTCATCCTGTTCCTGATCACCATCCTTGTCGTCCTGGGCATGTTGGCGGCGCTCAACGCCCTGGTCGACCCCTTTGGCCTGTTCGGGGATCCCGTTTTCGACTGGTATGCCTACAACATCTCCCGCAACCAGCGCATGGCCAAGGTGGCATACCTGGACCGGTACCACGACCGCTATGACTCGTATCTGCTGGGAACGTCCGTCGCCGGCTCCATCCCCGTGGAGTTGCTCAATCAGTACACAGGCGCGCGCTTCTACAATCTGTTTGGCAATGGCGCCGACATGCACCGCACGCGGATATTGGCCGAATACATCGTGGAACACTATACGGTCAAAAACATCGTTCTCGTCGTGAGCATCACCGACGCCAAGTCCTACGAAGTGGATCCGGCAGGCCGTTTGTCGAGTTATTTGCCCGCGCGGGTGGACGGTTCCTCCGCCGCCGCGCAATACGCGCGATATTTGCTGGCCGACCCGAAACACGCGCTGGACAAGATCTCCTACGCCCAGCAGGTCACCTATTTGCCCAAGTCCTTTAATGCCTATTACCCCGAAAGGGGGGAGCGCAACAGGACCTGGCAGGACTTTGAACCCATCGGGGGCAAGACGGCGTATAAGAAGAAACACAGCGATTTTTCCAAAAAGAGGCCGAGCGCGCCGGTGCTGGAGCACCTCGACGACTGTGTCGGCGAGGTGGCGGCCATCGCCTCCCTCTGCCGGGAAAACGACATCAACCTCCTCGTTGTGTTCCCCCCGAACTATACGGCCTCTTTGCGGGCCACGCCCACCAAGGAACGGGCTACCTTCCTGCGTAAGTTAGCGGGCGTCACGGATTATTGGGATTTCTCCCACTCCTCGCTCAGCGGGGATCCCAGATATTTCTATGATGTCGGGCATTTCCGCGGCCCCTTGGTCAACGTGATGCTGGCGCGGATCTTCGGCGACAACTCGCTGTACATCCCGGATGACTTTGGGGTGCTTGTGACCGCCGACAACGCCAAGGCGCACACCAAGCGTTTGGATGAGTTGCTCGTCCGGGGAGACTATGAAACAAAGCTGCATGTCCTCTCCTTCGCGCTGCCCGCCGACGGGGATATGTCCGATTTCGAGGCTAAGATCGCCGCGTTGCGCGCGGTCGGCTGTCAAAGCGTCACGTTCGCGCAGGTAGCCGCATATGTGACGCGGGGCGCGCCGTTGCCCGAAAACCCTGTCGTCATCACCTTTGCGGGCGGGTATTTGGAGGCCGGATCGCCGGCCTTTGGGATCTTGGAACACTACGGTATGGAGGCATCGACGTTTATCACGGGCGATGGGTTGGGCGATGGGCTGAGCGCCGGGTTGGGCGCCGCGGCGGAGGATGGCGACGAAATGGCGTACATCGAGGCGTTCCGATCCGATTTCGCCCGGCTGCGCGATGCGTGGGCACAAGCGACGGGGGACACTGAGCCGGTCTACGCCTATCCGCCGAGGGGGGTCTCCTTGCGCCAAGAAGTGTTGCTCTCCGAGATGGGCGTGCGTATCACGCTTGTCCCGTCCGAGGCCCTCAGCCGCACGACGGTGGTGTGGTCGTTGCCCCAGAGCCTGTTGCAGCTGCCGTATTTTACGGTGGGCGCGGACATGGACGATGGCTGGATGGAGGGTTTGCCATGAAGTCCAAGACCTGGCTCATCATGTTCCCAGCTACCATCGCCATGGTCTTGTGCGCGGTGGCGGCGCTCAATATCCTGGTCGATCCCTTCGGCATTTTCGGCGATCCCGTCTACGACTGGTATGACTTCAATTACACCAACAACCAACGCCTGGCCAAAATCGCCTATTTGGACCGGCACGCGCAGGCGTACGACTCCTATCTCGTCGGTTCCTCCGTCGCCGGATCCATCCCGGTCGAAGCGTTGGGGCGCTACATGGACGGGAAGTTCTTCAACCTCTGCGGCAACGGCGGCGATATGCGCCGCTCGCGGTTGCTCATCGAATACCTTATCGGGCACTACCCCGTGAAAAACATTGTCCTGGCGGTCAGCTTCGCCGACGGCGCCACACACAACACGGCCGCCACCAGGCTGACCCATATGATGCCCGCATGGGTGGCGACCGGGGATTCCCCCGCCGCGCAGTCTGTCAGCTATATGCTGGCCGACATGCGGTACGCGATGAATAAGGTTGCCTCGCGCCCCCAGGCCGCCTACCTTCCGCAATCCTTTGACGCATACGTCGCGGAAACGGGGGGGTTTGACATGAAGAAACTGGACAACGAACCCATCGGGGACTTGGCGGCGTACTTGATAAAGCACCCGCGCTTCGCGAAAACCGATCCAGAGCAAAAAACCCTTTGGCGCATCGAGGAATGCGTCGCCGATGTGGCGGCGATTTCGTCGTTGTGCCGGGAGCGGGGCGTCAACCTTGTCGTGGTGTTCCCCCCGGTTTGTCACGCCCACTTGCAGGAAACCCCCGCCGGGCAGCGGGACGCGTTTTTTCGCGCGCTGGCCGGCGCCGTGGATTTCTGGGATTTTTCCTACACGTCCGTCAGCGAGGACCCCCGGTATTTTTATGACATCAGGCATTTCCGCACCTCGCTCGCCACCATGATGTTGGCCCGGATGTTCGGCGACGGGTCGGTGTACCTCCCGCCGGATTTCGGCGCGTATGTGACGGCGGGGAACGTCGGGGATCATGTTGCCCGCCTGGCGGACCCGCCCCAGGCATACCGCCACGAAACCGATCTGCCCGTGCTGGTTTGGCCACCGGAGGGGGGCGGCGGCATCGCCGGCGTAGACGGTATTGGCGGTATTGACGGCGTAGCCGATATAGCCGATTTCGAGGCGCAAATCTCCGCGCTGCAGGCGGACGGCTATCAGAGCGTCTCCTTTGCGCAGATTGTCGATTATGTGGAAAAAGGCGCCCCGTTGCCCGGGCGCCCCGTCGTCATCGCGCTGGATGGCGGCCGGCCGCTGGATATCGCGCCGGCTTTGCGTGTCTTGCGGCTCTATGGCATGGAGGCGACGTACTTTGCGACCGGGCCGCTGGGCCAACACCCCGATGGCGCCGGCGAAGCGGCCTATATCGAGGCGTTCCGCTCGGACTTTGCGGCCCTGCGCGGCAGTTGGGCGCCGGCCGAAGGGGCAACCCCGGGAGGGACCCCGGGGGAGACCGCAAACCCCCTGCTAGCCTACGCCTACCCGCCGGGGGAGGGGGGGGACGTGCTAACTGACGCGCTACTCCGCGAGCTGGGCGTCAAGGTGACGCTGACGCTGACGCTGTCCGCCGCCCGGGACCCCGAGACGAACACGCTGGTGCAAGGGTTGCCCGAGAGCCTGTTGCAACTCGCGATCCACGCTACTCGTCCAGCTTGAGCACCGCCATGAACGCCTCTTGGGGCACGTCCACGCTACCCAGGCTACGCATGCGCTTCTTGCCCTCTTTCTGTTTTTCCAGCAACTTCTTCTTGCGGGTGATATCGCCGCCGTAGCACTTGGCCAGCACATCCTTGCGCATGGCTCGGACGGTTTCCCGGGCGATGATCTTGCCCCCGATGGCCACCTGTACCGGCACCTCGAACATCTGGCGGGGGATGTTGTCCTTGAGTTTTTCGGCGATGCGGCGCGCGCGCGGGTAGGATGCGTCGGCGTGGACAATAAAACTCAGCGCGTCAACCGTCTCCCCGTTGAGGAGGACATCCAGCTTGACCAGGTTGCCCTTGCGGTAGCCGGATAGCTCGTAGTCCAGCGATGCGTAGCCCCGGGTGCGGGATTTGAGGGCGTCGAAGAAGTCGTAGATGATCTCGCCCAAGGGCAGTTCATAGTGCAGTTCCACCCGCCCGGCCTCCATATATTGCATATCCTTGAACACGCCGCGCCGCTGCTGGCACAGCTCCATGATGCTACCTGTATAATCCGAGGGCGTGATGACGCTGGCCTTGACGAAAGGCTCCTCGGCGCTTTCGATCTCGCTGGGGTTTGGGTAGTTGAGCGGATTGTCGATGGTCAGCGTCGTTCCGTTTGTCTTGTGTATCCGGTAGATGACGCTGGGGGCGGTGGTGATGAGATCGAGGTTGTATTCCCTCTCCAGGCGTTCCTGGATCACCTCCATGTGCAAGAGCCCCAAGTAGCCGCAACGGAACCCATACCCCAGGGCCACGGAGGTCTCGGGTTCGAACGTCAGGGAAGCGTCGTTGAGCTGCAACTTGTCCAACGCCTCGCGCAGATCGGGGTACCGAGCCCCGTCGGCGGGGTAGACGCCGGAGAACACCATGGGTTGCGCCTTGCGATATCCCGGCAGCGGGCTTGTGGCCGGCCGGGCGCTTTCGGTGACCGTGTCCCCCACCCATGTATCCCGCACGCTTTTGATGGAGGCGGTGAAATACCCCACCTCCCCGGCTTCGATCCCGCTGGGGCGCGGCTCGAAACCCAACGGGCGCATGACCCCGGCCTCCACGACGGAAAACTCGGCGCCGGTGGACATCATGCGCACAGCCATGCCGGGCGCCAAACGCCCCTCCATGACGCGGACAAACACGATGATGCCCTTGTAGGCATCGTACTGGCTGTCGAAGATCAACGCGCGCAGGGGCGCCCCCGGATCGCCCTCCGGCGCCGGGATGCCTTGTACGACATAGGGCAGCACTTCCTCGACGCAGGTACCCAGCTTGGCCGATATGCGGGGCGCGTCGGCGGCCGGCAGACCGATGATGTTTTCGATCTCGAGGACGGCCCGCTCCGGATCCGCGGCCACCAAGTCGATCTTGTTGAGGATCGGGAGCACCTCCAGGTTGTGTTCCAACGCCAAATAGGTGTTGGCCAGGGTCTGCGCCTCAATGCCCTGGGAGACGTCCACCACCAGCAACGCCCCCTCGCAGGCGGCCAGGCTGCGGGACACCTCGTAGTTGAAGTCCACATGGCCGGGCGTGTCGATCAGGTTGAGCGCGTAAGCTGTGCCGTCGGCATCCACGTAGTCCAGGCGGACGGCGCGGGCCTTGATGGTGATGCCCCGCTCCCGCTCCAGGTCCATATTGTCCAGGATCTGCTCGGCCATCTCCCGCTGGGCCACGGCGCGCGTCTGCTCAATGAGCCTATCGGCCAGCGTGGATTTCCCATGGTCGATATGGGCAATGATACAAAAATTCCGGATATTTTGTTGCAAGGTCACAGATATCCCCCTCTAACGCCCCGCGGGGCGGCTCTTTCTTGGCGCCCACGATGGCTATGTTACCATAACAGTATATCCATTGCGATCTGATCTGTCAACAACCTTCAACAACCTATAGTTTTTTTACTATTCTCCATATATTTTTCTCTTTACCTTCCTATGGGGAATGCTTTATAATGGGGTCAGCAATATATCGTGCCATGAGCAATTATCAGGCAGGAGGCGTGCGAATTGAAAACGCGGGAGTCGAGGGCCGATAAAAAGAAATGGAAAGCGCACACAAGGCGCCGTTTCCGGAAGGGCGATCTGGAGCTGACGACGCTTGCCATACCCTCGTTCGTCTGGTACATCTGCTTCAGCTACCTGCCCATGTTCGGCATAATCATCGCCTTTGTGAGTTTTAAATTCCAGCCGGGCCAGAGCTTCTTTGCCAACCTCGTCACAAGCCCATGGAGCGGCCTGAAGAATTTTGAATTCCTCTTTTCCAGCAACAGCGCTTGGATCATCCTGCGCAACACCTTGGGCTACAACCTGTTGTTCATCGTGCTCAACGTACTCGTGCCTACCGTCCTGGCCATCATGATCTCCCAGCTGCGCAGCAAAAAGATCGCGAAGACAACGCAGACCTTCATGTTTCTGCCCTACTTCATGTCTTGGGTCGTGGTGGCCTACTTCGTGGAGGCGTTCCTCAACTACGACTTCGGTTTTCTCAACACCGTGCGCGACAGCATGGGCATGGGCAAGGAACTATGGTACCTGCAACCCTCCATCTGGCCCTCCCTGCTGATCATTTTGAACATCTGGAAGAGCATGGGCTACGGCATGGTCGTCTACTTGGCCGCCATCAGCGGCATCGACGGGACGCTGTACGAAGCCGCCCTCATCGACGGGGCGTCCAAGTGGCAGCGGATTCGCTTTATTACGCTGCCGATGCTCAAGGTGACGATGATCATGATGTTCCTGCTCAGCGTGGGGCGCATCTTTTACTCGGATTTTGGCCTGTTCTACCAGGTACCCAAGGGGTCGGCCTCCCTCTTTGAGGTCACCGAGACCTTGGATGTCTACATCTGGCGCGCCCTTGGCCAGACGACCAACATCTCCATGCCCTCGGCCGCCGCCTTTGTCCAATCGGCGGCGGGTTGCCTGACCATCCTGCTGTCCAACTGGATAGTCCGGAAGGTAGACAAAGACAGTGCCATTATGTAAGGAACTGTCGCGATCCCATTCGGCGAACCGAATTCCAGACCGAGAAAAACCGCTGTTTTTCGAGGCCAAAAGGGAGGAAAAGCCGTGAGTCGGCGTGAAAAGCATGTACTGGCGGCGGCGGAACGATTTGAGCGCGTGTCCGTCCCCACCAATATCATTCTCATTGTCTTCTTTGCTTTAGTGGCTTTCTTGTGCTTGATGCCGTTCCTGTTCATCATCGCCATTTCCATCAGCAGCGAAGGCTCTATCGCGCGCCATGGCTACCAGTTTATCCCGTCCGAGCTTTCCAGCAGCGCCTACGAGTACCTGTGGAAAAACCGGAACATGATCTTCGACGCCACCAAGGTCTCCCTCATCGTGACGCTGGGAGGCACCGTCCTCGGCCTGTTCCTCACCTCCAGCATGGGGTACGTCATCTCCCGCCCCAACTATAAACTCAAGGGCTTCTTCACATGGGTCGTTTTTATCCCCATGATCTTCAACGGGGGCTTGATTAGCACCTACAACATCAACACCACGGTGTTCGGTTTGAAGGATACCTACTGGGCGCTGATCTTTCCGTTGCTGATGAGCGGGTTCAACGTGATCATCTGCAAGACCTTCTTTCGCACTACGGTGCCCGATTCGCTGATCGAGTCGGCCGAGATTGACGGCGCCTCCCAGTGGCGCATCTATTTTCGGATTGTCCTGCCCATCTCGTTGCCGGTGCTAGCTACCATCGCGCTGTTTCTCGTCTTCGGATACTGGAACGACTGGTGGCAGGCCATGCTTTACATCGATCGCCCCGATCTCAAGCCGCTGCAGGCCTTGCTCAGCGCCATCGACAGGAATCTGGAGTACTTTGCCCGCAATGCGGCTACCTTGGGGATGTCCCGGATGGATCTGATTAGAGAAATGCCCAGGCAGAGCTTCCGCATGGGCATCGCCGTGGTGATCATCACGCCTATCGCGCTGGCGTATCCATTCTTCCAGCGTTATTTCATCTCCGGCCTCACGATCGGCGCGGTGAAAGGGTAACGCCCCCAACGCGCCATGAACACCCCCAACGCGCACCCCTAACGCGCAATTTCGTGTAAATTTCGTGGGTAAGGGGCGCATGAGCTTGTGTACAAGGGGTACATGCCCTTATGTATAAAAAAAATAGGAGGAAAAGAAAGTATGAAAAAGCTACTCGTTCTCACCCTCGCGCTGCTCCTTTGCCTGGGGCTGCTTTCCGCCTGCGGCGGCGACGCCGCCACCACCCCGACCAGCGATAATACCACGGACCCCACTTCAGGCGGGGAAGATCCCACCGACAACCCGCCCGCCGAAGTGGCTGAAATTGTTTGGCAACAGATCGGCGGCATGCCCTCCAACGTCGACAAGGTCGTGGCCGCAATGAACGATTACACCCGCGACAAGATCGGCGTCGTGATCAAGGAACTGCGGTTCTTCGACTGGGGCGATTACGACAAGAGCATCCAGACCCTGCTCACCACCGGCGGCGACTATGACATCACGTTTATCCACACGCGTTTCTACAATGGCGCCGTGCTCAACAACCAACTAATGAACATCGCCCCCTATCTGAGTTCCGTCCCCGCCCTCAAGAGCTTCATCCCGGACCAGGTATGGCAAGGTGTGACGAACGGCGGCGCCGTCTACGGCGTACCCACCTACAAAGACTCGGCCATGACCCAATATGTGGCCTTTGACAAGGCCATGGTGGACAAGTACGACATCGACATCAACAGTATCAAATCCCTGCAGGATCTCGATCCGATTTTGCGCAAGATCAAAACGGGCGAAGAGGCTGAAAGCGGTGGTACGGTCTATCCCCTACCCCTCATAAAAGAAGGGCTTCATTACGTCCTCATGTATCAAGATCCCAATACCTGGGTGCGTTACGACGACGCGACGGGCACCTGCTCCAACTATTTTGAAACGGATACACAATTGAAGGCGGATCTGGAACTCCTCCACAAGTGGTGGGAAGACGGCATCATCAATCCGGACGCCAGCACCAAGGAGGAAGCTGACAAATACCGGATCTGCTATGTCTGGCAAGCCTTCCCCGGCGCCGCTGCCTCCGAGACGGCTGATAAGGGCTATGAGATTGTCATCGCGCCCATGTCCATCACGCTGTTCTCCAACGACTCCATCCAGGGTTCGATCAATGCCATCTCCCCCAACTGCAAGAACCCCGAAGCCGCGCTGAAATACCTGGAGCTTGTCAACACAGACCCGAAGCTGCGCAATATGTTTGCCTTCGGCATGCCGGATGAGGACTGGACCGACAATGGCGACGGCACCATCACCCGCATCCCAGACAACGCTTGGACCGCCCCCGCCTATTCCCAGGCCACGTTCTTTGTCATGTCCCCGGTGGCGCCCAACTCGCCCGAACAGTGGTCGATGGTCAAGGAAGAGCAGGACAAGGGCATCGCGCATGTCATGCTCGGCTTTGCGCTGGATACGGGGGGCGCTGATGGATTCGAAAGCGAAAAGGTGCAGGTGGACGCCGTCATCGAGAAGTACCGCCCCGAACTCCTGACCGGCGCCTATCAAGGATCCACGGCCGACTACCTTGCCAAGCTCACGGCGGAACTCAAGGCTGCCGGCCTGGATAAGGTTTTGACCGAGACGCAAAAGCAGGTCGACGCGTTCATGGGCCGCTAGGCGGCGTCCATTCGCGACGGCATCCATTCGCGGATTTATTGGATTTTCACGGCCCCCCAAACCCCCTGGGGTTTGGGGGGCCGTCAGTTACAAGCCGGGGTTACTCGTCGGCGTCACGAGCCGGAGGGACGCATGTTTTCTTTTTTGAAGATCAGCCTCTACCGCAAGAAACTCATTGTATATTTCTGCGTCATGCTGGCCATTAGCATATTGATTGGGGCTTTGCTTGCCAATACCATCCTATCGTCGCAGATCATGGCCTTAAACCAGGACGCGCAAAGGGCCTTTGAGCGCGTGGAAAGCGAGCTGGAAAAGAAGAAGGGCGAGGCGGAGTACTTTATCCAGGGCATCTATGGCGACAAGAGGCTCCTTTCCGACATGATGCAATTTATCGGCAACAGCTGCGAATCGTACCTGAGCGCGCGGCTCCGCGGCGCCGTCATGGGGATCGCCGCCCCCTCCCTGGTCAGCGCCGTGGATGAGTTTGCCTTGGTAAACGGCAGCAGCGTCTATCATAAAATCAGTTTCCACAGCCAAAACACGGCCAAAGCCAATGTGATCTATTTCGACACGGCCAACAGGGATATCCACTTCATGGTGGACAACGGCAGTTTTATCTTTGAGGGCGATACCCGCGAGAGCATTGTGTTTGAGCGCAACCTGGCATCGGCGGAGAATCCCCGCGAAAGCATAGGGTACGCCCGGTTCGCGATGGGCACGGATTGGCTGTTGTCGCTGGTGCGGCAATACAATCTGTCCGGCGCGGCCGTGGCGGACAAGAGCGGCCATTTGCTGGCGTTGGGGGTTATGGACGAGGGCCGGCAGGAGATCCTGCGCCGTATCGTGGCCTCCGGCCAAAACCAGGGCTGGGAGTCGGGGCTGTATTACACCGTTTTTACCTCCGCCCAGAATGAGTACCTCCTTGTCACGGCCTATGACACCCCCTATGTGTTCTCCTCGGTGCAAGACATGCTGCTCATCGTTTTTATCGGCATCGCGGCGCTGTATTTCACCTTGATATTGTTGGTGTGCATCAATATGCGCCATGAGGCGGAGTTCCTCACCTCCATGCTGGGCAACATCAACAAGATGGAGCGCGGCTTGTTCGAACCCATGGCCAACAAGTACGGGCTGAAGAATGAATACGGGATCATCGCCAACGCCCTCAACCGCATGGGCGTGAAACTGGAGAGGCATATCCGCACCAACTACCTGCTCAAGATTTCCCAGCAGGAGGCGGAGATGCTGGCGATGCAGCGGCAGATCAACCCGCATTTCCTGTACAATACGCTGGAGATCATCCGCTCGTCGGCCACATTGGCCAACGCCGACGAGGCGGCGGATTCCATTGCCAGCCTGGGCCGCATGTACCGGGATATGGTGAGCGGCGCCATGGATGTGAACATCGCGCAGGAGACCGAGTACCTGACGGCTTATCTGGAGATCATGGAACTGAGGCATCGGGGCGTCTTTTGCTACCAGACCGAAGTGGACGAATGCGTACAGCTGTGCCGGACAATCAAGTTTTGGATGCAGCCCATCGCGGAGAATTTCTTCCGCCACGGTTTTGACAAAGACAGCGAGTACAACATGTTCGTCATGACGGCGAAGAAAGGCGAGCGCGGCATTAGCGTGCGGTTCGTCGACAACGGCGCCGGGATACCCGAAGACCAGCTGGCAAGCATCAACCAAAGCTTGCAGGAAAAACCAGACCTGAACGCCGAGAAGTCGGTGGGTCTCAGAAACGTGTACGCCCGCCTGAAGTACCGCTATGGGGACGCCTTGGAAATGCGCCTCGAAAACAACGAAGAAGCGGGCATCACCGTGTATGTTGAGATCCCGTGCGGAGGGGTGGATGATGTATAAACTGTTGATCGTCGACGACGAACCGCAGATCCTGGAAGGGATCAAGAGCACCCTGGACTGGGCCTCGCTGGGGTTTTACCGCGTGGAGACAGCGCGGACCTATGAAGAGGCTGTCAATATCGCCGTGGAGATTGAGCCGGACGTCGCCTTGTTCGATGTCTGTTTGGGGGACAAGTATTGCTTTGAGGTGATAAAGCGTCTCATCGAGCTGGGCATGCGGACGGTGTTCGTCCTGTTTTCCGGCTATGGGGAGTTTGAATACGCGCGGGAAGCCATTCGTTGCGGCGCCCGGGCCTACCTGCTCAAACCGGTAAACCGGGCGGAGCTGAAAGCCGTCATGGATAGCGTCATCGTCAACGACCTGGGCGGCGCGCCGCCTAAGAGCGAGGAAGAGGCGGACACGGACCCGGTGTGCGGGGTGAAATACAGCGACCTCTCCAAGCTGACCCGCAAGATCATCATCATCGTCAAATCGGAATATACCGGTAGCTTGAGCCTCAAGAGCGTCGCCGAGAAATTCAAGATGAACAGCGCGTACTTGGGGCAAATCTTCCTCAAAGAGACCCATATGAAGTTCTCCGAGTATTTGCTCGTGTACCGATTGCGGAAGGCTGCCGATATGATACAGGGTACCGGATACAAGATCTCCCTCATCGCGAAAAAGGTGGGGTATTCCAACCTCAATTACTTCTATTCGCAGTTCCATGACTATTATGGGTTTTCCCCTACCGACCTGCGCCGGGGGAAGGGCATACCCGACAATAAGGCGAAACAACGTGACGCGGAAGATGGCGCGGCGGATCCGAAGGAGAAGGAAGCGGGATGCGAAAATGGTTAGTGGCGGTGTTGGCCGCGGCGCTCCTGACAGGGGTGTTTTTTCTGATCCGCGCCCAGTTGGGCGCGGATGCGGTGGACGAGGCGAATGGTAACCATACGGAGATGCCCATGCTTATCTATTACACCATCGGCGCGCCGGATGCCGACTTGGAGGGGGTAAACCGGGTACTGAACGAGCTCTTGGCGGAGAAGATCGGCGTAACGGTGGACTACCGCAAGATCGCGTGGGGGGAATACCAGGATCGCCTGAACCGGCTCATCGATTCGGGGCAGGTCTTTGATATCGCCTTCGCGATGAACTATGCGCAACATGCCAATCGGGGTGCCTGGCTGCGGCTGGACGACTACCTGGCGCCCGGCGGCATCGGCCACGGGATGTACAAGGTGGTGGACGCCACGTTTTGGGAAGGTGCGCGCGTGGGCGACGGGATCTACGGCGTGCCCACCAACAAGGAGCTGGCCGTGGTCGATCAATGGATGTATCCCAAAGCGCTCATCGACGAGTATGGCATAGACATCAACCGCTATACGACGCTGGAATCCTTGGAGCCGCTCTTTGCGATGATTGCCGCGCAAGAGCCGGACTATTTGGTCATGGAGCTCGACAGCAGGACGAACAATTTCTTTTCGTTGTATGGCTTCGAATACGTCTACGATATCTCGTTGCCGCTGGTGGTGCGCTCGCTGTCGGACAAGCCGCTGATGATCAACCCCTTTGTGACCGCCGAGGGCAGGGAGATCCTGGACACCCTGCGGCGATACTACCTGGCCGGTTATATCAACGAGGACGCCGCCTTCGTGCCGTCCACCAACCTGGTACCCGGCAAGAAGGTCTTTTTCCGGATGGCCAGCGGCGGCCCCCATTCGGCGCCCATCTGGACCGCCCAGCGGCAATACCCCGTGGAGGCCGCCATGGTGGGGCAACCCATCGTGACCACCGAGTCCACCCAGGGCGCCGTGATGAGCATCAGCGCCAACACGCGGTATCCGGAGGAGTGCGTCGCGTTTCTGAATTGCCTGAATACGGATCCCGAGGTGCGCAACCTGCTCAATTACGGGATCGAGGGGCTACACTACGAATTGGATGAAAACGACCAGGCCGTCGTCCCCGAAGAGGTGGGGTACGCGGGCGTGCAATATACCCAAGGCAACTGGTTTATCCTGCATACGCGGGGCGGCGAGAACCCCGAGCCATTGGACAAATGGGAGCAGTACCGGGCCTACAACGCCTCGGCGGTGAAATCGAACATCCTGGGCTTTGTGCCCGATTTGTCGGAATATGGCGCCCAGCTGGACAGGGTGGCCCAGGTGTGCGGCACCTACTACCCCGCCCTGATGACCGGCAGCGTGGACGTGGACGAGTTTTTGCCCGAGTTTCTTAACAACCTGTCGTTGGCCGGCCTTGACGATATTCAAGAGGAACTGCAAGCGCAATTGGAGGCTTGGTGGCGAACGCACTAGCGCGGGGCCTACATGGGTCACATGGGTCACACGGGTCATGCGGGTCATGGCATATGCACACGGTCTACACGGGTTCCGCGGGGTCCAAACACCTGAAGGAGGCAGTAAAATGAGATTTCTCAAAGAGCGCCTGGAGGTAATCTGTGACAATTTGAAGAAACAGTCCACCCATCGCGAGCTGGTACTGAGCGAATTTCAGGTCAAGGCGGGGACTTTCCACCGGCCATCGGAAGCCGAGGCCTCCGACGGGCCTTGGGAGGTCTTTGACGCCGGCCGTGACCACTGGTATGGCCCCGACCGGCATTATTGGTTTCGAACCAAGCTTACCGTGCCGCCGCCTGTGGACGGCTTGCCCCTGGTGTTGTTCATCAAGACGCAGATCGAAGATCTCGACGACGGGAAGAACCCGCAATTCCTGCTGTTTATCGACGGGGAACCGGTGCAGGGCTTGGACATGAACCACCGCGACGTGCTGCTCTGCGACCGGGCCAGCGCCGGCCGCGTCTATGATATCCAGCTGGCGGCTTACACCGGCACGTTATACGCCGAGTTCCTGCTCTTGTGCGAGCTCCATGTGTTGCACAGGGAGGTGGAAGGGCTTTACTACGATCTGCGCGTCCCCCTGTGGGGGCTCGATCGCATGGACGCGGACGCCTTGCCCGCCCCGGACATCCTATCCGCGCTCAACGAGACGGCCAATCTGGTGGATTTTCGGCAGGTGTATTCCGCGGGGTATTTTGAGAGTATCCAAACGGCCCGCGCCCATATCCAGCGCGCCCTGTACGACGGGATGGGCGGCCATGGGGATGTGACGGCCACCTGCATCGGCCACACCCATATCGACGTGGCCTGGTGGTGGACGGTGGAGCAGACCCGGGAAAAGGTGGCCCGCAGCTTCGCCACCGCGCTCAAGCTGATGGACGAGTACCCCGAATTCAAGTTCATGTCCAGCCAGCCGCAGCTGTATCAATTCGTCAAGGAACGCTATCCCGAGCTGTATAGCCGGATCAAGCAACGTATCGCCGAGGGCCGCTGGGAGGCCGAGGGCGGCATGTGGCTGGAGGCCGACTGCAACCTGACGAGCGGCGAGAGCCTGGTGCGCCAGTTTTTGCATGGCAAGCGGTTCTTCCGGGAGGAGTTCGGCGTCGACAACCGCGTGCTCTGGCTACCCGATGTGTTCGGCTATTCCGGCGCACTGCCCCAAATCTGCCGCCGCAGTGGCATAGACTATTTCATGACCACGAAGCTCTCTTGGAACCAATACAATCGGATCCCCGCCGACACCCTGCGCTGGAGGGGCATCGACGGGACCGAAATCTTCACCTACTTCATCTCCACGCTGGGGGTGGCGCAGAGCGAAGACAAGGGATTTACCACCTACAATGGGTTGTTGCATCCCGCCGCGATTATGGGCGGCTGGCGCCGTTACCAGCAAAAGGAGATCAACCGGGATATCCTCATCGCTTTCGGGCACGGGGACGGCGGCGGCGGCCCCACGCGGGAGATGCTGGAGACCGCCCGCCGCATGGAAAAGGGCGTGGCCGGCATACCCCGGGTCCGCCAAGCCTTTGCCCGGACATATTTCGACGAACTGTCCCAAAGGCTCGAAGGGCATCGGCGCCTGCCCTATTGGTCGGGGGAATTCTATTTCGAATACCATAGGGGCACTTATACCTCCATGGCGCGTAACAAACGGGCCAACCGCAAGTGCGAGTACCTGTTGGGCGACCTGGAATTCCTCAGCGCGCTATGCCGCGACAAAGGGGGGGACTACCCCCGCGAAACCTTGGACGGCATGTGGAAAACCTTGCTGCTCAACCAGTTCCACGACATCCTACCCGGTTCGTCCATCTGGGAAGTCTACGAAGTGACCCGGCGGGAATACGACGCGCTGCAACAAACCGGGGGGGAGCTATTCGCGCAAAAGGCGCGTTCCCTGGCGGGCGGTGGCGGTGATGGCGGCGGCGACGGCGGTGACGGTGGCGGCGACGGTGACGGTGGTGGCGACGCGCTGGTGCTTTTCAACACACTGGGCTTCGACCGCGGCGACGTGGTGAATTTGGGCTCGGCCGCCGAGGGCTGTACCGCCCTGGTCGACGAAGGGACCGGCCGCGTGTTTCCGGCGCAGCAAACCGGCAAAGGTGTTTTGTGCTACGTGGAGGGATTGCCCGCCAAAGGGTATAAGAGTTTT
>WRCJ01000028.1 GCA_009784085.1 Oscillospiraceae bacterium | reverse complement strand
CGTCCATGACAGGCATCTCGACATCAAGGAGGATTAGGTCGGGTGTGACGCTTTCCAGCAAGTCCAGCAGGATTTCGCCGGAGGGGATGGGGTACACCTTGTATTCCTCTTTTAGTATTTCCTTAGCCGTGGCGAGGTTGATCGTGTTATCATCCACGATCATGATGGTTTTCCGACTGCTTTCCATAGAGCTTTCCATAGATAACCGTCCTTTGTATTTGAATTAACCCAGCATTTGCGCGAGCCGTTCGTTGATCTTGGCAAATCCCATCACGCGAACGGTCTCGGACAGCCAGTGAATGAGTTCCTCGTTGTTTTCGTATGAATATTTCGTCAGCGACTGCATGGCGCGGTCGACGCCGTCTATGTCAAAGTTCCGGCTAGCTTCCAGCAGATCCGTCAAGACGGCGGGGTCGGGCGCGTCTTGCACGCTTTTCACCTCTTCCGGCAGGGCTTCCCGCATGTTGGCGATGAGTGCCTCCGTGTCGCGGATTACGGAGGGGTTTTGACGCGCCACGTAGTCGAAGTGGCCTGCCCTGGACTCCTGCTCCAGCTTTTCGGCCCTCTCGCCCAGCGCCATGGCGAATATGTTGCGGAAACTCCCCTTTAAGCCATGAACCGCGATGGTGTATTCATGGAGGGTATCCGGCGCGACCTTCCCCATCTGGGCTAGCAGGGCGGGCGTGTCTTTGACGAAGACCCGCAGGATGCGCGCCAGGTTTTCCGGGCTGCCGAACCGCTGTACGCCAAGCGTCAGATCCAGCTCTTCGATCCGGTGGCCCTCCCGCAGCAGATCGCCATGCGGCGCGTCCAGCGTCGGCTGTGGCGCGTCTTGTGGTGCAACGGTGTGTGGAGGCGGCCCCTCGGCAGGATTATCCGCATCCTCGCCTTTGTCGCGCACCCAATGCCGTATCACGCTGTTCAGGCGCGCGACGTCGATGGGTTTGGAGAGGAAGGCCTGGAACCCGGAGTTCAGGTATATCTCCTCGTTCCCGGAGATGGCGTTGGCCGTCAACATGATGATGGGCACGGTTTGGGCGTATTCGGTCCCGATTTCCTCGCGGATGATCCTCGTGGACTCTATCCCGTCGATGCCGGGCATCATGTGATCCATAAAAATCGCGGAGTACCGCACCTCTTCCCGCCGCACCGCCTCGATGGCCTCGTAACCGCTGGTGACGCAGTCGACCCGCATCTTATAGGGCTTCATCAGGCCGCGGGCGACCTCCAGGTTGACCAGCACGTCGTCCACCACCAGGACCCTCGCGTGGGGGAGCTGGACCTTCACCAGGCTGGCGTTTGCCGTCTCGCGTTCGTCGTCCAGGTATTGGAAGCGACGCAGGCTTTTGGCGGTTTCGGATCCAATGGGTTTGTCGGTCACGTGTTTTTGCGGGATCCTGACGGTGAACGTGGACCCCTTCCCGTATTCGCTCTCCACGGTGATGGCGCCGTCCATCACATCGACCAGCTTCTTGGTGAGCGACAGGCCCAGGCCCGTGCCCTCGACCTTGCGGTTGACGCGCGTATTTACCTGGCTGTAATCGGAAAACAGCTTCTGGAGATCCCCTTCCTGGATGCCGATGCCGCTATCGCGCACCGAGAGCGTCATCCACGTGGTGACGCCGCAGATCCCGCGCTCGCAGGAGACCCGCCAAGTGACCGTCCCCTCGTTGGTATACTTGAATGCGTTGCTCAACAGGTTGTTGCAGATTTGCTTGATGCGCAGATCGTCCCCGCAGAGCTGGGTGGGCAGGGTTTCGTCAATATCCAGCAGGAATCTGATGGGCTTATCCCCAATGCGCGGCGTATTGAGGGAAACGATATCGTGAATGAGGCTGGGTAGGCTATAGATGACCGGTATGACCTCGAATTTGCCCGCTTCGATCTTGGAGATGTCCAAGAAGTTGTTGATGATGCCCTGCACGGTCATGCCGGCGTTTTGGATATTCCGCAAGCCGCTCTTGAGCGTGCCGTTGTTCAACTCGTCGTTCTCTATCGCGGACAGCAACAGTTCGGAAAACCCGATGATCGCGTTCATGGGCGTGCGCATCTCATGGTTCATCAGGGCGAGGAACTCGCTCTTGGCCCGGGCGCTTGCCTCCGCCTCGTCGCGGGCGTCCCGCAGGTTCTGTTCCTCCTCCGCCAAGAGCCGCAGCATTTCTTTTTGTTCGCTGATGTCTTTTTGGTAGGCAATGACAGCCTCTATCCCGTTGTGCAACACGCGGGTCAGCGTCACCTCGCAGTGGATGAGCCCACCGTCGGCTTTTTTATGTACCCATTCGAACGTTTGATACCCGCCCTCCCGAAAGACTTGCCGGATATACGCATACGCGCTCTCCAAGGAAGGGAGCCCGTCGGGCTGGAACTTCGGGGAATAGTTGGCAAATCCCTCGATGTACTCCTGTTTGTTTTCCGCCCCGAACATTTCCACCGTCGTCTGGTTGCAATCGATAATCTGGCATGATTTATTCCAATACAAGATGCCGAACGGCGCGGCGTCGTACATGATTTTGGCGCGTTCGAAGGTGAGTACCCGCCGGCGCCGATAATACAGCCACGTGCAGAGCACCAGGATGACGAACAGCGAGCTGACCAACAAGATGAAAAACATATTGCGCGTCGAGTCGATTTGTTCCTGGTAGTCATACATGCGGTGGTTCCAGCTGGAGGTGATGCGGTTCGTGTCCACCAGCGCCTGCGCCTTGCTAAAGATGTCCCGCAGCGCGGTTTCTTGCAGGTTGAAGGCGAAGTAATAGGTGTTATAGGCGTCTTCGAAGGTCAGGTTGATCTTGAAATGGGATTGTTTGTAATAATCCCTGACGCCCAGGAAACGAAACTCCGTGAGCATCAGCAGATCGATTTCCCCTTGGTCGAGCGCGTCGAACCCGTCGTGGATGGAATCATACTGATAGGTATTGGCATGGAGGGGGAACCATACCAAGAATTGCATCGCGTAGCCCGTTTCACTGAGCAGGCCCACCCGCACGTTGTTGATTTGGCTCACGTCGATGTCTGGCGTCCCCTTTTTGGATATCAGCGCGTAATTATCCGTGGCATAGGGGCTGTCGGACCATAGGAAAACATCTTCCCGTTTGCTTGTGCGCAGCAGTTCGGCGCACATGGGCGCCTCGCCCTGCAGCGCCATCTCGTAGAGGGCGGGCCATGCCAAGTCCGGGGCGTGGGCGGGCGCAAAGTCCAGGCTGGTGATCCGTGTGATCTCATCCAGGATTTCCACGGCTATCCCGGACCATTTTCCCGTCTCTTTGTCGTAGAACCCCAGCGGGTAATTGTCGCTGCTGATGATGTAGGGGATAGGCTCGCCCGACCGCAAATACGCATGGTAAACGGCCATTTCGGTTTCGTCCAGGCTCTCGAAAAACCGCTTGCGGGTGTACTCATGCTGGCCTTGGGCTTGGAGCGCGTGCAGGTGCGTCAGCCCGCCGTTTTGGAAGTATTTGTCCAATGCGTCGAGCAATGGCGAAAATTGCGGGTTTGCCGTGCCAATGGCCACATGCTTATAGAGGAGCGGCGAGAACAGGCCGGTTTCGACGCCTTCCTCCGCGTCCAGCAGATCGACGAACGCGCTGTCCGCGACAAATACGTCCATCGTGCCGTCCCGTAGCCGGAGAAGGGCCTCCGCCAAGCTGTCCACAGATTGGCTTGCGTAGGGGGCGCCGCTTATATCCAAGTGGGCGCGGGCCAGTGCCCCGTCGGCCGCGTTGCGGAGGAAGCCATAGCGGAGGGCCTGCCCGGTGTCATTTTCCAGAAATTGGGAATCTGCAAGCCGCGCGTATTTGACGACGCGCTCCGAGATGGGGCCGGTCATCAAGTAAGCTTCGGCTTCATCGTCGGCCGGGGTGTAGTCCCCAGAAAAATCTATGCTGCCGTTTAGCAGGCCGCTTTCCAGATCGCGCCATGCGTAAACCTGCGGCACGAAGGCCACGCCGAACAACTCGGTCAGCCAATCGCAGACGAGCGCGCCATAGCCTCCCACGGCGCCGTCCTCGTCGTAAATGAATGCGGTGCTGTCCGTCAGACCATATACGAAGCTGTCCCTGCCCGCCAGCACCTCTTCCACCCTGAGGATTTCCTCCTCGGTGATGCCGGGGATATCCCGGAAGGAAGCCGGCGGGGCGGAGGCGATCCCTCTTGGCGCCGCCGCGCCCTGCGCCGTTGGCGCTATCGCCGCCAAAGCGACGCTAAACGCGCCAAGCACGCATAGCGCGAGTAACGTGCGTAGGAATCGTGAGGCTCGTTTACTGCCTCCCAGCATCGCTGTGTCCCCCCTTGATATCTCGTCATGTGCAAGCGCAACAAAAAAATATATACCATAAGCGGCATATATTTTATCGTAATTCTAAATGAAAAAGATTAGTTTTCGAATAAAGCGCAAACTGGCATATTAAAGATATGGAATCTTACAATAAAACCGAATCAAAATGATATGAATTCAGTCACGTTACCACGGTAACGCAAGGGTACGAAGCCTTGCTGCAAGCGAAGGTTCTCCCGTGCCGGATTGGCGATGGCCGCAAAATACGCACGCCATAAAGAGGACATTTCCAGGTCGCGCGGCAGGGGAGGGAGGTCCTCGTGGGCGGGCAGCTCCGCAATCCACCACGCCTGGGGCGTGGATACCAAAGCGAGGCGCCGGCGGATGTCCCTGATGATCAGGCGTTGGTCGCCGAAACGCGCGTGGAAATGGGTACCCAGCAGGGGCAGGATGCGGTATTCCGGTTCGATGTCGGCGGCGTAGAGATCCTCGCCCACATGGCGCAGGCGCGTCAGCCCCAAAAACCTTTCCCTCTCCATGGATACGCGGCGGGACAGCGTGACCAGCTTCTTCACCGGCGCTTCGCCCAGAAGCGGCAACGGGTTTTGCTCCCTGGCAAACCCCAGCCTAAGCGTACCCAACAAAGCGGCCTCCATGCCGGGTTGTTCGGACAAAAAAGCCCGGTATGCGCTTTTGGGCAACGCGGGCGACAAGCGCGCCATGCCCCGCGTGACCCGGCGGGCTTGCTCGGGATCGGTCGCCGCCTCGTATACCGGATAGAGCGAGTGGCCGGGGAATGTCAACGCGGAGAGAATCTCATCCTCAAAGCCGCGGTGCCTGAACACCTGGAATATGGCGCTGAGCAAGCCTTCCCAGCTGCCGTCATACAATCGTATCATAACCCGTACACGTACCCGTACCCGCTACGCGAGCGCGGGCGCGGGCTGTATGGCGCCGGGCAACGCCAGGCCGGCGGGGTGGAAGAGGGACAGCTGCGCGCCGTCGTCGCGCTCTATCAGCGCGTGGCGCAGGAAGGGGTTGCCGGGTTGCATGCGCCCGCCGAACTTGCCCGAGGCCGTGAGGAAATACGAGGCCCGCTTCATGACGACGCCCAGCTTCCGCAAGTCCTCCAGCGCAATGGGACCCAAACGGCGGGCAGCGATGATGCGCTTGGCCGATATCACGCCCAAACCGGGCACGCGCAGGAGGGTTTCGTAGGACGCCGCGTTGACCTCCACCGGAAAGAACTCGGGATGCCGCAGCGCCCAGGCGCATTTGGGGTCGATCTGGGGATCGAGCAGGGGGGAGGCGTCGCTGAGGATCTCCTCCGGTTCGAAGGAATAAAAGCGCATGAGCCAGTCGGCTTGGTACAACCGGTGTTCGCGCAACAGCGGAATGGGGCTTCCCGGCGCGGGCAGCGAGGGGGCGTCGCCCACCGGGATATAGGCCGAGAAGTATACCCGTTTGAGGTGATACTTCCGGTATAGGGTCTTGGACAGTCGCAGGATGGTCAAGTCGCTATCCGGGGTGGCGCCGATGATCATTTGGGTCGCCTGCCCGGCGGGGGCGAAGAGGGGGGCGCTTTTATAGTGGCGGCGATCCTCCAGGTTCATGGTTTGGGAACGCCGGATGACATGCATGGGGGTGAAGATCTGTTCGGGCGGTTTTTGGGGCGCCAACAGCGCGAGGGACTCGCGGGAAGGAAGCTCCACGTTCACGCTGATCCGGTCGGCCAGCAACCCTGCGGCATCGATAAGGCGGGCGTCGGCGCCCGGGATGACCTTGACATGGATATAGCCGCCGAAACGGTATTCTTGCCGCAGCAGCCGCATCGTTTCGCACATTTGTTCCATCGTGTGATCGGGGCTTTTGCATACGCCGGAACTCAAGAAGAGGCCCTCGATGAAGTTGCGCCGATAGAAGGAGACCGTCAGCGCGGCCAGTTCCTGCGGCGTGAAGGTGGCGCGGGGCACGTCGGCGGAACGCCGATTTTGGCAATAGGCGCAGTCGTAGACGCAGGCGTTGGATTGGAGCACCTTGAGCAACGACACGCAACGCCCGTCGGTCGCCCAGGTGTGGCAGATGCCGGCCATGTGGGCATTGCCCAGCTGGCCGGGCTTGCCCGCCCGTCCGCCCCCCGACGAGGCGCAGGAGGCGTCAAATTTGGCCGCCCCGCCCAGGATGGTCAACTTTTCCATCAAATTGGGCATGCGCCGCCCCCCTTTGTTTGCTTCACTTGCACCGTGGCACTCTTTGGCGAATGAAGTTATGTTGTATAGGGTATCTTCAAACTGACCGTATCATATCACAAAACCCCTCAAATAGCAATCCTATCGTCGAACGAGGTGTGATTAACCTGTGATAATGTCGAACGAGGGTGTCGTCGCGTTAGCGTATTGCCGCTCGTTCGTATCGTCACTCGATGGCATTTTTGGTGAACCTTTGCAATTTCTCAAAGGCGGCGACCAAGACCGCTATCTCCTCTTTTGACAAACCGTCCAACATGATGTCCAGCATATTCTGGTGGAACCTTTGATGCACCACATACGCAGCCCGGCCCCGGCGCGTCAGGATCAGCAGGACGACCCGGCGATCGTCGGGCGTGCGTTCCCGGACAAGGTAGCCCTTGTTTTCCAGTTTGTCAACGGCCACAGTCATCGAGGCGAGCGTGACGCCGACGGAGGCGGCCAGATCGCCGATGCGCCGCTTGACGCCGGGGCCTATTTTATCGATGATGTGCCATTCGTTGATGGACAGCGTGTGGCGTTGGGAAGCCAGGGAAATAGCTTCTAATTTTTGGAAATCATGGTAGATATTTTCCAAATAGGCAATGATCGATTCACCGCTGGCATGCATGGCCAATCCTCCTCATGGTTGGGTTACGAAATGAAGGGAAGGGGCAATATTTTCGCGTTGCGGTCGATGCGGCGGACAAGGGCGGATAGCGTGCGCCCCTCGCCTACCTCCACAAAGGTGTCGATGCCGTCCGCGCACATGGCGAGGATGCTTTGCCGCCAGCGCACAGGGTTTTGCATCTGCGCGGCCATGATGGCCGGCAAGTCGGCGCCGGGAGCCAGTGGCAGGCCGGTGAGATTGGCGTACAGGGGGATCGCGCCGTGTTCGATAGGGGGGAGTGACCGGCGCATAAAGGCTTCGAGCGTGGCGCCGGCCCCGGCCATGTCCGGTGTGTGGAAGGCGGCGGATACCGGCAAAGGGACGATCTTGGCGCCCAGCCCCGCCGCCGCCCGCGACAGCCCGTCTACCGCGTCGGGCGTCCCGGCGACGACGCATTGCCCCGGCGCGTTATCGTTCACCGGTCGCACCGCCCCGCCGGATGGGTGGCACAGTGACTCCACCGTATCCCAAGGCAGGCCCAGCACGGCGGCCATGGCGCCGGGATGGGTGTCGGCCGCTTGTTGCATGGCATCGGCCCGCACACGCACCAGCTGTAAACCGTCGGCCCAGGAAAGATAGCCTGCCGCGCACAGCGCGGCGCATTCGCCCAGCGAGAACCCGGCGACGGCGGATGGCCGCAGCCCCGCCGCCTCGCATACCCAGTGGGCGGCCATCGACACCGTAAACAACGCCGGTTGCGCGTTCTCGGTGCGCGCCAGCGAAGGCGCCGGGGTGTCGAAGCATAGGGCCTCCATGTCACGGCAGAGGTTTTCGCCCGCGAAAGCAAAGGCGCGCCTCGCCTCGGGGTGGGCATCGAAGAGCGGCCGGCCCATGCCGGGGCGCTGGGCGCCTTGGCCCGGAAAAATAAAAGCAAGGCTTGACAACGGCGTCCCTCTCCTATATAATTAGTTTGTCTAAATATAAGACACTCTAATTATACTACAAGATTATCGTTTTGGCAAGGAGATTTCACGACGCATGGCGATAGTGTATGGCGATAGGGCGCACAACGTGCATTTAACCGGGACCGGCCGTTTTTTGCCGCCGGGGGTGATTACCAACGGGGAGCTTTCCCGCATGGTGGATACCTCGGACGAATGGATCGTCAGCCACACGGGCATCCGCACCCGCCATATCGCCAGAGGCCTGTCGGTGACGGACATGGCGGTTGGGGCCGCCCGGGCCGCGCTGGAGTGCGCCGGCCTTGCCCCGCAGGATATCGGCGTGGTGGTGGCGACCACCGTCACGCCGGAGCGGAGGTTGCCCTCCTTGGCTTGCGATGTGCAGGCGAACCTGGGGATCGCGAACGCCTTTTGCGTGGATATCAACGCCTCATGCACCGGGTTTATCTACGCTGTGGACATCGTCGCCCGCTATTTGGCCACCGGCGGCGCGAAACACGCGCTGGTGGTGTCTGCCGAAAAGCTGACCGATATCATGGATTTCACCGACCGTACGACCTGCATCCTTTTTGGGGACGGCGCCGGCGCGGCGGTATTTACCGCTTCGGATGAGCCGGGGGGCTTGCTGGGTTCCTACCTGGCCGCACGGGGCGATGGGGGCGCGGCGTTGCGATGCCGATGGGATGGCTGTATCGAAATGGACGGCCATGAGGTCTTCCGGTTTGCCGTGCGCGCGCTGCCCGAGGCCGTGGGGAAGGCGATGGCGTTAAGCGGCCGGGATCTCTCCGAGCTGGCCTACGCTATACCCCATCAGGCCAACCGGCGCATCATCGACGCGGCGATGCGCCGCTGCGGTATCCCCCCGGACAAGGTGGCGGTCACCGTCGATCGCCACGGTAATACCTCCAGTGCCAGCATCCCCATTGCGTTGGACGAACTGAACCGGGATGGGCGGCTTCGCCCGGGAGACCTTGTCGTGTTGGTGGGGTTCGGCGCGGGGCTGACCTATGGGGCGGTAGTCCTGGAGGTTAGTGATTAGTGGTTAGTGGCTAGTGGTTAGTGAGGTGTGCTCGCGAAATGCTGTCTGATAGATTGACCAAATTGCTGGGGGTGCGGTACCCTGTCATCCAGGGGGGGATGGCGTGGGTTTCCGACGCTTGCCTGGCGGCGGCCGTATCCAATGCGGGGGGGCTGGGCGTGATTGCCGGGGGTTCGGCCGACGCCGATACCGTCCGCGCGGAAATACGCCGCTTGCGGACACTGTGCGACCGCCCCTTCGGGCTCAATATCATGCTGATGAGCGATCATGCAGGCGATTTGGCCCGGCTGGCCATTGAGGAGAAGGTCCCCGTCGTCATCACCGGCGCGGGTAGCCCCAGCCGTTTCATGGGCGGCTGGAAGGAGGCCGGGCTCCTTATCCTGCCCGTAGTCCCGTCGGCTTCGCTGGCGCGTCGCATGGAGAAGTTGGGCGCCGACGCCATCATCGCCGAAGGCGGCGAGTCGGGCGGGCATATCGGGGAGATGAACACGATGGCGCTGATTCCCCAAGTGGCCGACGCCGTGGACATTCCGGTGGTCGCCGCCGGCGGGGTAGCCGACGGGCGAGGCTTGGCCGCCGCCCTGATGCTGGGCGCGGACGGCGTGCAATGCGGCACATGTTTCCTGGTCGCCGACGAATGCGGCATCCATGACAATTATAAGGACATGATCATCGCCGCGCGGGACACAGGCACGGTAGTCACCGGGCGCAGTGGCCAGGGGCATCCCGTGCGGCAGCTCAAAAACCCCATGACGCGCAGGTTTCTCGAAATGGAGAAGAGAGGGGCTTCCGAGCGGGAGCTGGAGGAATTCGTTTTGGGTTCGCTGCGCCTCGCCACGCAGCAGGGCGATCGCGAGCACGGATCGTTTATGGCGGGCCAAATCGCGGGCCTGGTCAAGGGGCGCGCCGGCGCCAAAGAAATAATCGAGGGCATGGTGCAACAAGCGCGGCTGTTGTTGGGGGAGTAAGACGGGTAATTACGAACGAATACGAGCGGGTGACAAATTGGAAAAAATGGCAATTCTGGATAATCTTGGAAAAGGATGATTGCGATGTCGGAGAGGCGTGTGGCTATCGTCACCGGGGCCGCGCGGGGGATTGGGGCGGCCATCGCGCGGCGGCTGGCGGCCGACGATTATATCGTTTTGCTGGCCTGCCGGGATTCTCAGAAGGGGGAAACGGTTGCGGCCGAATGCAGGGAACATGGCGTGGACGCGCTGGTCGTGGCGGGCGACGTGACATGCGCGGAGGATTGCTCAACATTGGTGAAAACGGCGATCGGCCATTATGGCCGGATCGATCTGCTGGTCAACAATGCGGGCATTACCCGCGATAACCTGCTGGTGCGCATGAAGCCCGAAGAATGGGACGAGGTGCTGCGCACCGATCTGACCGCCGTGTATATGATGATGCGCCTGGTTACGCCCTACATGCTCCGCGCCCGGCGAGGCCGGGTGGTGAACATCACATCGGTGGCCGGGATAACGGGGAACGCCGGACAGGCCAACTATGCCGCGGCAAAGGCTGGCGTCATTGGGCTAACCAAATCCGCGGCCAAAGAACTGGGATCGCGGGGCATCTTGATCAATGCCGTCGCCCCGGGATTCATCGAGACAGACATGACAAAGGATCTGCCTGAAAAGCAAGCCAAGGCAGCGTTGGACCATGTGTCGCTGCGCCGCTTTGGCAAACCCGAAGAGATCGCCGCCGTGGTGTCCTTTTTGGCGTCGGACGCCGCCTCTTACATCACCGGGCAGGTGATCGTGGCCGACGGGGGCTTGGCGTTATAGGGGGTATTGAATAGACATGGAATATCGCGTTGTTGTCACAGGTATCGGTGTGGTGACCCCAATAGGCATCGGCGTGGATGCCTATTGGAAGGGTCTCACGGGGGGCGCCTGCGGGATCGGCCCCATTACCCGGTTCGACACCACCGGGCACAAAGCCAAGCTTGCCGGGGAAGTGCGTGATTTCGAACCGGCGGATTTTATGAATAAGAAGGATATCCGCCGGACGGATCGTTTTTGCCAGTTCGCCGTGGCAGCCTCCCGCATGGCCCTGGAGGATGCGGGGCTGGATACCGAGCACGGCGGCGGCGACGGCGGTGTTGGCGGTGTTGGTGTTAGTGTTGGCGGTGTTGGTGTTGGTGTTGGTGGTGGCACAGGCGTCTTCATCGGCAGCGGCGTCGGAGGCATCCTCACGTGGGAGGCGGAACATACAAAGCTGATGGAGAGGGGTCCCGGGCGGGTGTCGCCCCTGTTTATCCCCATGATGATCCCCAACATGGCGGCTGGCGTGGTTTCCATGACGTTCGGGTTGCATGGCGCGTCGCTGTGCCCTGTCAGCGCGTGCGCCACCGGGACAGACGCCATTGGCGCGGCTTTTCTGGCCATTCGGGAGGGCCGCTTGGCATCCTGTTTGGCCGGTGGCGCCGAGGCCGCCATTACGCCGCTTGCCATAGCGGGTTTCGCCAACATGACCGCCCTGAGCACCGCCGAGGATCCAAGCTTGGGGAGCTTGCCTTTCGACAAGCGGCGCACCGGGTTTGTGCTGGGGGAGGGGGCTGGCGTCCTGCTCCTGGAAACGCTGGCGGGCGCACGGGCGCGCGGGGCGCGCGTCTACTGCGAGATCACAGGGTATGGCGCCTCCTCGGACGCCTATCATCTCACCGGCCCCGATCCAGAGGGGCGGGGGGCGGCCAAGGCCATGATCATCGCGCTGTCGCAAGCCGGCCTTCCCGTGGCAAAGCTGGCGCACATCAACGCCCATGGTACCGGCACGCCCCTGGGCGACAAGATCGAGACCCAGGCCATACGCCGGGTGATGGGAACGGCCGCCCGGAAGGTTGCGGTCAGCGCGACCAAATCCATGACGGGCCACCTCCTCGGCGCGTCCGGGGGCGTGGAAGCGGCGGCCACCGCCTTGGCGGTATACCACGGCGTCCTGCCGCCCACCATCCACCTGCATGAACCGGATCCGGACTGCGATCTGGATTATGTCCCCCTCACCGCCCGCGCCTGCCCGATCCCCGCCGCCATGAGCAACTCGCTCGGATTCGGCGGCCATAACGCTTCGCTGGTATTCGCGGGGTGTTGACAGCGCGTGATGCCTGTGAAGCAAGGGAGGGAATTATCTAATGAGACATGAAGATATCTTGGCGTTGTTGGACGGCGTGCTGACCCGCCTGCAAAACTCCGACGTCCGCGTATTGACCTTCGAGGCCGAAGGCGTATCGCTGCGCGTCGAGAGAGGCGGCCCGGGCGCGGGTCCGGGCCCGAACCTGGGAGGCGGCGCGGGTCTGGACGGCGGCGCGGGCCTGGACGGCGGCGCGGGCATGCAAACGCGGGGCCTGACGCCCGCCTCGGCTGTTGCTGTTGCGGTGCCGCCCGACCCGGGAGTTGCGGCATCTGGCCCGGGTGCGGCGACGCCCGCCTGGACAGCCGCCGCGCCCCATGTTCCCGATGCGCCCCATGGTTCCGCCGCGCCTTCCGGGGATCGCGTGATCCAAGTATGCTCGCCCATGGTCGGGACTTTTTTCGCGGCGCCATCGCCCGAAGAGCCGCCCTTTGTGACAGTCGGCAGCCGGGTGTCCCGCGGGGATGTCCTGTGCATCCTGGAGGCTATGAAAATGCTCAACGAGATCGAGGCGGAACAGGACGGCGTGGTCAAGAGGGTCCTGATCCAAAATGGGGATTTGGCGGAATTTGGGCAACCGCTGTTTGAAATGCAGGAGGTGTGATCGGCATGGGCATGGGCATGAAGATGGATCGCGAGCAAATCATGGGCGTGTTGCCCCATCGGCCGCCGTTTCTCTTTGTGGACGAAATCGTCGAACTGATACCGGAAGAACGCGCGGTGGGGCACTGGCGCCTAACCGGCGAGGAGCCGTTCTTTGCGGGGCATTTCCCCGGCAACCCGGTGACGCCCGGCGCGTTGATCCTGGAAGCCATGGCCCAGGCCGGCGCCGTCGCGGTGCTGACCATGGAGCGCATGCGGGGCAAGACCGGCTATTTCGTGGGGATCAAGAATGCCCGCTTCAAGCGAAAGGTATTGCCCGGCGATCTGCTCGTGCTGGAGGCGACCGTCGAGCGCATCTACCATAATATTGTGTATGGACAAGCCAAAGCGGAGGTGGGGGGCAAGCTGGCCGCCGAAGCCAGCCTCGTCTTCGCGATGGAATAGTTATGGTATAGGGTATGGTATAGGGTTATAGATGAGTAGATGAGTAGATGATGTAGATGAGGAAACAGCTATGTTCAAGCGCATTTTGATTGCCAACCGGGGTGAGATTGCCGTGCGGGTCATCCGCACGTGCCGGGATCTGGGCATCCTTTCTGTGGCGATATACTCCGAGGCCGACAGGGACGCCATGCACGCCCAAATCGCGGACGAGGCCATCTGCGTCGGCCCCCCCCGCGCGGCGGGGAGCTATCTGCATATGGAGCGGATTCTGGCCGCCGCCTGCGCCGTCGGCGCGGACGCCATCCACCCGGGATACGGTTTTTTGTCGGAGAACGCGGACTTCGCCGATCGCGCGGAGGCCCTCGGCATCACCTACATCGGACCTGGGTCCAAGGCGTTGCGCTTGTTGGGCGACAAGGCGCGAGCCGTTCGCGCGGCAAAGTTGGCGGGCGTGCCGACGATACCCGGATCGGATGGGCCGGTTCATGACATCGGGCAGGCTAGCCAAACGGCGCGGGCGATAGGGTACCCCCTGTATATCAAAGCGGTGGCGGGCGGCGGCGGGCGGGGCATCCGGCTGGTGCGGGAGGAGGCTGAGCTGGAGGCGGCGTTCGATTTGGCGCGCGCCGAGGCGCAAGCAAGTTTCGCGGCCAGCGATGTCTATATGGAGCGCGCCATCGTAAAGCCGCGCCACGTGGAGTTTCAGGTGCTGGGCGACCACCACGGGCAGGTCGTCCACCTGTTCGAGCGGGAATGCTCGATCCAGCGTCGCCATCAAAAGCTGATCGAAGAATCGCCCAGCCCGCTGCTGACCCGCGAGATGCGGCAGGAGATGGGCGAAGCGGCTGTCAAGCTGGCCCGCGCCGCCGGCTATCACAATGCCGGCACCGTGGAATTCTTGGTGGGGGAAGATAAGCGGTTCTACTTCATGGAGATGAATCCACGCATACAGGTCGAGCACCCGGTGACAGAATGCGTGACGGGCATGGATTTGGTGGCCGAGCAGATTCGCATCGCCGCCGGCCAGCCCTTGGGCTTCGCCCAGGAGGATCTGTCGCTTGACGGGCATGCCATCGAGTGCCGCGTCAACGCGGAGGATCCGTCGAAGGATTTCGCGCCCCGCCCCGGTTCCATCATGGCGCTCAACCTGCCCGGCGGCCCCGGCGTGCGCGTGGACGCGGCCATATATCAGGGCTATGTGATACCGCCGTACTACGATTCGCTGCTGGCCAAGCTGATTGTCTTTGGCCATGACCGCGCGCAAGCCATCGCCCGCGCCCGCCGCGCCATGGCCGAGTTTTTGGTCGAGGGCGTGCCCACGACCGCTGATTTTCATCTGCAAATCCTGCGGGACTATGCCTTCGCGTCGGGGGACTATACGGTGGAGTTTTTGGAAAATTGGCGTTTTTCCGGGGAGGATTCATCATTATGATCAGGGATTTGCTCAAAAAAGCCCGCTATACCTCGGTTGCCGCAGGACATGGCAGACCCGCCGCAGGGGCCGACGCGGGGGCCGACGGCCTCGCCAAATCCGCCGCAGGGTCCGACGGATCCGATGGAACCGTCAAGTCCGCCGGAACTGCTACCAAATCCGCCGGATCCGTCGGGACCGGCGCAACTATCCCTTGCCCCTCTTGTGGCAAGCAGATCGTGCGGGAAGAATTCCTCAAGGCATACAAGGTTTGCCCATTGTGCGGGCGGCATGAGCGGTTGAGCGTCCCCGAGCGTTTGCAGGCGACAGTCGATCCCGGTAGCTTCGAATCCCTTTTTGACGAGATTTGTCCGACCAATCCGTTGCATTTCCCCGGATACACGCAGAAGATCGAGACCTTGAAGAAGAAAACAGGCTTATCCGAGGCGGTGGTCACCGGGCGGTGTACCATCCTCGGCGCGGCGGCGATGCTGGCTGTCATGGACAGCCGGTTTCTGATGGCTTCCATGGGCGGCGCGGTGGGCGAAAAGCTAGTCAGGCTGTTCGAATTGGCGGGGAAGGAAGGGCTTCCCATCGTCGTATTCATCGCGTCGGGCGGCGCACGGATGCAGGAAGGCATCCACTCCCTCATGCAGATGGCTAAGGTCAGCGGCGCGGTGGGCGTCCATGGGGACGGCGGCGGGCTGTACATCGCGGTGCTCACCGATCCGACCACCGGCGGCGTGACCGCCAGCTTCGCCATGCTGGGCGATATCATCTTGGCCGAGCCGGGCGCGTTGATTGGCTTTACGGGGCGGCGCGTCATAGAGGGGACCATCCGGCAGAAGTTGCCAGACGGCTTCCAAAGCGCGGAGTTCCAGCAGGATTGCGGCTTTGTGGATAGCATCGTCCCCAGGGCGCGGCTACGCGAGACGCTGGGGAAGCTGTTGGCGTGGCATGCGTAGGGGGAGGGAGCCGCGCTGTATTGCTGTATTTAAATTAATCTCCCAATAATTATGGGATAGGTTTACCCAAGAAATGCCGCGCCAATGATTTGAAGTGTGATAAACGCTTCGTTTTCTGAGGCAATTGCATGGAAGTGGAGTCTGATGTGAACGGAACATATGGTGTGCCAGCGAAAAATATGCGTCCATATATTGTGAAATAGGGGTTGCATTTGGCAAATGTTTATGGTATAGTTATGGCATAGGATTCCGAAGGAGGGACGCAATATGTCTCTTGTGCCAGACCATATCAAAGCAATGAAACCGCCTTCGTCAGAAGTGCAAAAAATCAAGGGGCACTACTACGTCTATGCAGTAAAGGGCAGATATGATAAAGAGACGAAGAAGTCGGTCAGTGAACGCCAGGGCTGCATCGGTCAGATATACGAGGGCGTCGGGTACGTGCCAAATAAAAAGGGACAAGGTGGCTCCCTCAGCGCAACCAGGGAGTATGGCGCCACCCGCACAATACTTGTGCTGACCAAGGACTTGTATGAAAAAATCCGGAGGCACTTCCCGAGCGACTTCCTGCGCATTTACATACTGGCGGCGCTGAAGCTGATGGAAAAAGGTCTGACGACAAGACGCGTAGACTGGGCTTATGAGAGGTCGGCTCTGTCCCTTCTCTTGCCCGAAGTACACCTGAGCAAGAATACAGTCACGGAGTTTGTTGAGCGGCTGTCTCTGTTGCGCGGCAGCATGGTTGCGTTCATGCGGGAGTTCCAGACGTCCGAAAACCACAGCACCATATTTGACGGGACAAGCATGCTTTCGGACTCCACGGACAACCCCTACTGTGAAAAAGGCTATAACCCGGGCAAAAAGAACAAGACGCAGGTCAGGTTGATATATGCCTTTGAAAGGGAAACCCGGCGGCCAACCTATTGCAACGTGGTTCCAGGGAGCATAACTGACGTGACGGCGTTTATCGCGTCCTTCGAGGAACTCGGGCTGAAAAACAGCGTTGTGATAGTGGACAACGGCTTCTTCAAAGACGCCAACATCAGAAAACTGCTTGCTGCG
>WRCJ01000027.1 GCA_009784085.1 Oscillospiraceae bacterium | reverse complement strand
GAGGTGGGGTGGGAAGAAAAAGGGGGGTGATGAAAGGGCGGTTCTGAAAAAAAATTAAATAAAATGCAAAAAAACCCTTGGCAAAAAGGAGTTGTTTATGTATAATAGCATGGGTGGGAATTTGAAAATATGCATATTATGATCTGAGGAGAAGCAGTATGGGATACGCTACCGCTGTTCTGACCAGCTCCATCGCCTCCATGGCGCCGGAAGCAATCATCAAGATGTTGGTGATGTGGGCCTTGGGTGGTACGCTCATCTACTTGGCCGTGAAGAAGGATATGGAGCCCGCGCTACTCCTGCCCATGGGGTTCGGCGCGATACTGGTCAACCTGCCCCTTTCGGGCGCCATCACGCAAGCCGTGGCTGGCCTCACCGAAGAGGGTCCTTTGAGCGTGCTCTTCGACGCGGGCATCGCCAACGAGCTGTTCCCGTTGCTCTTGTTCATCGGTATCGGCGCCATGATCGATTTCGGTCCGTTGCTGGGCAACCCCAAGTTGCTCTTCTTTGGGGCGGCGGCGCAGTTTGGTATCTTCCTCACTTTGTTGCTGACCGGCGTCATCGGCCAGCTTGTCCCCAATACCTTTACGTTGCAGGACGCCGCCGCCATCAGCGCGATTGGCACGGCGGACGGCCCCACATCGATATTCCTGGCCAACTACTACAACACCGAGTACATGGGGGCTATCTTGGTGGCGGCTTACAGCTACATGGCGCTCGTGCCCATCATCCAGCCCCCTTGCGTTCGGTTGCTCACCACGAGGAAAGAACGCCTCATCCGTATGCCGTATCAGAGGGGCGACGTGAAAAAGTCCGTGCGCATCCTCTTCCCCATCGTGGTCACCGTCATCGCCGGGCTCGTGGCGCCGCGCAGCGTGGCGTTGGTCGGGTTCCTGATGTTCGGCAACCTCATCCGGGAGTGCGGCGTGCTGGGCAGTTTGTCCGACACGGCGCAAAACGCGCTGGCCAATCTGATCACCATCCTGCTGGGCATCACCGTCGCGGTTCGGATGCAAGCCGAGCAGTTCCTCACGGTGCAGACCCTGATCGTGATGGCCCTCGGGTTGTTTGCCTTTGTGTTTGACACGGTGGGCGGGGTGTTGCTCGCCAAATTTGTCAACCTCTTCGCCAAGAACAAGATCAACCCCATGATCGGCGCCTGTGGCATCTCGGCCTTCCCCATGAGTTGCCGGGTCATACACAAGATGGGGCTGGCCGAGGACAACCAGAACCACCTGCTGTTGCATGCCGCCAGCGTGAACATGGGCGGCCAAATCGCCAGCGTCATCGCCGGCGGGATGATATTGAGCCTGATACCAAGATAGCAACCACCACCACAACAACGCCAACAACGTCAACAACCACAACAATAATATCAACAATAACAATCCTGACACCAAGATAACAATTTTATGGATGAGGGGGGCGCGGTTTGTCATGATTATGGACGCTTTATGGGCCATGTTGCTGGGCATGGCGGGGATATTCGCTGTGATGAGCGTCATTATCACCTCTGTCTGGATACTCAACCGTTTGGGCAAGGGGAAGCGCGGCGGGGACAACCCAGAGTAATCCGTGTCCGGAGTAATCCGTGTAATCCGTGTGGAATATAAAATTGTTAGAAAGGGTATTGATCACTTATGGAAGCTGTAATCTTTGGCGCATCCATCGGCGTTTCCGTATTGGCGTTCCTCTTTGCCGCTTGGCTCTACCGCTGGATTAGACGCCAGCCATCCGACAACCTGCGCATCGAAGAGCTCAGCGGTCTCATTCGCCGGGGCGCGAACGTGTTTATTGGCAGGGAATACCGCGCGATGGCCATGTTCACCCTTGTGGCATCGGTCATTGTTTTCGTCCTGCTTCCGTCGCCGATATGGCAGCCGGATCCGGACATAGGCATTCTGGCGAACGTCCAGATGCTGATCTCCTACCTGATCGGCACCGTTTTTTCGGCGACCGCCGGCAAGATCGGCATCGCCGTCGCCACCCGGGCCAACAGCCGCACGGCCGTGGCGGCCACCAAGGGAATCAAGCCCTCTTTCCTCTGTGGGTTCCGGGGCGGGGCGGTCATGGGCTTGGCCGTTGTGGGCGCGTGCCTCTTGGGCGTCTCCCTTGTCTTCATCGTCACGGACAACGGGACCGCATTGCTCGGCTTTAGTTTCGGCGCCTCCTCGTTGGCCTTGTTCGCCAAAGCGGGCGGCGGCATCTTTACCAAGACGGCCGACGTGGCCGCCGATGTGACCGGCAAAGTGGAGCTGGGCATCCCGGAAGACGACCCGCGCAACCCCGCCGTCATCGCCGACAACGTGGGCGACAATGTCGGCGATGTGGCCGGTATGGGCGCCGACCTGTTCGACTCCAATGTCGCGGCGATGGCCGCCGCGTTGGTCATGGGCAGCGCGTTGGATAAGATCGTGGGCGGCGGATCCGGCGGAGGATCCGGCGGCGGGTCGGACAGATATTACGTCACCACGGTGTTCTGCTACGCCGCCATTGGCTTGCTGGCTTCCATCATTGGCGTGGCCACCGCGCGCATGGGCAAGAAGGGCAACCCTACCTCGGCCCTCAATGCCAGCACGTACGTCACCACCGCCCTGTTTGCGCTGCTAACCGCCGGCGCCACCTTGCTACTGGACGCCTACTGGCGCCCCGGCGCGGGCGGCTTGGATCTGGGCCTGTGGCGCATCTGGGGGGCTTCCGCCGTGGGCTTGCTGGTGGGTACCGTGATCGGCATTGTCACCGACTACTTCACGGATGATCGCCGACGCCCTGTCCGGCAAACATCCCTCGCGTCGAAAGACGGCCCGGCGTTCACGATGCTGTCCGGCATGTCTTACGCCCTCCTGAGCACCCTGCCCGCCATGGTGGGCATCGGCGTGTCGGCCTTGGCCGCGTATCTTCTGTGCGCCCCGCTGGGCGCGGCTTCCGGCAATGAGGCCGAGTTCGCCTTTTTTGGCATCTCCATGGCCGCCGTCGGCATGCTCTCCATCGTGGGGATGATCATCTCCAACGACGCCTACGGCCCCATCGTGGATAACGCGCGCGGCTTGGCCGAGATGGGGAACTTGGGCGACGATGTCGTCGAGATCACAGACACCTTGGACTCGGCCGGCAATACCGTCAAAGCCGTGACAAAGGGCTTTGCCATCGGCGCCGCCGGCCTGACCGTGATCGCGCTGTTGGGCGCCTTCCTGGCCGAGGTGAATGAAGCGGCCGCCAAATTGGGCGTGAAAGGTTTTAACGGTTTTGACTTGATGAACCCCTATGTCTTCTTTGGCATATTGGTGGGCGCGGCCGTGCCGGCTGTGTTCAGCGCCATGCTGATGCTGGGCGTCAACCGCAACGCCATGCGCATGGTGGATGAGATCCATCGGCAGTTCAGGGAGATCGTTGGCCTGAAAGAGGGCAAGAAAGGCGTCACGCCGGAATATGACAAGTGCATCGACATTGCCACCACCGGCGCCCTGCGCGAGCTGATCCCCGCCGGTTTGTTCGCCATCGCGGCGACCTTGGTCGTCGGATTCGTCGGTGGCGTGGACGCTATCGGCGGGTATTTGACCGGCAACATTGTCAGCGGCCTACTGCTGGCCCTGTTCATGAGCAACGCGGGCGGCCTGTGGGACAACACAAAGAAGTACGTGGAGTCGGGGCATGACGGCGGCAAGGGCTCGGATACCCATAAGGCGGCTGTCATCGGCGACACCGTGGGCGATCCCTTCAAGGACACGGCCGGTCCTTCCATCAACACGCAGATCACGGTGTGTTCGCTGGTCTCCTCGTTGATGAGCACCTTGTTCCTGAGCTTTTCCCTGCCCGCGCTCTTCTAAGCAAGAAAGGTTGAAAGAAGGATGGTCAAACGTTTTATCTACCGCGTCATCTGCGGATTTTTCCTGGGGATCAGCGTCTTCGCCCCCGGTTTCAGCGGCAGTCTCATCGCGATTGTCCTGGGGATATACCAAGATATTTTGCGCGTGTTCTCCAACCCATTCAAACCTTTGGGGCGCAACATCAAGTTTGCCCTGCCGCTGGGCCTGGGCGTCGTGGCCAGCGCGGTCTTATTTATCTTTTCCTTCAAGTATCTGTTTGAATCCTATGAAAAGGCGACCTTTCTTCTCTTTGTGGGGCTCATTGCCGGGAATCTCCCGTTGGTGTTCGCCTCGATTCGGAAGATTGGCTTCAAGCCGCATTATCTCATCGGCCTGGTCGCCGCCTTCGCCGCGGCGCTTACTCTCGGCTTGCTGGCCGGGGTCAGCAACTCGGCTAGCGTGGGGGTGCTGACGGCAAACCCTGCGCTGTTGGCCCTCGGTGGGCTGGCGGCCGGCGCGACCGCCCTCATCCCCGGCATGAGCGTTACGGTGGTTTTGCTCCTGATGGGGGTATACGGGCAACTGATCTTTGCCGCGGAATCCTTAATGCATATGGACTTTAATTACCTCCTCCCTTTCGGCGTTTTTGTCCTTTGCGCCATTGTGGCGCTGGTGGTGTGTTCGAGGGGGATCAAAGCGGTATTTGACAAGTTCCCCGGTTTTGCCAACGCGACGGTTTTTGGGTTTATGTCCGGATCCCTGATCGGCATCCTGGTGGAGTGCCTGCAGATGCCCAATGACAACTTTACCTGGCTGTTCGGCAGCCTGATGCTGATCGCGGGCCTGGCGATTTCGATGCTGTTCGTGGTGCTGGGCAAGTTTATGAAAAAAGAAGCCTAAGAGAGGGAGTGTATATGAGTATGGATATGGGCAAGGGTATGGGCAAAGGTAAGGGCAAGGGTATGGGCAAGAAGATCCGGTTCACGGAAACCGTCCTGCGGGACGCGGGTCAGTCGCTGATTGCGACCCGGATGCGTTACGATGAATTTGAGACAATCCTGGAAGCCTTGGACGGCGTCGGCTACTATTCCTTGGAGTGTTGGGGCGGCGCCACCTTCGATACCTGCCTACGGTATTTGGGCGAAGACCCGTGGGAACGGTTGCGCAACATCAAAAAGCGGGTGAAAAAGACCCCGCTGCAAATGTTGTTGCGTGGCCAGAACCTATTGGGCTACAAGCATTACCCCGACGATGTGGTGCGTAGCTTCGTGGCAAAGTCCATCGATAACGGCATCGATGTCATCCGTATCTTCGACGCCCTCAACGACTTGCGCAACTTGGAGGTCAGCGTGTCCGAGACCGTCCGGCGCCAGGGCATCGCCCAAGTGGCCGTCTCCTATACCACCAGCCCCGTGCACACCTTGGAGAACTATGCCAAACTGGCCCGCGACATCGAGTCTTTGGGCGCGTCCTCGCTGTGCATCAAAGACATGGCCGGCGTGATGAGCCCGGCCGAGTGCTATGAGCTGGTACGCGCCATCAAAGAGAACTCCAAGCTCCCGTTGCATGTGCATACCCACTCGACCACCGGGCTGGCTTTCATGACCTACCTCAAGGCGGCCGAAGCGGGCGCCGACGTCATCGACACGGCCCTGTCCAGCTTCTCGGGCGGCACATCCCAGCCGGCCACCGAAACCTTGTCCTACGCGCTGGGCCAAATGGGCTTCGACACCGGCCTCGATGCTTCCGCCCTCAAGACATGCAACGACTTTTTCAAGCCCTTGCGGGATCAATATATCAAATCCGGCCAGATGGACGCGCTGGTCATGGGCACCGACGCCGACGCGCTGAACTACCAAATCCCGGGCGGCATGTTGAGCAACCTGGTGGCGCAACTCAAGGCGCAGAACGCCTTGGATCGTTTCCCCGCCGTGCTGGAGGAGACGCCTCGGGTGCGGAAAGACTTGGGCTATCCGCCGCTGGTCACGCCCATGAGCCAGATGGTGGGCGTGCAGGCGGTGTCCAACGTCATGGTGGGCGATCGTTACAAGAACGTGTCCAAAGAGGTCCGCTCCTATCTGCGCGGCGAGTATGGCGCCGCCCCCGCCCCCGTGGATTCGGATGTGTTGAAAAAGGCGCTGGGGGACGAAAAATCGATCACCGGCCGCTTTGCCGATACCTTGCCGCCCGGCATGGAAGCCGGGAAGGCCGAGGCAGGCCCGCTGGCCGAATCCACCGAGGATGTGTTGTCCTATATCATTTTCCCGGCCGTGGCGGCTAAGTTCTTCCAACAGCGGGAAGAGAAGCGCGCCTGCCGTGTGAAGTATTCCATCGTGCAGTTGGAAAACGGCAAGGAGTAAGGAGGGCGCCTCGATGATAATGTTAATGTTGATGTTCCCGCATCTCACATTCATGAGAAAGTATAATGATTTCCTCATGTCGCTGCTCGGTTTGGCGATTGTTTTCGCGATCATGCTCCTTGCGTTGGGGGTTATCCAGTTGTCGCGTTTCGTCCTCTCCCGGCGCGCGCCCCAGCCGCCCCTGCCGCCCGAGGCATCGTCCCAGTCGCCCGATTCGGCTGACGCGCCACCCCTGCCGGGATTCCCGGCGGAAGCGCGCGGCGTGGTTGCACCGGGTAGCCTGGGGGAGATCAAGCTATACGGCGTACCCGACAAAACGGCGGCTCTCATCATGGCCATCGTAGCCGAAGAGACGCAGGCGCCGCTGAACGAATTGCGGTTTATATCTGTCAGGGAGGTATAGTTGGCAATGAAATATATGGTGACACTAAACGGAAAGAACTATGAGGTCGAGGTGGAGCGGGGCGAAGCCATCCTGCTGGATGTGTCCGACGCGCCCGCCGCACCCGCAGTGCCGGTGGCGTCTGTGGCAACCGTTGCGCCCGTAGCGACCAACGCGGCGTCGTCGGCGCCCGGTCCCGCGGCGGCGACGCCCGCAACCGCGCCCCCCCTGGCGAAAGGGGAAACCCTGGGCGCCCCCATGCCAGGCGCCATCCTGTCCATCAAGGTTTCCCAGGGCCAATTTGTCAAAAAGGGCGAAGTCTTGCTGATTTTGGAAGCGATGAAAATGGAAAACGAGGTTGTCGCCCCCCGGGACGCGGTCGTCGTCCAAGTCATCATCGTCCCTGGCGCCGTGGTCAACGCGGGCGATCCGTTGCTAGTGCTGGATTAATCAAAATAATAAGAGGGCACCCTCCCGGATGCCCTCTTATTATTTTGTCAATTGTTTTGTCAATTTTCCGTCAGTTTTTCCAGCGCGGCTAGTTTGGCGCATACGCACAACAGCTCCATGGCGGTACACAATTCGGAAACAGGCGGGTAGCTGGGGGCGATGCGGATGTTCTTGTCCTCCGGATCGCGGCCATAGGGCCATGTGGCGCCGGCGCCGGTCACGGTTACGCCGGCTTGCTTCAGCAAGGCCACCACGCGCTTCGCGGTACCGGGGAACACGTCAAGGCTGATGAAATAGCCGCCCCGGGGCGCCGTCCAGCTCGCCAATCCGGATAGATCGCGGGTCAGTATCCCGTCGACCGCCTCGAACTTCGGGCGCAATACCTCGGCTTGGCGGCGCATCTGGGCGCGCACGCCGTCCAGGTCTTTGAGGAAGCGCACGTGGCGCAATTGGTTGACCTTATCATAGCAGATGGTTTGGATAAACAGCGACTCGAGGGACCATGCCCGCGTCATGGGGCCGGCCGACATGGCCGAGATGCCGCCGCCGGCAAAGGTGATCTTGGAGGTCGAGGTGAACTGGATGACCAGCTCCGCATTCCCTGCCTCCAACGCCGCTTGCCTGACATTGAGCAAGGGGCTCTCTTCGTCGTATAAGCCATGCACGGCGTAGGCGTTGTCCCATAAGACGCGGAAATCGGGCGCGGCGGGCGACAGCGCGGCGATGCGCCGCACGGTGTCGTCGCTGTAAACGATGCCGGTGGGGTTCTGGAACTTGGGGACGCACCAGATGCCTTTCACGGCGGGATCCCGGACCAATGCCTCTACGGCGTCCATGTCCGGGCCCTGCGGCCCCATGGCGCATGGGATCATCTCGATCCCGAAATGCTGGCATATGGAGAAGTGGCGGTCATAGCCGGGCGACGGGCAGATAAACTTGACGCTGTCTTGGCGGCCCCATGGCGCGTGGCCGCATATCCCCCGGGTCATGGCCCGCGTGATCGTGTCGTACATGAGGTTCAGGCTGGCCGTGCCGCCTATGATGACTTCCTCGGGGGGCACCTCCATGATCGCGGCCATGAGGATTTTGGCTTCCTTCAGGCCGTCCAGCTGACCGTAGCTGCGCGTATCGCATTCGTCCGTAACGCAAGCCTCCGAGCTGTCAACCGCCGTCAGCAACCCCTCGGAAAGGTCGAGCTGCGCGGTGCTCGGTATGCCCCTGGCCATATTGAGTTTGAGCTTTTTCTCACAGTATCCCTCATAAATTTGGGATATTGTTTTCTTTTCGGCGCCCAGCGCCTCGGAGGATAGGTTGGTGTACATGATGATAGACTCTCCCTTCATTAATGTCGGAACGCGGATGCGGATGCGGAATCCCCTACCGGTGTGAGTAACCTCGCCCCTTCTCCAGCATGGTCCGTACCGCCAGGCAGACGGGGAGCGTGACAATCAGCGCGGCGGCGATCTCCAGCAGCGCGTTCCAGCCGACAAACCCCACGGCGAACAAAAAGAAGCCCTCCCCTTGCGGGGCGACCAGGGCGCGAAACGCCAGATAAGCGATCCCAAGCACCATCGACGTATGGGCGAGCGTCCCTAAAAACGTGGCAATCCCCATGGCGACCGGTTTCTTTTTGTCCCTGTCGCCCAGTTTTGCCAAGCCAAGGAAGATAAGGCCCGCGATGACGCCGGTGAGGATGCGGGGCACAAAGCATATGACGATGCTCCAAATGCTGTGGGGTAGATCGGGCGTCGTGTGGAACGGCGTAAAGAGGAAGGCGACGGGGGAACCCGCCAGCTGGAATGTCCAGACCAAAAAGCTGAACAAACCAAAAGAAAGCCCCATGAACGCGCCGGCGCCCGGCCCCAGCAGGATAGCCGCCACAATCACCGGGATGTGGGACAGCGTGGCCACCAGCGGGCCGATGGGGATCGACCCCAGCGGCGTGAAGCAAACGATGGCTTCAATCGCCAATAAAATGGAAAATTGTACCATCCGTACCACGCGATCGTGATCGTTCTTGCGCCCATGGTAACCATCCGGTTGCCGATACTCTGTCCTGCTATGCCTGGATCGCTTCTTTTTCATCTTCATCCGCCTTTCGTCTCGCTTCTTCCTCTTCTTTTTGTTGTTGTTGTTGTTGTTCCGCAACTGCAACTGCCCACGCCGACAACGCCGCCCCGCGAATGACGTCCGCAGGGACGCGCGCTTGGCGCGCCATGCCGCGCACGATGTCGCCTTCCGGTTTGGCCCGGATCAGATCGTCGCCCCAACGGGATACCTTGACGGGCACCTCGCCGTAGGGCGTGCGGGCTGTCACGGTTTCCCGGGGCATGATGCGCCTCTCCGTCAGGCTTCGACGCAAGCCAATCGTGGTGGTATGCCGGAAGATGAGAGCCACCGCCTCGTCTTCCCGCCCGGGGGGGCACAGGAGTGTGAACACCACGCCCGGCCGCCCCTTCTTCATGACCGCTGGCGTCAGGTAGCACTCTGGAAACCCCTTTTCCCGCAAGATCTCCATGGCGTCGTGCAGGCTCTCGCCGTCGCAGTCGTCCATGGTTGCCTCCAAAACACAGACGGTGTCCCGGGTGGCTCGGTCGGCGCGGTCGGCTCGATCGACCTGGTTGACCTGGGCATCCCCGGAGCATGCGCCCTCCGTTTCCGTTTCCGTTTCCGTTTCCACCAGTGTGGCGCGCAGGAGGTTGGGATGCGCGAAGTCCCTCTGCCCCGCCCCATAGCCCACGGCCAACACCCGCCCGGACGGACAGGGGAGGCCAAAAGCGTCGCCCAGGGCGGCGGCCAAGCCGGCCCCGGTGGGCGTGACCATCTCCCCTATTGTGTCTGTAAACGCCACAGGTATGCCCCGCGCCGCCAAAATGGCCAGCGTAGCCGGCGCCGGAACCGGCAAAACCCCGTGGGCGCAGTCGATCGTCCCGCGCCCCTCCCGCAGGGGGGAGAACACCACCCGGTCGGGGGCAAGCCACGCGATGCACGCAGAGGCGGCCACGATATCGACCAGGGAATCGACGGCGCCCACCTCGTGGAAGTGTACCTCGCTGGCCGGCCGGCCGTGGATCGTGCCCTCGGCTTCGGCAATCAGGCGAAAGATCCGCCGCGCCGTCGCCGCCGCATCGGGCGGCAACCCGGCGGCGCCCAATATGGCCTCGATGTCGGTCAGTGTCCGATGGGGCGGGGAGGCATGGCCTGCTGTCCCGTGCCCGGACATGGGTTCGTGCGTATGTCCGTGTTCGTGGCCGTGTTCGTGCGCGTGCGTATGCGTATGTCCGTGCGCGTGTTCGTGGCCGGATTCGTGCCCGTGTTCGTGCGTATGCGTATGTCCATGTTCGTGCCCGTGTCCGGACATGGGTTCGGACACGGTAAAGCGGGTAGCCTGTATCCCATTTTTCGCGGCCTTGCCCCAGCTTACCTCGGCGCCGTCCAAGGGTAGGCCGATAAGCGCCTGGCGGACGACCTCGCCCGGTACGCCCAAGTCCAGAAGCGCGGCTACGGCCATATCGCCGCTGATGCCGGAAAAACAGTCAAAATACAGTGTTTTCACTTGCGTCCCTCGTCATGTGCATATACATCCCTCGTTATGTGCATATTCATCCCTCGTTATGTGCATATGCGTCCCTCGTTATCGTATCGAGCCCGCCGTGCGGGGGAAGGCGACGACATCCCGGATGTTCTCCATACCGGTCAAGTACATGATCAACCGCTCAAAGCCCAGCCCGAACCCGGCATGGCGCACCCCGCCATAGCGACGCAGATCCAGGTACCAGCTATAATCTTCCACAGGCATCCCCAGGGCCAGCATCCGGGCAACCAACACATCGACGCGTTCCTCGCGCTGGCTGCCACCGATCAATTCGCCCACGCCAGGGACGAGCAAGTCCATCGCGGCCACGGTACGGCCATCGTCGTTTTGGCGCATGTAGAACGCCTTGATGTCCTTGGGGTAGTCGGTGATGAACACCGGGCCGCCTACCACCTGTCCGGTCAAGAAGCGTTCGTGTTCGGTCTGCAGATCGCTGCCCCAGTCCACCGGATAGACAAAACGCCCCTTATGTTTCTGCAACTCCCCTATCGCTTGGGTGTACGTCATGCGGCTAAAGGTTGCGCTTTGTACCTTTTCGAGCCGTTCGACGAGGGTTTTGTCGATATGCTGGGCGAAAAACGCCATCTCGGAAGGGCAAGCCGCCAATACGCCGCCGATGGCCGATTTCAGCATGTCCTCAGCCAAATCCATATCGTCGTGCAGATCGGCGAAGGCAATCTCGGGTTCGATCATCCAGAATTCGGCCGCGTGGCGGGGGGTGTTGGAGTTTTCCGCGCGGAAGGTGGGGCCGAAGGTGTATGTCTTGGCAAATGCCAGCGCGAAAGCCTCCGCCTCCAGCTGTCCGGACACGGTCAAGCCGGTCCGCCCGCCGAAAAAGTCACGGGAAAAGTCCACTTGGCCGTCATACGCCAGGGGGGGCGCCGCCGGGTCGAGGACGGTGACCCGGAACATATCCCCCGCCCCCTCGGCATCGGAGCCGGTGATGATGGGGGTGTGGACCTGGACAAAGCCCCGCTCGTGGAAGAAGCTATGGATGGCAAAGCCCAGCTCGCTCCTCACCCGGAACACGGAATGGAAGGTATTGGCGCGCGGGCGCAGGTGGGCGATGGTGCGCAGGTACTCCAGTGTGTGGCGTTTCTTCTGCAACGGGTACGCGGGGGACGACTCCCCTTCGATCCGCACGGTGTCCGCTTGGAGTTCAAAAGGCTGGCGGGCGCCGGGCGTTGCGAGGAATGTCCCCTCCACGCGCACCGCCGCGCCCACGCCCAGCTTGACGACCTCGGAATAGTTAGCAAGCCCCGCATCCACAACGATCTGTATATTGTTGACGGTGGAACCGTCGTTGAGATCCAAAAACCCGACTGCCTTTGAGTCGCGCACCGCGCGTAGCCAGCCCTGTACGGCGATGACTTGGCCGGCAAAGAGCGCAGGGCCGGCATAAAGGGATCGAACGGTTGCTAGCGCGGGCATGGGATACCTCCTTAGATGCATGACTATTTCCTTGCTTTATGCGACGACTTCGCTTTGGAGCTAGGCAGAGGATCTTGTCTTCTCAGTATTTGTTCTATATCGTTGATCGTTTGATCTGTCCATTCGATATCCTCCAAGCCGATTTGTTCGGCACAATAGCCTAAAAATGAAATGTACGCTTCGTTGCCACGCAACATTTTGCGTGTAAACGCTTCACTCATGAGCCGTTCATTGTAGATCAGTGCGCCGATCCCATTATCAAGCAAATACTGTTGCCTCTTCTCCCTGGATTCCTCTTTCCTTCTGGCTTCTATCTCCCGTTCAATGGCTACCTCGGCCTTGTTCTTGGGTTTATTACTTCTCATTTCGAGTTGGCGCATCCGGCGCAAGCGCTTTTCATTGCGTTTGCGTTCTATTTGGATCTCCTCGTAAGGATCTTTCCCGATATAGAGAAGAATACTGATTGCGGTGACCGAAGGGATAATCCAACTTAGAACGAACCATACTTGGATCTCCTCGAAAGGGTATTCCCTTGTATAGAGACCCATAATGCTTGCGCTGACCAGAGTGGTAATCACGTTTATATAACCCCATAATATATCACTACGGTTTCTTTTACGAGCCATCTCCCTGATGATTCCAAAAAGAAGCGTTACCAGAGGAGGAAGACCGATCGCTAGATCTCGATTCATATACATCCTTCCCTATCATGATGCTATGGCGCGCGCGATAAGACGCCCCATTTCGGATGTGCCCACAATCTCGTCGCCGGGGACCGCCAGGTCGGCGGTTTTTTTGCGCCCAGCCAGCACGGCCATCACGGCGTCTTCCACCGCCGCGGCCTCGTCCGCGAGGCCGAAGCTATGGCGCAGCATCATGGCGGCGGACAGGACGGCGGCCGTGGGGTTGGCGATGCCTTGCCCCGCGATGTCGGGCGCGGATCCATGTACCGGCTCGTACACGGCAACGGCGCCGTCGCCCAGGCTGGCCGAGGGCAAGAGGCCGATCGATCCGGTGAGCATGCCGGCGAGGTCGGACAGGATGTCCCCGAACATGTTCTCGGTGACCACGACATCGAAATCGGCAGGCCGGCGGACAAGTTGCATGGCGGCGTTGTCCACCAGCATATCCCCATAGCCCACGTCCGGATGCTCATCCCGCAAGCGATGCATCACCGATCGCCACAGGCGGGACGTGTCCAGCACATTGGCTTTGTCCACGCTGGTGACCTTATGGCGCCGCCGCCGCGCCAACGCGAAAGCCCGCCTGCCTATCCGCTCGATCTCACGCTCGGTGTAGACCATCGTGTCGTAGGCGCGGCCGCCCGCACAGCCGCGCGGGCCGTAGTAGAGCCCACCGGTCAGCTCCCGGACGATCAGCATGTCGAACGCCCCGCCCGTGACAGAATCCTTCAGGGGGCTGGCTTCGCGCAGGCAAAGATACAGCACGGCCGGGCGCAGGTTGGCATACAACCCCAGCTCCTGGCGCAACGCCAGGAGCCCCGCTTCGGGGCGCCGTGGCGCGGGCAAAATCTCCCATTTAGGGCCGCCCAACGCGCCCAACAGCACGGCGTCGGCGTTGCGGCAGAGGGACAGCGTTTCTGGGGGCAAAGGGCAGCCGGCTTCGTCGATGGCCTGCCCGCCGATGGGGGCAAAGGCAAAATCGAACCGATGCCCAAACCGATCGCCCACGGCTTGCAAGACAGCCAAGCACGGGGCGGTCACCTCCGGCCCTATCCCGTCGCCCGGCAACACAGCGATAGAAAACAAGAAATCCACCTACCCCTTCCCGCTCCCGGCTAATAGGAAGCTGCTGATGTGTCAATGGCAGTTCTTCAATCGTTGCAGCAAGCCCCCGGCTTGGATGATCTCCATAATGAAGGGCGGCGGCGGCTCGCCCTGGTAGATCCGCCCGGTGGTCAGATTATGTATCCGCCCAGCCTCCGGGGAAACGTCGATGGCGTCGCCCGGGCTAATATCGCGGGCGGCTTCGGCGTTTTCTATGATGGGCAAGCCGATGTTGATGGCGTTGCGGTAGAAGATACGCGCAAAACTCGCCGCTACGACGCATGCGATGCCAGCCGCCTTCAGGGCTAGCGGCGCGTGCTCGCGGGAGGATCCGCAACCGAAATTCCACCCGGCGACGACAACATCGCCCTCTTTGACCGTAGTCGAAAAACCCGGGTCGATATCCTCCATACAGTGGGCGGCTAAATGCGCTGGATCACCCGTAGTGAGGTACCTGGCGGGGATGATCACGTCGGTGTCCACGTTGTCGCCATAGACAAAAACCTTCATGATGCCCTTCGTTGTGCCCTTCGTTATACCCTTCATGTTACCCTTCATGATGCCCTATGCCCCCCTTCCGGCGGCGCCGCGATATGGCCGGCGACAGCGGAGGCGGCGGCTGTCTCCGGGCTTGCCAGATAGACCTGTGAATCGGCATGGCCCATACGACCGACGAAGTTCCTGTTGGTGGTGGACACACAGACCTCGCCCTTGTCCAGGACGCCCATATGCCCACCCAGGCAGGGACCGCATGTGGGCGTGGACACCACCGCGCCCGCCTTGACGAAGTCCGCCAGCAACCCGGCCTCCATGGCCTCCAGGTAGACCTCCATACTGCCGGGGATGATGAGGCAACGCACGCCTTCGGCCACTTTCCGGTTGCGGAGGATGTCGGCCGCCTTGCGCATATCGCTCAACCTGCCGTTGGTACACGATCCAATGACCACCTGATCCACGCGCACGCGACCCATCTCGCGGGCGGGTTTCACGTTGGAGGGCAGATGGGGGCACGCCACCAGCGGCTCAAGCGATCCCAGGTCGATATCCACCTCCCGCGCGTACGCCGCGTCGCCGTCCGGCGCAAACGCGATCCACGGGCGGGACACCCGACCGGCCAGATAGGCTTCGGTGCGGCTGTCCACCGGGAAGATACCGTTCTTGGCGCCGCATTCAACGGCCATGTTGGCGATGGTGAACCGATCGTCCAGGGAGAGTGCCGCGACGCCATCCCCGGAAAACTCCAGCGATTGGTATCGCGCGCCATCCACGCCTAAGGCGGCAATCAGGTGCAAAATGACGTCCTTCCCGCCCACATGGGCGCCCGGCGCACCAGACAAGACCACGCGGATTGCCTGCGGGACTTTGAACCAAGCCATGCCCCGCGCCATGCCGGCGGCCATGTCGGTCGATCCCACGCCGGTGGAGAACGCGCCCAGGGCGCCGTACGTGCAGGTGTGGGAATCGGCGCCGATTATCACTTCCCCGGGCGCCACCAGCCCGACTTCGGGCAACAACACATGTTCGACGCCCGCGGCGCCTACATCATAAAAATGCGTGACGCCATGCTTTCGGGCGAAGGATCGCACTTCGGCGCATTGACGGGCGGAGGCGATATCTTTGCAAGGGGTAAAGTGGTCGAGGACCAGCGCGATCCTCGTGGGGTCGAAGACGCTGTGCAACCCGGCTTTTTCCATCTCCCGGATGGCCACCGGCGCCGTGATGTCGTTGCCCAGCACCAGGTCGACCGGAATCTCAATGAGCTGGCCCGGCTTGACGCGCGTCGCCCCGGCATGGGCGGCCAAGATTTTCTGCGTGATGGTCTGGCCCATCGCCAGCCCCCCTTATTTCATGTTGAGAAGCTTGTTCGCCGCATGGATGTAGGCTTTGATGGTGGCTTCGATGATGTCGGTGGACAAGCCGCGCCCGGTGGCGATGTCCTCGCCCAGCCTTACGCGCAGTACGCATTCCCCCATGGCGTCCCCGCCCTCGGTGACCGCCCCGAGCTGGTAGGACTCCAACGCGAAATCCTCCCCCACGATCTTGTTGATCGCCTTGAAGGCGGCGTCCACCGGGCCGTCGCCCATCGCCACGTTCTGATGGATGGCGTCGCCGACGCGCAACTTGATGATGGCCGTGCCGTCGATGGAGTTCCCCGCGTTGATGACAAAATGCGAAAGCTCGATTTGCCCGGGGACTTTGTAGCCCCGGCTCCCCACCAACGCCTCCAGATCGCCGTCCAGGACGGTCTTCTTCTTGTCGGCCAATTCTTTGTACAGCAAGAAGGCGGATTGCAGTTCTTCGTCGGAAAGCGCAAATCCCAAATCTTTCAGCCTCTCCTCGAAGGCATGCTTGCCCGAATGCTTCCCCAAGACCATCTTGTTGCGCGGCAGGCCGATCATCGTGGGCGACATGATTTCGTAGGTCGTGCGCTCGGCCATGACGCCATGCTGGTGGATGCCCGCCTCATGGGCAAAGGCGTTGGCGCCCACCACGGCCTTGTTGGGCGCCACAGCCACACCGGTCACCGATTGTAGTAGGCGGCTGGTCCGGTAGAGCTGCGTCGTATCGATCCGGGTCTCGGATTGATAGGTATCCCGCCGGATATGCAACGCCATGACCAATTCCTCCAGCGCGGCGTTGCCGGCGCGCTCCCCGATGCCGTTGACAGCGCATTCGATCTGCCCCGCCCCGCCCATGACGGCGGCCAGCGAGTTAGATACCGCCAGGCCGAGATCGTTGTGGCAGTGGGCGGACAGCGTTACGTTCCCGATCCCGATCCCCGGGACATTTTCCGCCAGATAGGCAAACAGGGACTTCATCTCGTCGGGATGGCTGTAGCCCACCGTGTCGGGCACGTTGATGGTAGTCGCGCCATTTTGGATAGCCACCGCAAAAATACGGGAAAGGAAAGCCCAATCACTGCGGCTGGCGTCCTCGGCGGAAAACTGGATGTCGGCACAATACTTCTTCGCGTAGGCTGTCATGGCGGCCACCTGCTCAGCCACCTGTTCGGGGGACATGCGTAGCTTGTATTCCATGTGGATGGGG
>WRCJ01000026.1 GCA_009784085.1 Oscillospiraceae bacterium | reverse complement strand
GGCAGGGCGGCGCGGATCTCTGCGCTGTTCCTTGCGGTTCGCGTGATAGCTGGCTGGCAATCATACACTGTTCGAGTCCAACCGCACAGGTATAAAAGTTTTCGATTTTCAGAAAACAGTGCAGGATACCACATGTAGGCGAATCGCCAGACCCCTTGTAAATACGGGACTCTGGCGATTTTACTTCGAAACTTGAGATTATATCACCTGATTCGTCATCATGCAACAAGAATTATTGGAAAAACATGAATATTTTCACCGAATATAGCACATTTAAATGCATTTTATAAAAACATATTATCGCCCTTTTTTCAACATATAACCCCCCCGTCATTCTTCGCAGCCTGAGCTGCGCGGCAGTCGCAGGATTGCAGAATCCATACCTAATCCTGCAATGCCTCCATCGCCGCGGCAAGCGGCGAGGCTTCCGCGTCCAACCAGTGCGCTTTCTCCTGATGGGTAAACCAAGTCATCTGGCGTTTGGCCAAGTGCCGTGTGGCTTGCTTGATCCGTGCCACGGCTTCCTCCCGGGTGCATTCGCCTCCCAGGTGCGAGAGCAGTTCCTTGTACCCGATGGCCTGCATGGCGGTGCAATCGGGTGGCAGGCGGGCCGCCAGTCCCCGGACCTCCTCCAGTAGCCCCTGGGACATCATCTCGTCCACCCTTGTTTCTATCCGTTGGTAGAGTGCCTCCCGATCCATGCGCAAACCGAGGACGAGGGGCCGGTAACGGGCGGGGCGCTGTTGGCTGTCGTCATGGTGGCGCGTGAGTGTTTTCCCGGTTTGGCTATAGACAACCAGCGCCCGCAACACGCGGCGGGTATCTCCGGGCGCCAAGCGCGCGGCGGCCTCTGGATCGGTTTCGCCCAACGCACGGTGCAGGGCCACCTGCCCATGCTCGGCCAAAAATGCCTCCCACCGGGCGCTTGTGTCCGGGAACCCGGGGGGCGAGTCATGCAGGCCCAGCGTCAAGGCGCGCAAATACAGCCCCGTGCCGCCGGCGACGATGGGCCGCTTGCCCCGCGCCATGATATCCCGGACAGCGCGATCAGCCGCCCGTGCGTAATGGGCGGCCGAATAGCCGTCACACGGGTCGGCCACATCGATCATATGATGCGGTATGCCCTGCCTCTCCTCCCAGGTTGGCTTTGCTGTCCCGATATCCATGCCCCTGTAGACCTGCATGGAATCACAGCTCACCACCTCACCGTCCAATCGGCTGGCCAATCCTACAGCCAGAGCCGTTTTACCCACCGCCGTCGGGCCGGCGACACAGAGGAGGACGGGCGGGTCATTGATAGGGTCATTGATATCCGAAGCATGCATCATGGCAGCATATCACCCCGGCGCGTCTATGGACAACCAAGGATAGTACATCTCTAGAAAATCGATCCTTTTCTGCTCCGCTGCGGCCTCGGTAACGCCGCATCCCTTGAAAAAGTATCCATACACCAGCGCATCCATGTCTTCCGGCGTGAGTTTTTCTTCTTTGGCGAGCCTGCTGGCATAAACCATCAGGGCTTCGATGCCGTGCGCAATGAACTTATCAGGATAAAGCGCCTGTATCTTTCTCGATACCAGCATACTATTCAGCGAAGAGAGGGTTTTCTCGGACAGGAGGGAGAGATCCTTCCCGGAGGAGTTGCACAAGCAGAGCAATACCCGCACAAAATCCGGGTCTACGATACTCTCGTCGACCAGCCCCCTATACTTGTTGTAGGCGTTCGAAACAACGCTGTCAATGGAGATTTCCGTATTGTATCTCTCGGCGATGTTATTTTCCATCGCCGCGATCTTGGTATCCACATCCGCTTTGCTGACCGCGTATTCCGAATCCGGATGGGGGGAGGTACCCGGCGCAAGGGTTACCTTAGCGGGCGGGGGGTCTTCTGGCACGGCGCCGCCATGCTCCGCCCAGGGGGGGACGCCGGCTACGAGTTGCCCGCGTACGAGCTTTGCGGGCGCGTTTTCATTGATATCATAGACAGTTTCATCCGCCAACGCGCAACCTTTTACCAGCTGGAATTGCCATGTGAGGATCTTTTCAGAGTTATTTTTTATTGTCCGCATCGTGAATAGTATGGTTCCCTCCGCAAACCCATCCACCCAATTCCCGCTGGCGAGGGTGAGCACGCCCTGTTTGCCCTCGCCGGAGACGGACAGCGTGCCTTCGCCGTTGGGCATATCGTTTTTCCAATTGCCTTCATAGCGGAAGTTTTCATATGTCCATGTCCCCCAACCGCTGCGCAGACCATTGGCGTCCAAGTCGCCCTCGTACCCCTCGTACATACTGGACGATTCCTGTGGCCCGTTCGTCTCCGGGACGCCTGTTGTGCCGGGCGTTTCGGATGTATCGGGATCCGGTGGCCCCGACGGCGTTTGGCCGTCGGTTTCTGCGGCGCCGGAGGGCGGCGGATTGCTTTTGTCGGGAAGGCCATCATCATAGCAAGCGGATAAAAGGGCAATGAGCGACAGCGCTATGAAAAGTGCTATGAACGGACTGAGTAACTGGCGAACCTTCATGATCTTTACCTCCAGATTTTATCGACGAAACTGTTTTTCTATCATTCCACGGGAGAGGACGACGCAAACCGGCCGGCCATGGGGGCAGTGCCGCAAATCTTTGTCCTCCATGACCTGCCGCGCCAACGCCTCGGCCTCGGCCTCGCTGCCCCGCGCATGGCGCCCGAGCTTGACGGCGGCTTTGCAAGCCACCCGGCGTAAGACGTCTTCAAAAAGGCGGGGCGTGGGATCGCGCCGCCCCTCCAGCAGACAGGCCGCGATTTCGCCGAGCAGCGCCGGGATATCGCAGAGATCCACATCGGACGGGACCTCGCGGACGACCAGCGTCCCGCCACCAAACTCTTCCGCCGTAAAGCCTGTGGCGGATAGCATGTCTGTGTGTTCCAGCAGTGCGGACATCTCGGCCGACGGCAGCGGGACGGTCAGCGGCGATAGCAGGAGCTGTGTCATGGGCTTCTCTGGCGACGCCTTGAGCCTGTCGAACAGGATGCGCTCATGGGCCGCGTGTTTATCGATGATGGCCAGCCCCTCGTCGGTTTCGACAATCAGGTAGCCGCCCAGGGCTTCGCCCACCAACCGCCAGGGCGGTGGGGCGGCGACGTTTGGTGAGGTGCCGGTATATGGCGGGGCGTCGTCATACGGTGGGGTGCCGGCATATGGTGATGCGGCATTTGACGGGTCGGCGGTATATGGCGTGGCGTCGCCGCCCCCATCCGCCGCCCAGTTGCCGGCGGGATACGTACCTTTTGTGCCGGGGGGAGGCTGCGCCTGCGCGACGCACAGCGTGGAGGGATCGACTTCCCAGAGCGGGCGCGCGTTCTGGTCAAGCGCGTTGCGCGCGGCGCAAAAGACCACGTCGAAGATGTCCCGTTCCCTGGAAAACCTGATCTCGCTCTTGGCCGGATGGATGTTGACGTCACAATCGACAGGCGGTGTCTCGATGTACAGGACACAGGCCGGGTACCGCCCTGTGGTCAGGCGATTCTTGTAAGCCTCTTCCAACGCGGCTGTCACCACGCGGGAGCGTACCGGGCGGCCGCCCACGACGACATGCTGGGCATTCCGGCTGCCCAACGCCGCTTCTTGCCGGCTGATAAAGCCCCATACGCGGATATAGCCCTGGGTGTGTTCGACCTCGCACATGCCATCCGTGAACTCCCGCCCGAACAGGCTGTAAAGGCAAGATCGCGGTAGCCCGTCCCCCGGTGTCAGAAAAGCCTGTCGCCCGTCCCGGATATAGAGGAACGAGATTTCCGGATGGGACAAAGCCGCGCGCTGGCAGGCCAATTGGATGTGGGCCGTCTCGGTTTGATCCCTTTTGAGGAACTTCTGCCGGGCCGGCGTGTTGAAAAACAGATCGCGCACCACGATGGTCGTCCCCTCGGGGCAGCCGGCCTCGGATCGCCCCGTCACCCGGCCTGCTTCCAGGCTGAGCGTCGCGCCCATCGCCACGCCGCGCACGCGGGTGAACAATTGTATGCGCGAAACGGCGGCTACCGCGGCCAAAGCCTCGCCGCGAAACCCCAACGTGGTTACGCCGTGCAAGTCCTCGGCATGGCGGATCTTACTGGTGGCGTGGCGCCTAAAGGCGCGCTCGGCGTCTTCGTGGGACATCCCGCATCCGTTGTCGGCGACCCGCAACAAACGCGCGCCACCGCCCGCCGACTCGGCTGTGATGGTTGTCGCACCCGCGTCGATGGCGTTTTCGAGGAGTTCCTTGAGTGCCGATGCCGGACGCTCCACCACCTCGCCGGCGGCGATGAGGTTGGCTACGTGGGGATCGAGCAAATAAATCCTATTGATGCCGTTCATATCGTTCATGCAGCCCGTGGGGTCCGTACCGTTCACGCCGCCCCTGGAGTCCGCGTTGTTCATACCGCCCATACTGGCCTACTTGGCCTCCAGCCAATTGACGCCCACATGGGCCTCGGCCACAAGTGGGGGATTCAATGTATAGACCCGCTCCATCTCCTCGGCAAGCAGTGCGCGGACGGTGTCGGCCTCGCTGCGGGGGCACTCGACGATGAGTTCGTCGTGTACTTGCAGGATCAGCCTGGCCGACAGCCCCTCGGCTTTCAGCCTCCGCCAGACCGCCAGCATGGCCAGCTTGATGATGTCGGCGGCGGCGCCTTGGATGGGGGCGTTGAGGGCTACCCGCTCCCCGAAGGCGCGGGTGTTGCGGTTAGGCGATGCGAGCTCGGGCAGCCAGCGGCGCCTGCCCAGCAACGTGGACACATAGCCGTCGCGGCGGGCGGTCTCCACGATGTCTTTCATATAGGCGCGCACGCCAGCGAAGTGTTCCAGATAACCGTCTATGTATCCTCGGGCCTCGGATACGGTGACGCCGATGTCCTCGCTGAGGGAAAAGGCCGACATGCCGTACACAATGCCGAAGTTGACCGCCTTGGCGCGCCGGCGCATCAGCGGCGTGACCTCCCCCGGCGACACGCCGAATACCTGGGCGGCGGTGGCCGTGTGGATGTCGCCGCCGGCGGCGAAGATGGCCCGCATAGCCGTGTCGCCCGCGATATGGGCCAGCACGCGCAGCTCTATCTGCGAGTAGTCGGCGTCGATCAGCACGAAATCATCGTTTTCCGGCACGAACAGGCGGCGCAATTCCCCACCCAGATCGGTGCGCACGGGGATATTTTGCAGGTTAGGTTCGATTGAGGACAGCCGGCCGGTGGCGGTGGCGGTCATTTGGAAGCTGGTGCGCACGCGCCCGTCCGGCCCTGCCGCCTTGAGCAAGCCATCGGCGTAAGTGGACTTCAACTTGCTGAGCTGGCGGTATTCGATGACCTCCCCGGCGATGGGATGCCAAGGCTTCAGCTTTTGCAGCACCTCGATGTCGGTGGCGTAGCCGGTCTTGGTCTTTTTGGCGGCTGGTAGGCCGAGCCTCTTGAACAGGATTTCCGCCAACTGCTTGGGGGAGGCGATGTTAAAATCGGTGCCGGCCAGCGCGAAGATGCGCTCCTCGCAGGCGGCCAATCTGTCGAGCAACATGTGCTGGTACGCACGCAAACCGTCCCGGTCTACCTTGCAGCCGGCCAGCTCCATGTCGGCCAGTACCTCGCACAGCGGCAGCTCCATCGTGAACAACAGCTTGTCAAGCCCCAGCGCTTGCAACTGCCCCTCCTGCAGCGCGGCCAACGCCGGCAGCGCGCCGGCCCTGTCTTCATCGCTTTCGGGTTCAAAATCCAAAGCGTCCCCGATCACGCCGTCGATGGGATATTTCCCCTGGCTGGGCGCCAGCAAATAGGCGCCCAACGCCGTATCCATGACAAAATCGGCGCAGGGCAAATCCTCGGCTTTCAGCAGGCGCATCAACGGCTTGACGCCGTGGGCGATCTTGCGTACGCCGGCGTCGAAAAAGGCGCGTAAAAACGCCTCAAAGGCCTCCGGACCTACGGCTATCCGGGAGAGCGAGACGGTTTCCTCGCCCGTGCAAACGCACAGCGAGGACAGATCCTCGGGGCAAACGACGGCCACGCGGGGGGCGGCCCGGCAGGTGGCGAGGAGGTCGGCAAGGGGGTCGGCGGGGAGATCGGCCTGTAAGTCGTCGCGTGGCGTGCCTATGGTGAGTTCCCTGGCGGGTGGGGGGGCAAAGGCATGGGCCGGCGCCTCGGGTCTTGCCGATGCGTCCGCCGCATCCGATGCGCCCGATGCGCCCGATGCGTCCGCCGCGTCCCGCGCCTGTAGATGCAGTGTCTTGATCAATTTGCGGAATTCCAGCCGCTCCAGGAAGGACAACAGCCTTTCCTCATCCCAGGGGATGCGCTTTGCCTCTTCGGGCGTGAAGGTAAGCGGCGCGTCACAGTCGATGGTAGCCAGTTTTTGGCTCAAATATGCTATGTCGCGGCTGTTGCGCAACTTGTTTTTGACGCCCGGTTTGAGATCGGCGGCTTCATAGCCTTCATACAGCGCATCCAGCGATCCAAAGCGGTGCATCAGTGCCAGCGCGGTTTTCTCCCCCACGCCGGCTACGCCGGGGATGTTGTCCGAAGCGTCGCCCATCAAAGCCTTGAGATCGATGAGCTGCGCCGGCGTTAAGCCGTATTCGGCCTGGATAGCCCCCAGGTCATAGAGCGTGGCCTCGGAACGCCCCCCCCGGGAGGAAGCGTAAAGCACTTGCGTGCGCTCGCCGACAAGCTGAAAGGCATCCCGGTCTCCAGTGACCAGGCGGCAGTCCCAGCCGCCCCCCTCGCAGCGCCGGCTGATGACGCCCAGCAGATCGTCGGCCTCGTAGCCGGGCTGTTCGTACCGCTTGATACACAGAGCGTCCAGCAGTTCGCGGCACAAAGGTAGCTGCGAGGCGAGATCCTCCGGCATGGGCCGGCGACCGGCTTTGTAGCCGTCGTACATCTCATGGCGAAAGGTAGGCGCCTTTACATCGAAGACGACGCATAACCCGTCCGGGGCATAGTCGTCAATCAACTTGAACAGAATGTGGCAAAATCCTAGAAGCGCCCCGGTGGGCTGCCCATCCCTTGTGGACAGCGGCGCCTTGACGCCGTAGTATGCCCTATTGAGCAGGCTGTTGCCGTCGAGTGCCATCAGTGTCATGGGGATGTCTCCTAACGGGCTGCTTTGCAGCCCAATTGTTGCGTACTGCGTTACGAACTGAGAATATCGAATACCTTTTGGTACCAGCGCAATGCCTCGTTATGCTGGCCTAACTCGTAATAATTACGCCCGATTTTGTTGTATGTCTTTATGGTGTCCGGATGTTCCGTCCCAAGTTCCTTTTCCCGGATGCATCTCACACGCTCCAACAACCTCAGTGCGTGATCGTATTGGCCGCAATCAAAATATGCACCCGCGATATTTTCCAGCGTAGCCGCGATGGACAGCCTTTGTTTGTCCTCCAATCCCTCCGTGTCCTCCGCCAGCAGACGCTCCTCCAGTTCACCGTAAGTAGCGATCATGCGCCGGGCTTCCTCGGACGAATTGAAAAGACGGCTTTCGGGAAAACGGGCCCCGATCGTAAGCGCCTCGGGTTGCTCGGGAAACTTGGCCTGCAGGCGCACGTAGGCGTAAAAATCCATCGCTGTCCGGGCCAGCTTGTCGTCCATCAAGGCCGTCGCGCCGAATACCCACACCTTGCCCATTCGGGCCAGCATGTCCCGGCTGAGATTGAGGTTGAGAAAGTCATTCTCCGTTTGCAGGACGGCCTGCACATTCAGGACAAACAGCTTGTTGCGGGTCTGCCCGTCGGCCCACCTAGCCAGCTCACCGAAGGAGAAGGGCCTGCCAATATAATCCTCCGGCCGCCGGGTGTTGTCGTAGTCGTAGACAGCGGCACTTTCGGCGTACCGTTCGGCCTCGACCCGCTGTAGCTTGAGCGGGGCGATGAGCAGATAGAACCCATCCTCGGCGCTATCCATGATCCATTGCAGGGTGTCCCGGGCCAAGGCGTCCTGCTCGGCGGGGGATGGGGTTTGCTGGTTCATGAGAGTCTCCCGATACTGCGCAGGAAGTCAGCCACCAGCGGATGCACGTCATGCCAGCTGTCGCCGTTGTATTCCAAAACGACCATCCCCTGCATCATTTCCAACATCTTCGACTTGTCAAGTATCTCCGTGCGGTGGTGCTTATGAATGTCCGCCAGCATTTGATAATCCTTTTGCTCGATGCATCGGGTTCGGGCGGACTTCAGTTCTGTGGCGGCCCATTGGGCGTCGGCCAAATGAATGCACACATCGTCCCGGCGCCGCGCCAGACGCGCCGCGCCCATGATCATGGCGAACACATCCCGCAGGGATCCTCCGGATTTCTCTATGATCATGTCCAGCGTCCCCGGCGCGAACAGCGTAAGCGATGCCCGTTTTTCGACGATAGCCCGCACCAGCTTGAGACCCTCGGCGTATGGTTGGTCATCAATGGTCTCGCAGAAAAAATCCATCGTATCCTCGTTGATAGGTTCCAACGCGAATACTTTCAGCATGTCCCCCACTTTTTCCGCGCGTTCCATTTGTGTTTCCCTCCCGCATAGATACTTCTTGCCCTTCAACTAAGTGTCGTCACACGCCTACGTCACACGCCCAACAAACGGGACAAATCCGCCACGCTCTCCACGATAATGTCCGCGCCGGATTCCTCCAATTCCTCGCGGGTCCCGAAGCCGTACAGCACGCCCACCGTATCCAGGCCAACCGCCTTGGCCCCCCGTATGTCAAAACGGCTGTCACCGATCATGACGGCCTCGCCAAGGTCGGCCACACCGGCTTGTGACAGCACCTTCGCAATGACTTCCCGTTTATGGGAAATCATGCCGTCGGGCTGGGCGCCCACAACAGTGGTAAAGTAAGCAGCCAGGCCGAAGCCCTCCAAGATTTTTAAGGCATAGACCTCCAGCTTGGAGGTGGCCAGCAACAAGACCCTCCCCGCCCGATACAAGCCGGCGAGCAACTTATCGATGCCCGCGTACAGCGAACACTCCCGTGCGCCGCGGCGGTCGTAGTATTCCCTGAACATGACGACAGCCGTCTCGGCCTGTTCGCCGACAAAACCGTACTCGCGTTTGTACGATTCCCGCAACGGGGGGCCGATAAAGGAAATGAGCAGATCCGGATCCTTCACCTCGATACCGAAGTGGGTCAGCGAATACTGTACCGCCCGCGTCACCCCTATGCGGGAATCGATGATGGTGCCGTCCAGGTCGAAAAGCAGGATCGACTTACCGCCGGCCGACTTATCGCTGGTTGCCTTACCGCTGGCCGACTCACTGCTCATACCATTCACAAAGTCACGGCTCAAACCGTTTCCTCCCTGCGCCACTTGACGCCCTGGGGCGTGTCCTCCAGCAGGATACCGAGGGTTTTAAGCTGGTCGCGGATACGGTCGGCTTCCGCAAAGTCCCGGGCGGCGCGGGCGGCCTGGCGCTTTTCGATGAGCGCCTCCGTCTCGTCGTCCAGCGCGTTTGCCCCCGCCGCTGCCCCCACCGTGTACAGCAAGCCTAGCACATCGGCTTGTTCGCGCAGGGCACGCAGGCAGGCGTCAGCCAGCGCGCGGGAGGGGTTCCCGGCTGTTTGCGCGTTGATCTCCCGTATCATCTCAAACAGGACGCCCAGCGCGTCGGCGGTGTTGAGGTCGTCGTCCAGCGCGGCGTCGAAACGGGCTTTGTAGCCCGGTAATGTAGCGAGGAACGCCTCCTCCCCGGCAGAGGGGGTCCCTGTGGCGTTTTGGCGCAGGAAGACCAGCCGCCCTTCGGTGTTTTTTAGCCGCGACAACGCCGCGCGCGATTGCTCCAGGGAGTCTGCCGAGTAGTTGAGGGGGCTACGGTAGTGGGCCGACAACAGAAAGTAGCGAATCGCGTCGTAGCCGTAGGCGTTTGCCGCTTCGCGAACGGTGAAGATATTGCCAAGGGATTTGGACATTTTCCGGTTGTCTAGGCTCAAGAAACCGTTGTGCATCCAATGCCGGGCCAGCGGGGCGCCGTGGGCGGCTTCGGATTGGGCGATTTCGTTTTCATGGTGCGGGAAGATGAGATCCTGCCCGCCGCAATGGATGTCCAGCGTCTGCCCCAGGCGATCGCCCGCCATAGCCGAGCACTCGATATGCCAACCGGGGCGGCCTTCCCCCCAAGGCGATGGCCAGGACGGCTCGCCCGGCTTTGCCAGCTTCCACAGGGCGAAGTCCATCGGGCTCTCCTTGCCGCTGCTGATCTCCACGCGGGCGCCCTCTTCCAGATCCGCCAAGGGCTGGCGCGAGAGTTTCCCATAATCGGGAAACTTGTTGACCCGATAGTAGACGCCGTCAGGGGTTGTATAGGCAAACCCCTTGTCATACAATATCTGGATCAAACTCAGGATTTGCGCGACGCAATCGGTGGCCCGGGGGGCGATATCCGCGTCGCGCACGCCCAAGCCATGCGCGTCCGTATAGTATTCCTCGATATAGCGCCGGGCTATCTCAGAAAAGGGAACGCCCTCCCGCACAGCCTTGTCAATGACCTTGTCGTCGATATCGGTGAAGTTTTGCACGAAGGTGACATCCAGCCCGCCGGCCTCCAAATGGCGGCGCAGGACGTCGAAGACGACCATCGGCCTGGCGTTGCCCACATGGATAAGGTTGTAGACCGTAGGCCCACAGCAGTAAATACCAGCCTTCCCAGGCCGAATCGGCGCGAACTCTTCCTTTTCCCGTGTCAATGTATTGTAGATCCGCATATTACGCTACGCCTCCTACGCTCATAACGCTCATAACGCTCATAACGCTAATGACGTTCATTGTCTTTTCGTAAAACATCCTTGTGTTTGTAAAGATACGCGGCGCCGGACCAAGCGGTCACGGCTGTCATGAGCCAAACGACCATGTCGTCCCAGCGGAAACCCGTCGCGCCGAATATGGCCGCACCGCCTTGCCCTGTGAGCAGGAAAGCGATGCACACAATCTGCACGCATGTCTTTACCTTGCCTTCCCAGCCGGCCGCGATGACCCTGCCCGCCGCGACAGCCACCATGCGTAAGGAGGTGATCATCAATTCCCGCGTGATGATGATCATGGCCGGCACGGAGGAAATCTGACCGTTTTGTACGAACATGAGCAGGGCAGAGGTCACCAACAGCTTGTCGGCCAATGGGTCGATAAATTTCCCCAAATTGGTAACCTGATGAAAGCGGCGCGCGATATAGCCGTCCACCGCGTCGGTGACGCTGGCCACAACAAAAATAAGAAGCGCGACGATCTCCGAATAAGGGGCAGTCGAAAGCATCGCCCACATGAAGAGGGGGATGAGGGCGATACGTGACAGCGTGATATAATTGGCTGGCGTCATAGCGAACTCCTCGCTCAATCAGGTGACAATGGCCCGTCCCAGCAGGTCATCGCCGTGAAGGCCGGTGATGCGTACACGGGCAAATGTCCCGGCGGCGATGCGGCGGCGGGCTGTGAAAAACACCCGGCTATCCACCTCGGGGCTATCGGCCCAGGATCTGCCGCAGTGCCGGCCGGTTTGCCTGTCATAACTCTCGGTGAGGATATCGAGGGTTTTCCCCAGCAGTGTTTTATGGAAATCCTCCATGATATCCCGCTGGATGTCCATCAGGATTTGGGCGCGCTTATGCCTGGTAACGGCCTCTACTTGCCCCGGCATTTCGGCTGCCCTTGTCCCCTCTTCGGGGGAATAGGGGAACACGCCGGCGCGCTCCCAGCGGGTCTTATGCAAGAACGCGCACAGTTCCTCGAAATCGGCATCGGTCTCTCCGGGTAGCCCGGCGATCAGCGATGTGCGCAACGCCACGCCGGGGACACGGGTGCGAAGCGCGTACACCAGGGCCTCGATCTGCCGCCGCCCGCCCCGTCGCCCCATCGCGCCCAGCAGGCGATCGTTGCAATGCTGGATGGGGATGTCCAGGTATTTGACAATCTTCCCCTCCCGCGCGATCACGTCGACAAGGTAGCTATCCACGTCACTGGGGTACAGGTAGTGCAGGCGCAGCCACCGCAAGCCGTCGATCTGGCACAGAGCCTCCAGGAGTTCCGGCAGGCGCCTTTTCCCATAGAGATCCATGCCGTATCGGGTGGTGTCCTGGGCCACCAGGATCAGCTCCCTCGCGCCGCCCTTGACAAGCAACGCGGCCTCGGACAGCAAGGCGTCCATCGGGAGGCTTCGGAATGCGCCGCGCAGGCGGGGGATCACGCAATAGGCGCAGGCATTGTCGCAGCCCTCGGCGATTTTCAGGTAGGCCGTGAAGCGGGGCGTCGAGACAAGGCGCGACGCCTCCAGCGGCGTGGCGTCGGGGGGGGGAAACAGACAGGGACGCCCCTCGGCCGCCGCAGAGGCGACCGCATGCGCAACTTCGTGGAAGCTGCCGCATCCCACCAGGCCGTCAACTTCCGGTAACTCGCGAAACACTTCCTCCCGGTAACGCTCGGCCAGACAGCCGGCCACCAGGATCTTGCCGACGCGCCCTTCGGCTTTGAGGGCGGCCAGGCGCAAAATATGCTCGATGGCTTCGCGTTTGGCATCCTCGATAAAACCGCAGGTGTTGATCACAACAATGTCGGAACCATCGGCGTCACCCACCAAATGGTAGCCAGCCTCGCGAAGCCGATAGAGCATTTGCTCACTGCTGACAAGATTCTTAGCGCATCCCAACGAAATCAAAGCAACTTTCATCATCATTTATCATTTATCATGCATCATGCATCATGAATCGCGCCATGCCCGCGTTGATGTCGTCCGAAGGGAACCCGCGCCGGGACAGCGCGGCGGCGGTACGGCGGCGTTGTTGGGGATCGCCGGCGTCGCGCCCCGCCATCATCCGGGCAATATGGTCGTCGATGGCTTCGGCGGCGTCGGGCAGTTCCGCCAGGACTTGATCTGCCAGCGAAGGGTCTAGCCCACGCCGCCGCAAATCAAATTGTATGCGGTAGAACCCATAGCCCTTTTCGCTCAACGCCTCCGCGCGGTCGCGCGCCAAAGCCTCGTCATTCAGGTAGCCCAGATCGAGGAGCCACGCGACGGCATCGTCGCAGACTTCGACGCCGTAGCCCAACGCTTCCAGTTTGGCTGTCAGCTCGTTCACGCTCAACGCGCGCCGCGCCAACAGCCTCAACGCCGCCTCGCGCGCCGCCTCGCACTCCGGAGACGGCGACAGTACCGGCGATGGCGATGACACCGGCGACGGCACCGACGATGGTACCGACGATGGCACCGGCACCGGCGATTGCGTACTACGCATTGCCGCCGCTTTCTTCATTATCCAAATCGCTGGCCTCGACCAACACGCGCACGCCCCGGCCAGCCGGCGCCACCTTGCCCCTCCTGGGCTTGTTGATCATCTGCAGGGTATGGCCCTCGGTGCGGATCTTGGCTTCCAGATCGTCGGCGAATTCCGGGTTTTCCTTGAGATAGGCACGGGCCGCGTCTTTGCCCTGGCCCAAACGGATGTCGCCGGCGCTGAACCAAGAGCCGCTCTTTTGTACCAGACCCAAACGCTCGCCCAAATCGAGGAGCTCGCTCGTATGGGATATCCCTTCGCCATAGAGGATATCCACGGTGCAGTTGCGGAAGGGGGGCGCCGTCTTGTTTTTGACGACCTTCAAGATGGTGGTGGCGCCGATCTTCACGCCGCCGGTTTCGATATAGCTTGTTCGGCGCACGTCGATGCGCACGCTGGCATAGAATTTCAGCGCGCGGCCGCCGGTCGTGGTCTCGTTGTTGCCGTAGCCGCCGCCGTAGCCGGTGCTAACCTTTTCGCGCAATTGGTTGATGAAAACGGCCACCGTGTTGGTCTTGGCCAGGCTACCGGCCAGCTTGCGCATGGCTTGGGACATGAGCCGCGCGTGAAGGCCGACCTGCGCGTCGCCCATGTGTCCGTCCAGCTCGGCCCTGGGCACCAAAGCGGCCACAGAGTCGATGATAATGATATCCAGCGCGCCGCTGCGCACCAGCGCCTCGCAGATTTCCAACGCCTGCTCGCCGTTGTCGGGCTGGGAGATGAGCAGGTTATCGGTGTCGACGCCCAACGCCTTGGCATACACCGGGTCGAGGGCATGCTCGGCGTCGATGAAGGCGGCTTCCCCGCCGTTTCTCTGCGCCGAGGCAATCATGTGCAACGCCAGCGTGGTTTTCCCCGAAGCCTCGGGACCGTAGATCTCCACGATGCGCCCGCGCGGCAAGCCGCCGACGCCCAACGATAGATCCAGGGACAGGCAGCCGGTCGGGATGACGCTGATTTCCATGCCCACGTTGTCGCCCAGGCGCATGACGGCGCCCTTGCCATAGGTCATGTTGATCTGATCGAGTGCCGTTTGCAACGCTTTCTTGCGGTTTTCTGACTGTTTGAGATCGGCGGGGGCCACATATTGCGGTTTTTCGGGTCGTGCCATAAATTCATCCACCTATTCTGAATAATAATAGATTATATCGATTTTTCGATTAGATAATATCCGAAACGCCGTCGCGTATATCGTCGGTCCAAACCGGCGCCCCGACCACGACGCGTTCAATGCCTTGTGCGTCACGCAGTGTTTCCACATGCCCGTAAGTCGCCCGGTACAGGATCTCGCTCACGGCGGGGGCCTGCCCCTGCCCGCATTCGAACACCAAGTGGCCATGGGGTTTCACGGCGTTTCGCCAGCCCAAGGCTACGGCGCGGAAGAAACGCATACCGTCCGGCCCGCCATCCAAGGCCAGGTGCGGCTCATAGCGGCGCACGCTACCTTCCAACGCGCTAAACTGCCCGGATTCGATATAGGGCGGGTTGCAGACGATCACATCAAAACGGCCCAAGTTGGCGGGCGCGGGCGCCAGCGCGTCCGCGTGTACGGCGGCCACCCGGGCGGAAAGATCGTGCCGGCGGATATTATGGCGGGTTACCTTGAGTGCCGGTTCCGAGACATCCGCCAACACCACGCGGCTGCCGGTCGTATAAGCCGCCACGGTTAAACCGACACAGCCGCAACCTGTGCATAGATCCAGCACGCGGACATCCCCCGGGCCGGACTCCTTTGCCAGTTCAATGGCGTGGGCAGCCAGCACCTCGGTATCGGCGCGGGGGATGAGGACATCCGGCGACACCTCAAAGGTGAGCCCAAAAAACTCCCACTGCCCGATGATATAGGCGATGGGTTCCCCCTCCAGGCGTCGCCGCAGCAACGCCAAGGCTTGCGATTCCTCCTCGGGATGCACGTACATGTGGTAGTCGCGGGCAATAGCCAGACGATCCTTGCCGGTCACATGGCGCATGATCTCACGGGCTTCCAAAGAAGCCATCAAGATCCCTCCGCCCAACAGCTGTTGTCTGAGATCCAGATATAGATTGTTGTAGGTGCTGGCCATACTTCCCCTCCGCCTCCGCTCGTTCCGCCGATTCCGCTATTCCGCCGATGCCTTAGTACCCCTAGTACCCCTTAGTTCCCATTAATTTCCCTTCCCCCATTCATCCGCGCCCTTTTGCGAGGGGATCACCCTTTGCAACGCCTCGATGCCCACCTCGATCATGCTGTCGTCCGGCTCATAGGTGGTCAGGCGTTGCATCCACAAGCCGGGGGCGCGCAAAATGCGGGTGAGGAGGCTATCAAAACGTCCGATGAGACGATTGATCTCATAGGAAACAGACACCAGCAAGGGGAGGAGAATAAGGCGGGAGGCGGTGCGTATCAAAAGGTATATCCCCGAGGACGTATTGACGGCCCCGTCTGCTCCCACGCCCAGAAGCATGTTTTCCAGCGGGGCGAGCAACGAAAAGACCAAGATGCTGATGATGACCACCATGAACAGGAAACTGGTGCCGCAACGCGGATGGAACCGGGAAAACCCGCGCACGTTCTCCACCGTCAGTTCGCGCCCGGCCTCGTAGCAGGCAATGGTTTTGTGCTCGGCGCCATGGTAGCGGAAGACCCGCTTGATGTCTTTCATGCGGGAGACCAACGCCATATAGCTAAGCAGGATGATCATGCGGATGAGACCCTCCAGCAGGTTGCGCGTGATGCCCCGCCCCAGCGAGTCGCCGCCTATCAGCCCGGTCAGGAAGGCGGGCAGCAACATAAAGATGCCGATGGAGAGGGCAAGCCCAATGACGACAGCGATGGTCATCACGGCCTTTTGCACCTTTTCGCTGCTGAGTTTTTTATCGAGCCAGAGGCTGAATTTGGAAGGCTGTTCTTCTTCCTTCGCGGGGGTATCCCCGTCGGCTTCGTCGTCGTCGGGGAACTGCTCGGCCGACCAGGTGAGCGCCTTCATGCCGTCGCGCATGGAGCCGACAAAATTGAACACGCCCCGGAAAAACGGCCAGCGCAACAGGAAGAATTTCTCTTTGGCCGGCTTGAGCTTCCGCTCTTTGCTCACCAAACCCTGGGCGCCCCGCACAACATAGGCGGCCTTCTCCGGCCCGCGCATCATGATGCCCTCGATGAGGGCCTGGCCGCCGATCGTGGTTTTAAAAGATTTTTCTTTTTTCAAGGCAAAGATCCCCTCTTTATCCACATTCATCCGAATATACTACAACGAATATATCTCACCTATCATATTATACCAGATCTTACGAACGAACGCAAGGTGTCGCCGTTTCCGTGTGTTGCCGTTTCCGCCGCGCCCGCGCCCGCGCCCCTGCGCGTCCCGCCGCGACCCCGTACGTCCCGCCGTGACGCCACGGCCCCGTCGCCGCGACCCCGTACGTCCCGCCGTGACGCCACGGCCCCGTCGCCGCGACCCCGTACGTCCCGCCGTGACGCCGCGCCCGCGCCCGCGACCCCGTACGTCCCGCCGCGTCGCCACGGTCCCGCCGCCGCGACCCCGTCCGTCCCGCCGCCGCGACCCCGTACGTCCCGCCGTAACGCCACGGCCCCGCCGTCGTACCCGTCACGCCCACGGTCCCGCCGCCGCGACCCCCGCGCCGCCGCCGCCGCCGCATCACACGAGCCCGCCTATTTTGTGGGGGAGGCTGATGGTGACCGTCGT
>WRCJ01000025.1 GCA_009784085.1 Oscillospiraceae bacterium | reverse complement strand
CCCTTCTGCGTGAAGAGCGAATCCAATTCCAGGGGGAACTTCCCCTGCACAAGCTGATCGATGTTGGCGATGCTCCGCCCGCATATCTCGGTAATCTTCTCCCATTTGGCCTTCGAGAGCGCGTCTATCGTGATCTTCACATTGTAAGGGGTGCGTCCGCTGCCGGCGACGATGGCGGTCACTTTTTCGGAGTCGATCCGCAAATCGAGGACCATGCCGTTCCTGACATACGCACGGCCGCGCCCTATCCGGTTTTCGTAGTCGGCGTAAGCCTCCAGGTTCTTGTTCCAAGCGATCCCCCACCACGTCTTGGCGATCTTGCTCCCCTCGATGGCGACAGGGCAGATGTCGGGCTTCTTCTTTCGCAGCTTCGCCAGCGCTTTTTGCGCATTCGCCCGTTTGCTGGCCACAGGCACGTATTCAGGATAATATCCCCAGCCCATCCTCACTTACACCTCCAGCCTGAACAGATTCATAAGCTGGTCATTGTTCATTTCGGTGATCCAGTTTTCGCCGCTGGCCGCGATGATATCGCCGGACAGTTGTTGCTTTTCCTCGATCATCGCGTCGATTTTCTCCTCGATCGTCCCGGCGGTGATGAATTTATGCACCATCACGTTTTTGGTCTGCCCGATACGGAACGCGCGGTCGGTGGCCTGGTTCTCCACGGCGGGGTTCCACCAGCGGTCGAAGTGTATCACATGGTTGGCCGCCGTCAGGTTCAGGCCCACGCCGCCGGCTTTCAGAGACAGCACCATGAACGGCACGTACTCCGCGCCGTTGAACTTGTCTACCAAGCCGGCGCGTTTTTTGACCGGTGTCCCGCCGTGCAAAACGAGCCCGTCACGCGTAAAGACCGTACCCAAAAAGTCGGCCAGCGGATTGGTCATCTCCTTGAACTGCGTGAAAACCAGCACACGCTCGCGCTTTTCATAGATCGTTTCACAGATTTCCTTGAGCTTCCCGAATTTCCCGCTGCCGGTCGCTTTGTAGGCGGCCTGCCCCAGGTACTGATCGGGATGGTTGCAGATCTGCTTGAATTTCATGATCGCCGCCAGCACGACCCCTTTGCGCTCAATGCCATCCGCAGTCTCCAGCTTGTGTTCCAGATCCCTGATCAGCCCCTGGTACAGAAGCGCCTGCTTGTTGGTGAGGGTGGTATACGCCTTGATTTCAACCTTATCGGGCAGGTCGCTGATGATGGCCTTGTCAGTCTTGAGCCGCCTCAGCACAAAGGGGCTCACCACGCCGCGCAGTTTGGCGTATGAGCCGCTCTCCTTGATGTTTTTGGCGTAGTTCGAAAACTCCTTCGCCGTACCCAACAGGCCGGTGTTCAAAAAGTCGAACAGCGACCATAAATCGCCCAGCTTGTTCTCGATGGGCGTACCGGTCATGGCAACTTTGAAAGAGGCGTTCAACTGTTTTACCGCCTTTGTCTGGCCGGTGGCGGGGTTCTTGATAGCCTGCGCCTCGTCCAGGATGACCACGTCCCACCGGCGCGCCCGCAGATGCTCCAGCCGCAACGCCATGCCGTATGTCGTGATGAATAGGTCCGATTCGTCGTTCAATTCGGTGTTCTTGGAATGGAGCACCGAATACTTGATCTCCGGCGCGAAACGGGCCAGTTCCTTCTGCCAGTTCCCGATCAAAGACGCGGGGATGATCAGCAGCCCCTTGCTCCCGCCGCTTCGCCGCAAGTATTCGATCAATGCCAAAATCTGGACGGTCTTGCCCAGGCCCATGTCGTCGGCTAGCAACGCGCCGAAGCCCATGCCTTTCATGGACGCCAGCCAGTTGAACCCCGTCTGCTGGTAATGCCGGAGCTTCGCCTTGAACCCTTCCCCCGGCTTTAGGTTCTCCAGCAGAGAGGGGTCGGTAAGCCTGTCCCTGATACCCTTCAGCCACTGCCCGTTCGTGATCTCCACCGTATCGCCCAGTTCATGCGAAACGCTTTTCGAGATCCCCAGCTCCATGCGAATGGCGTCGGCGAAGGAAATATCGCCCATGGCGTCGGCCTTTTCATACGCTTCCAGCGCGGATTTCAGCTTTTCATGGTCGACCTCGATCCATTTGCCCTTCAGGAAGGACAGCCCCGCCGTTTGCGACATCAGCGCCTCGATCTCTTCCCTGGAAATCTCCTCCCCGTCCCAAAGCAGGCTGGGTTTGCAGCTGATTAGAGCCTCAAAGCCGATCTGCGACGGCGCCTTGCCGCCAATGGAAACCGACACTTTCAGCCCGGCGTTCTTTTTCTTCCACCAATCGGGCATACGGCACATGACGCCGCTTTCCTCGTACAACGGGATCTCCTTCAAGAAGGTATACGCCTCGTCGGCGGTGAATTGCAACGGGGAAAACAGTTCGCCGCTCTCCACCAGTTCGGAGATAAAGTCGCTGCTATCGGCGGCGCGGCTCACGGCGGAGAGCAGCTTGAGTAGCAGATCCTGCCTGTCTTTGTATTCAAGCAACGCGTTTTTGAGCGGCACATGGGCCGCCTTGTTTTGCTCGCCCGTCTCCGTGGAATATGTCGCGAGGAAAGCGAAGGGGTACTTGTCGGACTTGTTCTCCACAAGATGGAAAAACACCCGGCCGGCCACATTGAGCTTTGCGTTTTGGGTCGTCAGGAACGAAGCGACCGTGCCATCCCAGGCCGAGAGTTCCTGCTTGAATATGGCGGCCAGTTCGGCCCATAAACCCGCGAACCAGCCTATGCTGACGTATTCGACGCCCACGGCATAAGGGACGCCGCGCAGCATGTCCAAAAATACGGTTGTATCCGGCGTTTTCACGGTTTTGGTGATCTCGATGTCCGGGTCATGCGAAAGGCTGTCAACAAAGCCTTGGCAAATGCCGTGCAGGAAGGTCAGCGACACCGACATGTCGGGATGCCTGTCCTCAAAGCCGAAATAGAACAGGGCTTTATACGGCGCCGCATTGAAATCGGCCAGAAACGCCTCATTGAAGTACGTCTTGCCGGAGGTTTCTTGTGTGTCAAGCGTCAGCCCTTGCGGGTTGAAAATGACGATGAGATCTTTGTTTTTCATATCTTTTATAGCTACCCTCTCACCCGGTAAATATGGGACGCGCGCTGATAGCATTATACGCCATTTTTCATGAAATGGCAAGCGGGGCAAACAGCCGCTTTACGCAATTATCACCCAATTATCCCCAATTATCACCGCCAATCCCCCCCCACGGTGCATGGCCTATTGTGCAAAGGTTAAGCCCAGCTAGGTTTTTTTCGATACTATAGATCATAGTATGTCGTATGTTGTCGGCAGAAATAAGGTCAGAAAAAGCCAGATAACGTGGTGAAAGGAACTGTCTTAATATGAAACTTAAATGGAAAATCTCTTTGCCGGTATTGATTCTTTTGGTTTTATCGACGCTGGCGACCACTGTTCTGAGCTATTCCATGACCAAAAACTCAATAGATCAGATCGTGGACACCATTGTAGAATCCAACCTGGATACATTGGTCAACCTGGTGAATCACGCGGAAGCAACCGAGCGCGTCGTCAGCGAAGGGATGGATAATAGAAGCCTCGCGCTTGCCCGCGCTTTCGCGGATGTTGTCCGGTTGCATGCGCAAGACGGCACGTTAAGCCTCCAGGACGTGTCGTTTTTCCAAGGGATCGCCAACATGCTTGGCGTGGACGAAGTGCATGTCATGGATGGAAATGGCGTAATCGTCGGCAGCAATGTCGAAGTCTACTACGGCTTCGACTTCCATAGCGGCGACCAGACCATCCCGTTCTTGCGTATCCTCGACGATCCTACGTATGAACTGGCGCAAGAGCCGCAGGCAAACGCTTCGAATGGCAACCTTTTCCAATACGCGGGTGTGGCCCGTTCCGACGCGAAGGGCTTTGTTCAAATTGGAATTGGCGCCGAAATGATCCAAAACCTTCGCGACCATCTTGATGTCGCGAATATGGCGGTGGACATGCGCATCGGAGCGACAGGCCATGCCTCGATTATCGAGGACGGTATCGTTGTATACAGCCATCATGCGGATTTAATCGGTCGGAACGTGAATGACACGGACTGGTATAGGCAGATTTCATCAGGGAATGGTATGACGTGGATGGACTTTGACGGGGAGACCGACTATGCCGGATATGCCAATGTCGGCGGCACGACGATACTTGCTCTGTTTCCGAGTGCCGAATACAACGGCTATCTCGATGCGGTCGCCATCGCCGCCGTGATCGGCGCCGTATTCGCGTTGCTCATCCCCGTAATTATCTATATCCTGGTAACCCACCTGCTGAAGCCGTTGATCCCGCTCACCGGCTATATGAAGAAGTCAAGTTCCACGGGAGACCTCATATTGAGCCCCGAAGATACTGAAAACATACGCAAACTCGCCGAAAACAAGGACGAATTGGGTCAGCTCATCGGTGCCTGCGCCGCGTTTGTCGGGCGCATTACGGACGTGAGCGGGACATTGGGGAGTGTCGCGGATGGCGATCTCACCGTTGAACTTGCCGCTTTGTCCGACCGCGACACGTTGGGGCTTTCCTTGAATAAAATGAGCGGCAAGCTGAATGCGATGTTCGGAGAGATTCAAGCCGCCGCCGGTCAGGTGTCACAAGGCGCAAAGCAAATTGCCGACAGTTCGCAATCTCTCGCGCAAGGCTCCACGCAGCAGGCCGCGTCGATCGAGGATCTTTCCAATTCCATTGCCGAGGTGGCGCAAAAGACCAAAGACAACGCGGAATCCGCCAGCGAGACCGCCAGGCTCGCGGATACCATCAAGAGCAATGCCGAAAAGGGCAGCAGCCAGATGGATGAAATGATCAGCGCGGTTAAGGAAATTAACCAATCTAGCCAAAATATCAGCAAGGTTATCAAAGTGATAGATGACATAGCCTTCCAAACAAACATTCTGGCACTCAACGCCGCTGTGGAGGCGGCGCGGGCCGGCCAGCACGGCAAGGGATTCGCGGTGGTGGCGGAGGAAGTCCGCAATCTTGCCTCCAAGAGCGCGGAGGCCGCCAGGGATACCGGCGCCATGATACAGGATTCGATGGAAAAAGCCGAGTTTGGCGTCCGAATCGCCGAAGGCACTGCCGCAAGCCTCTCGGAAATCGTGTCCGGCATCAACGCAAGCTCCCGGAGCATCACCGAGATTGCCAGGTCTTCGGAGGAGCAGTCGGTAGGCATCGTGCATATCAACACGGGCATTGAACAAGTGGCGCAGGTCGTGCAGATGAACAGCGCGACCGCAGAGGAGTCCGCCGCCGCGTCGGAGGAGATGAGCAGCCAGTCCAACATGCTGTTGGGTTTGATTTCCGAGTTCAAGCTGAGCGGCGGCAGAGGAGGTAGCGGTTACGGCAGCGGCAGCGGCAGCGGCAACGGTATGCCGGGGACAAACCGGAGATTATCGTCGCTTTCCCAGCCTGCGCGGATGGCGCCGCCTGAGAATACCGGTTTTACGCCGCAGAAAAGTGCCGAAGGGTTCGGAGCGAGCTAAAACATATTTTGCCGATTACATTGGCTCCGGCGGTTGCATCTTGCCACTGTTAGGCGCCCTCCGAGGGAACCTTCAAGCAGCTCGAAGCTGCGGGGGAACGCCGCCCGCGCAGGCCTCCCGGGGGCGGGACCAGGGGCGAGGCGCCCCCGAAGCCCCGGCCGGCTTCTCCTCTTTTGCCCCCCGCGGCCCGGCACGGCGCCCAGCGGCGCTGGGCGGCCCCCAACAAATATGGCGAAAAGGCACAAAGGGCGGCCCCGAAGCGGGCCGCCCTTTGTGTGATAGCGGGAAATAAATATAAAATATGAAAATATATCATGTTGCCATTGACCTTCAAGCAACTGGATGCTGTAAAATTAAATTATAGAAACATATGTATGCAAAGCGAATATAAAGAAGAGAGGAAGAGACCTATTGAAAAGGAACCACCCCCTCACCGCGGCGCTGGCGCTGGCGGTTTTGTCAGCGGCGCTGCCCGCGGCGCTGGCCGCGCCGCGGGCCTCTTCATGCTGGGCAACATCAACCAAGGGGACCCGAGGCTCGCCCAGCACTTTGACATCCTGACGCCGGAGAACAGCCACAAGCCCGCCACCCTCGCCGGGACGGGCTTTTCCGCCATGAACCTGGCCGCGGGCAACGCCGTCATGGACTACGCCTCGGGCAAAGGGATGAAGGTGCACGGCAGCGCGCTCGTCATGGGGCACGACAGGCAGGGCCAGGTGGGCTACCTCAACGGCGAATCCACCCAGAGGGCGGAGGCCAAGCTCAACCTGGGGGCATACATCAAAAAAGTTGTACAGCACTTCGACGCATGCTACCCAGGCGCCATGGCCTCCTGGGACGTCGCCAGCGGGCTGCTCGCGCCCAGCGTCCCCGCGGCGCCCCCCGCCGGCTTCGATTGGCGCGACTACGCCAGGCCGGCCGGCGAGGACCGCTGGCGGCTCGCCTACGGCAAGGGCATGGCCGCGGGCGAGCGGGACACGGATTACATATACGACGCCTTCGTGTTCGCCCGGGAACACACCGGCGCGGCCTTGTATTACGACGACGCCAACCTGCAGGAGCCCGGCAAAGCGGCGGTAGTCGCCGCGATGGTGGCCGAGCTCAACGGGAAATACGCCCAGGAGCAGCCGCTCGGGCCGGACAGCCGCCAGCTGGTGGAGGGCGTCGGGATGCGCTTCCACGCCTCCATACAGGGCGACCCGGCCTTCGCGGACCCGCCGAAATCGGCCTTCGCCGGCACGCCCGGCCTGTCGCTCACCGCCATAGGGAGCTTTGGGGACGCCTACCCGCACGCGGCGGCAAGCCCCGCGTCGGCCCGCTCCCTCGAGGGCGCCATCCAGGCCATGATCGCCGCCGGCGTGGCCGTCTCCATCAACGCCCTGGACCTGCAGGTTTACTGGCCATGCAACGCCAACATAAGGACCGCCCCCGGCGTCAGCCTGGCATGCACGGAAAAAAACCAGATGACGCCCTACTGGCAAAGCAGGGTATCGGGCGGCGCGGAGCTGGAAGAGATCCAGGCGCTCCGCTACGCTGAGTACTTCGCCGTCCTCAAGAAATACGCGCACTATGTCGAGCGCGCCACCATATGGGGCCTGGACGACACCGGCAGCTGGCGCCCCCACCAGAAACCGCTGCTGTGGGACAGCGCCGGCTCGCCCAAGGCATCGCTGGGCGCCGTCTCCGACCCCGAGGGGTGGCTGGGCATCGGCGACATCTCCCCGTTCGCGACCAAGGGGATGCTGGCGGGCGCCATGGCCGGCTACGGGGCGCTCGCCCCGCACGCCGCCAACTACGACCCCCTCCTGTGGGCCGCCGCGCAGGCCGCCTACGCGGGCGCGCAAACCGCCCTCGCGGCGCCGCTCGGCCACGAAACGATGGCTGCGGACCTCGCCGCCCTGGACGCCGCCTACCGGGCGCTGCAGGGCGCCATGGCCGCCCTAGGCGCGGGGTTCGACCTGAGCGCCCTGGCCGCCGCCCTGGGCGCCGCCGCCGGCCTGGCGCCCACGGACTACACCGAGGGGTCCTGGGGCGTCCTCCAGGACGCGGTCGGCTACGCCAACGGCGTGGCGGCCTGGACGTCGCAGCAGATGGTCGACGACGCGGCCGGCGCCATACAAAGCGCGATAAGCAACCTCGTGGCGGCCACGTTCGGGCTCGGGAACCAGCCCCCCTCCGTCGTGCTCAGGAAGGGCATGAGCTACCAGCTCAACATAGACTCCAACAACCACCCGTCCTTGCTGTATATCAGCTCCAACCAGAACGCCACGGTCAGCGCCACCGGCCTCGTGAAGGCCGAGAAGACTGGCTCCGCGCTCATCACGGTGGTCGACGTCTGGATCCAGCAATACATCACCATCACGATCAACATTACGAACTGACATTATTTGAGTACGGAGGGAAGAAGCGTATGCATGGGAATATAAACGCGCGGCGCCGCCACGGCAATGGAAAATTGCGGGCGCGGGCAGCCGCATTGATCCTGGCGGCGCTGCTGGCGCTGCCCGCGATAGCCCTGCCCGGGCCGCCCCAGGGGGCGTCTGGGGCGCCTGGGGCGCAGGAGTTCCGCGCCGCGCTGCTGGGGGGCGGCCCGTTCGCCCAGATGGCAGGCGGCGCGGGGGGCGCCCAGGCCCAGGCAACCCCTGCAGGGGGCGACCCCGAAAGCGCCGGGGGCGTCGAAACGGAAAGGTACATCGCACAATACAAGGACGAAGGGTCGGCGCGGGCGTTCAGGGGGGCCCTGGGCGCGCTGCTCGCCGGGCGGGAGGCCCTGGGCGCGCTCTGCGAAGCGATCGCCCTGGCCCGGCCCATGGCGCCGGCGGCGCTGGCGGCGGAGCTCGATGCGCTGGGCGCCGGGGCCTATTTGGAATATATGCAGCCAGATTACCCGGTAGCCCTCAGCGGCCTCGCCCCCGGCGGCCCGCAGGGCGAGAGCCCCCCCGCGGAAGCGCCTGGCGCGGAAGGCCCGGGCGCCGGCGCCCGGGGAGAGGCCAAGGGGGGCGCGCGGCCGGTCCTGGTGGCCATGATAGACGGGGGCGCCGACGCGGGGCACCCGCTGCTCCAGGGCAAGATGGACGGGCGCCACAGGAATTTCGCCGCGGGCGGCTTCGATGTCTTCGACGAGTCCAACCCGGCAAGCGCGGCCCATGGCACCCACGTGGCCGGGCACATCATACGGACGGCCGCCGGGGCAGGCGCCGACGCCAGCGTGCTGGCCCTGCAGGCGTTCGAGCGCGGCGAGGCGAAAACGAGCGACATCGTCAGGGCGCTGCGGTATGGGGAGGCATGCGGCGCGGAGGTCATATGCCTGAGCTTCGGCGGCCCGGACGCCAACCTGGCCCTGTTCGACGCGCTGGCCGGGGCAGAGGCCCTCGTGGTCTGCGCGGCGGGGAACGGGAACGCGGACCTCGGGTCCTCGCCGGCCTACCCCGCGTGCTACCCGCTGCCGAACATCCTGTCCGTCGCCTCCTGCGACGAAGGCGGCGGCCTCTCGTATTTCTCCAACTACAGCCCCTCCCTGGCCCATATCGCGGCCAAAGGCAAAAACGTCGCCTCCGCGCTGCCCATGGGCAAGGAGGGCCCCATGAGCGGCACGTCGGTCTCGGCCGCCGAGGCGGCGGGCGCGGCGGCGGCGGCGGCCTCCCTCGAAGGCGGCACGAAAATGGGCGCCGCGGGCATGAAGGCCCGGCTGCTGGGCGGCGCCGACCGGCTGGGCTGCCTGCAGGGCAAGGTGGGGGAAGGGCGCCGCCTCAACCTGGGCAACGCCCTCAGCGGCGCCGCCGGGGGCAGGCAGCAGGGGCCGCCCGACCGGGGCGGCGAAAGCGGCGGGGGCCGTGGCACGGTACACGAGCGGTACGCCCTGGCCGGGGACATCGTCCAAGTGGAAACAGGGGACTTCTTCACCCTCCTCCTCAAAGAAGACGGCTCGGTATGGGGGTTCGGGGACAACGCCCACGGCGAGATCGGGAACGGGGCGGCCGGCGGCGCGCAGGCCCTATGCGAGGTGGCCGGCCTCGCGGGCATCGTCGAAATCTCAGCGGGCAGCCAGCACGCCCTGGCGCGCGCGTCGGACGGCACGCTCTGGGCATGGGGCGGCAACCGGGCGGGGGAGCTCGGGGACGGCACGTACACTGACAGGTCGTTGCCCGTGCAGGTGGTCGGCGTCTCCGGCGCCACGGCCATATCCGCCGGCGCGTTCAACAGCATGGCCGTCGAAGACGGCGCGGTGGCGGCCTGGGGCAACCGCGCCCATAGCCCCTGCCCCGCGCCTCCGGAATGGGAGGCCACCGTGGGCGGGAACGCGGGCATGGCGGCCGTGTCGGCCGGCAACGCGCACTGCCTGGCCGTGGGCGGCGACGGCACCGCCTACGGCTGGGGGTACGGCGAAAACGGCCTGCCAGGCAGCGGCCATGGCGGCTACTACGAAACCTGCGCGCAGATCCTGGCGGGCGTAAAAAACCTGCAAGCCGGGAACGTCCACTCCCTGGCCGTCACAGCGGACGGCAAGGCGTGGGCATGGGGCGCCGGCGGCCCGCAGCTGGGGCTGGGGGTCCCCCCGGGGGAAGCGGCATTCTCCCCGCAGCAGGTCCCCCTGCCCGCCGAAGCGATGGCCGCGGCGGCCGGCGGGTCGGGCTTCAGCCTGGCCATAGACGGCGGCCGCGGGCTCTGGGCCTGGGGGCACAACGAACGCGGGCAGCTGGGCCTGGGCGACGAAACCGACCGCCCCGCCCCCGGCAAGCTGGGGCTGGAGGACATCATCCACGCCGCGGCCGGCCACGCCCACGCGGCCGCCCTGGACGACAACGGGCAGCTTTGGCTGTGGGGCGACAACACGTACGGGCAGCTGTCCATCGACCCGGGCATGCTTGCCCATGCCAACGAGCCGTTCATCGCCCTGGAAGTTGACGACGCGTTCCTCGTCGACGTGGCGCACGTCGCGGCGGGCGCCGACCACACCCTGGCCGTCAAAACGGACGGGGGGCTGGTCGCGTGGGGGCATAACGAACATGGGCAATTGGGCACACCGCCGCTGGCGATGGGGGAAACGACCTACCCCGTCACCGTGGGCGGCCTCCCCGGCATCGTGAAGGCGGCGGCCGGCGAGGGGTTCAGCATGGCGCTTGACGAAAACGGCAGGCTCTGGACTTGGGGCGCGAACAACTTCGGGCAGCTCGGCCAAGGGACAAAAGTGGACGCGCATACCCCCACGATGCTGCCCATCGCCGGGGTCGCCGACATCGCCGCCGGCCGCTGCCACGCATTGGCCCTGACCGATCAGGGCCTGGTCTACAGCTGGGGCCGCAATTACGACGGCCAGCTCGGCCAGGGCGACGCCGCCGACCGCAGCGCGCCGCAGCTTATTGGCAGCATGTATCTGAGCGGCGCCGTCAAAATCGCGGCCGGGGCGCAGCACAGCCTGGCGCTCCTGGGCGACGGCACGGTCAGCGCATGGGGCTCCGGCGCCTTCGGGCAGCTGGGCCAGGGCGAGCGCATGCAGAGGCTGCGCCCGTCCCAGATCGCAAACCTGGGCGGCGTGGCCGGCATCGCGGCGGGCGCGTACCACTCCCTCGCGCTCAAAAGCGACGGGACCCTGCTCGCTTGGGGCCACAACGAATACGGGCAGCTGGGGCTGGGCGGCGGCGCCGGCGCCACGACGCCGCGGACCGTCCTGGCCGGGAATGGCCAGCCGCTGGCCGGCATCGCGCAGGTCGCGGCGGGGGACTACCACTCCCTCGCGCTCAAAAGCGACGGGACCCCGCTCGCCTGGGGCGCCAACACGAACCACCAGCTGGGCGACCGCACCGCGCTGCACGGCCCGTGGCCCGCGCGCCCCGCCTTCGCGCGGCGCGACGCGGCGCAGCTGGCCGGCGGCGGCGCCCATACGGCGCTGCTGACGGGAACGGGCAAGGTCTGGTGCTGGGGCGCCAACTACGACGGCCAGGCAGGGCGCCCGCGCTGGCCAGGGGGCGCGTCCCCCGAAAAGGGCGACGCCATCAAACCCATGCGCGTCATGCGGGAGCTGCCGTAGGGGCAACCCAACTGTATATTATGTGAGGTAAGGAAATGAAGAAGGCAACGCTCACCCGGCTGATATCCCTCGCCCTCGCGGCGGCGCTGCTATGCGCCCCCGCCCCCGCCGCCCGGGCGGCGGGGGGCAGGGCGATCGCCGGCTGGAAATTTACCCGGCTGACCGACCTGTACAAACAATCCCTCTTTGGCTACGCCGAGGCAGGCAAGCCCCTGGAGGCCGTCGAGACCATGTCGCCCTACGGGGGGCTGAAGCTCTTTGAGTTCTCCTACGACAACCACCAGTTCGTCGACCTCCGCCTGTACGAGCTGGGCAGCAACTTTGCCATCCACCCGGACATGTACAACGACCACAACGCGGCGGCGGCGCAATACATCAGGGTCAAGTATGACAAAAGCTACCGCCCCGAAAGGCTGCCCGGGGAGGGGGACGACGAGTACCAGCAGCGCCTCGACGACGCCTATTTGCTGTACCAGCACGACCTGGGCGTGGCCAAGGCGGCCATGGACGCCGCCGACCCGCGGATCGGCGCCACCCCCAAGGGCTACCTCAACGTGCACCACGTGACCCAGCAGGAGTGGAAAGCCTCGCCCAGGGCCCCGGAGGGCTGGCCGGCGCCCGGCGCCAAGGCGGAGGACATCGAGGCCCTCGGGCGGAACAAGGCGAACCCGTACCCGGGCCAGAAAACGCCGCCGTCCTTCGCGCTGGACGGCGGGCGCTCCCGCGCGCCCGACCCCCCCCCGGAGACGGAAGACGATTTCGACATCAACCACTTCACGTGGGACGGCAAGGTCTGGCCCGACTCCGGCGGCCCCGCCTACGACCCCTTCGCCAACGCCGCGCCCGGCCCGCGCCACTACCTGCTCGCCGCCGAGCCCCTGGGCTATTGGAGCGACGGGACGCACTCCGAGTACGCGGACTGGACCTCCGCATACTGCAGCTTCATCGTCATCCGCGTGGACGTGGCCGAGCCCGGCACGCACGGCAGCGTCGCCGAGGGCGCCTTCGAGGACGCCGACCTCGACCCGGTGGGCGTGGTCAGCGGCGCGTTCCTGTGGGAATACACCGACCTCCGCCTGGAAGGCCAGGCGCCCCTGGAATTCACGCGGTACTACCACTCCCGGGGCGGCGCCGGCCCGTCCATGGGCGAGGACTGGCGGCACGGCTTCGAATACGGGCTGGGCGCCCTGGATTACCACATGGCGCTGACCACGCCGCAGGGGTACAAGATCTGGTTCGCGCGGCGCATGGACGGGACATACGAAGAACCCAAGGGCTGCGACTACAGGCTGTACGAAACCATGTCCGGGGGGTACGACCTCTGGCACCTGGACGGGACCGTGCGCCACTTCGACGGCAACTTGCGCTTCGCCTCGATCTCGCGCTTCGGCAAGCAGCTCTACGCCCTCGGCTACGACGGGGCGGGCAGGCTCTCCCAGGTGGCGGGCATGGCCGGCAGCCTGGGCTTCACCTATGACAGCGCCGGCAAGCTCGTCAAGGTGGGCGACAGCGCCGGCCGGGAAATCGCGCTCGCCTACACCTCCGGCCGCCTCGGCAGCGCGACCAACCCGGACGGCGACGACCTGGCCTACCACTACGGCGGCAATGGCTTCCTGGAGTCCATAGACGACTTCTCCGGCACATGCTACCTGAGCAACGAGTACAACATATACGGGCAGGTCACGAAGCAGGTCATGGGCAGCGACCCCCAGGGCGGGGAAAACGTCTCCCACGTCGCCTACGGCATAAAGGCCATGAAGAACACGTTCATGGCCTCCGGCGGCCGCAAGAGCGAGTACTATTACAACGGGATCGGCAACGTGACCATGGTCAAGACCTACCTCCAAGACCCCCTGACGGGGGAATACGCCCTCGACGAGGTCAGGGAATATACGGACGGGCGCCTGGTGTCCCACACGGACTGCGAAGGCAACGCCACGCTGTACGAGCGCAACGCATGGGGGCAGGAGACCCGCGCCCTCTACCCGGACGGCTCGGAGGAGGCCTTCACGTACGACCCGGACACCCACCTGCTGCTCCGCCATGCCATGCCGTACCAAGTGGTGGAATATACCTACAACGAATACGGCTACGTCACGAGCGAGACCGTCGCCGAGCTGGAGCCCGCGCAAAGGGGCGGCCCGCGCCAGGCCCTCGTCACCGGGTACGCCTACGACGGCGACATGAACCTGACCCAGGTGGACTCCATGGGCGAGGTCACCGACTACGAATACGACAGCCGTGGCCTGCTGACCAAGTCCACCACCTACGACGGCGAACATGGGGCGCTGGAAACGGCACGCGCCTACGACGCGGTAGGCCGGCTGGTCTCGGAGGAAAGCCCCGGCGGCGCGGTCACGCAATACGCGTACACGGACGCCGGCAAGCTCATATCGGTGGAAGACGCGCTGGGCAACGTCGTGGAATACGGCGTCGACCCCAACGGCTTCGTGGAGGCGGTCACCGAGTACATCGACGGCCTCCCAGCCGCCAGCTCCACCGCCTATGGCGAAATGGGCCAGGCGGCCAGCCAGACGGACGCCCTGGGCAACACGACCACGTACGGGTACGACCCGGCCACCGGGCACCTGGCATCGGTCACCGACCCGCTGGGCAACACAACCTCCTACACATACAACGAGCTGGGCTGGATGCTCTCCGAAACGGACGCCCTGGGCAACGCGACCACGTACGAGTACGACGGGAACGGGCGGACGGCCGCGGCGACCGACCCCCTGGGGAACCGCACCGAGTATACCTACGACGAAATGGGCAGGCAGGCGGCGGCGACCATCTTCGCCGGCACGGCCAGGGAGGCCACCACCACGAACCATTACGACGCCGCCGGGCGGCTGGCGTCCGTGGAGGACGCCCTGGGCAACACCACGGCCTCCTATACGTACGACTACCTGGGCAACACCCTGACCGCCACCGAGCACCCGGACCCCAGCGACAGCGCGAAGGACCGCGCCACCGTGTGCGCCTACGACGAAAAAGGGCGCCTGGCCCATGCCACGGACCCGGAAGGCAACACCACCTCCTATACATACGACAGCCTCGGCCGCGTCGCCGCCGTCACCGCGCCGGACGGCTCGGTGACCGGCAGCGAGTACGACGCGGAGGGCCGCCTGTCCGCTTCCATTGACGCCCTGGGCCGCCGCACCGCCTACGGGTACGACCTGCTGGGGCGGCAGGTGAAGGTAGTATACCCGGACGGCTCCTACACCGAAAACGTTTACGACGCCGCCGGGCGCCTGGCCCAATGCATAGACGAGCTGGGCAACATCACCGCTTATGAATACGACATCCTCGGCCGCGAGCTGTCCGCCACCGACCCGCTGGGCAACGCCACCTCCTATACGTACGACGCCTGCGGCCGGGCGGCGACCGTCACGGCCCCCGACGGCACGGTGACGAGCTACACCTACGACGCGCTGGGCCAGGCGGTATGCGTGGCCGTGGCCGACCCGCTGGTCCCGGGCAACGTGCAAACCACGCAGACCGCCTACGACGCCCTGGGGCGCGCCGCCTCCTCCACGGACCCGAACGGGAACGTGACGCAGTATTCCTACGGCATCACCTCCGGCGTGGGCGGCGTCCCGGGGGCCGTCTCCCGGGATAAAATCACCTACCCGGCGGGCGGCGGCGAATCGTGGACGTATTACGACAGGCTGGGCCGCGACGTGGCAAAGGCCGACCCGGCCGGCGCCGTCACGCGGACGCTTTACAACGCCCTGTCCGAGCCCGTCCAGGTCATCGACCCGCTGGGCAACGCGACATATTACGCCTACGACAAGCTGGGCCGCGTCGTGGGCACCCTGTACCCCGACGGGTCCCATGTCTCCACGCAATACGAATACGACCTTGTAAACGGCGGCGCGGTAGAGACCGCCACGGACGCGCTGGGCGGGCAGGCTGTTTCCCGCTACGACGCGGCGGGGCAGCTGGTCAAGCAGGCAGACGCCCTGGGGTACTTCAAGTCCTTCGCCTACGACGCCCGGGGCCGCCTGGCCTCGGAAACAGACGAAAACGGCGTCACGCGGGCGTATGCGTACGACCTGGCCGGCAACCTCGTCACGGCCACCGACGGCCTGGGGCACCCCGAGGCGTACGCCTATGACGCATGCGGCCGGGTGGCCTCCCATACCGACAGGAACGGCAACACCACCGCGTACGCCTACGACGCCGCGGGTCGCCTCCTGCAGGAGACGGACCCGCTGGGCCACAGCGCCCATTACGCGTACGACTGGCTGGGCCGCCTGGTTTCCCAGGCCGACAAGAACGGCAACGCGACCACGTACGGGATGGATCCAAACGGGAACATCACCGAAACGGCCGACGCGCTGGGCAATGCGTCGCATTTCACGTACGACGCCATGGACCGCCTGATAAAAGTTTCCCAGGGGCTTGCGCAACAGAGCGAAATGGAATATACTTATGATTGCAGGGGATTGCTAACAAGCGAGCTGGGCCCGCTGGGCACAGCCAAGTCCTACCAGTACGACATCGCCGGCAGGCTGACGTCCGCGACGGACGGGGACGGCATCGCCACGGCATATGCCTACGACAGCATGGGCCGGGCAACGCAGACCGTGTACAGCGGCAACGGCAAAAGCGTCGCGCACAGCTACGGCTACGACCCGGCGGGCAACCTGGTCTCCTTCGAGGACCCCACAGGCGCCGGCGGCCCCTTCGGCGCGGTGGCGCCCACCCTCATCTCCCGCGACCCGCTCGGCCGCGTGGCCGGCGTGGCCGACCCACGGGGCAACGCGGTGTCCTACGCCTGGGACGGCGCCGGCAACCGCGTGGGCGTGACCTACCCGGACGGCACGGCCACCACGTACACGTACGACGCCGAGAACCGGGTGGCAACGGCCTCGGACCCGGCGGCCGGGCTGGTCAAGCTGTCCTACGACCCGAACGGGAACCTGACGGGGCGCCTGCTGCCGAACGGGGAGGCGACCGCCTACGCGTACGACGCGCTGGATCGCGTCGCGCGGCAGGCCGAGGGCATGCAGGCCGGCCTGCTGCCCGGGGCGTTCACCGAGCGGTACGCGGTGGCCTACGCCTACGACCCCAACGGCAACCGGGTAAGCGAGTCCCGGGTGGTCAATTTGGGGGTCGCGCGCCCGGACAGCGACAAGCGGCCCGCCGCCGGGGAGTTCGCCTATGCGTACGACGAACTGAACAGGCTGGTGGAGGCCGACGACCCGCACTTCGGCGTGACGCAATACGGGTACGACGCCCTGGGCAACCTCGCCCACGAGTCCGGCGCGTTCGGGGAAACGCTCTACGAATACAACGAGGCGAACCAGCTGCTGGGCAAAACGGATGGCCGAAGCCATGCCGTTTACGAATACGACGGCAGGGGCAACCTGGTCTTCTCCCGCGAGTGGGTCGACGGCGACGCGAGGGACACCTCCTATGTGTACGACGTGACGAACAGGATGGTGTCCGCCACGGACGGGTACCGCAACCTGGAGACCACGTACGCCTACAACGCCATTGGGCGCCGCGTCGGCGGGCACCTGGGCGGGAACCACAGCGAAACCAAGGCGTACGTCCCGGACATCGCCTCGGCGCTGCCCCGCGACCTGGCCGTGTACAGCTCCTCCGGCACGGCGCGGAGGGACGTGTGGGCGGGCGGCCCCGCGGCGCGGGTCACCACGACCCCCAACGCCTCCATAGGGGGGGTGGAGCCCGTCCTCTACGCCCACAGCGACATCCTGGGCAGCCTGGCTTACCTCACGACCGCCGCCGGCGGCGGCCACGCCGCCTTCGACTACGGCCCGTGGGGCGGCCTCGACCCCAGCCAGGGCATCGACGCCTACGGCTTCGCCGCCGTGGCCAGCTATACCGGCCACGACTACGACGCGGTGCTCGGCGCCTGGTTCGCACAGTGGCGCCTGTACGACCCCGGCGCGCGCCGGTTTGCGTCCGCGGAT
>WRCJ01000024.1 GCA_009784085.1 Oscillospiraceae bacterium | reverse complement strand
GCGCTACCTGCCCGTTGATATGCCCGGCACGGCCATGAGGCGTTGTATCACCTTGACCACCCCGGTTTCGACATGCGCCACCAGCGTGCGGCTGACTTGTCCGCCGGTGTCCATGTCGGAGTAAGAGAGGCCCATTTGCCTGAGTACGTTCTTGATGACGTCCAGGTTTTTTTCCCCTATGCGGAAGCAATCGCCCGATGTGCGGGGCGCGATGCCCCCAAACAAGGAGACGCGGAGCTCATTCTTGTTCGTGCCAAACTTAATGGTCATTTTGCTGAGCAAAAACCCGGGCGCCACGTCGGCGAAACGGCTGGGAAGATCTCCTCGGCCGCCGCCGCGCGCGTTGGGGAGCTGTATGTGCGCCATGCCCATACAGCGGCGCAGGGCGCTGTAATACACCAGCCCTACGCATGTGGATAGTGCAAATGTTTTAATCAGATCCTCCGGCCGCCCGGAAATGGCATAGCCGCCAATGCCCACAACATGATCCATTAGATTTCCTCAGATGCTCAGTATGCGGTTTTTTTGCGCATAATGTCTACTTGTCGAATCAATAGTTCCGCTATCTGCCCGAGGGACGCTTGTTTGCACACCCCGCCCCTGTCGTAGGCTTCCTTGGGCATGCCGTAAACGATACATGTGCTTTCGTCCTGCCCGATGGTGTAAGCGCCCCGTTTCCTCATCTCACACAACCCCAACGCCCCGTCGCTGCCCATGCCGGTCAGGATAACGCCTACGGCGTTCCCCCCCGCCATCCTTGCCACCGAGAAAAACAACTCATCCACAGAGGGGCAGTGGCCGCTGACCTTCGCGCCCGGCGAGCAGATCACCGCCCAGCCGCCTTGCTCGGATTTGGCCAGCCGCATGTGTTTTTCGCCGGGCGCAATGAGGACAAGCCCCTGGCGCAGATTGTCCCCGCTCTTGGCTTCCCGGATGGTCATCTGGCATTCCTTATCCAGATTGTCGGCGTACAGGCGGGTGAACACCGGCGGCATATGCTGTACGACGACGATGCCGGGAAAGTCGCGGGGCAGTGCCTTCAGGATTTGTGCCGTAGATTGGGTGCCGCCGGTGGAGGCCCCCAAGGCCACCACGCAGTCAAACCCTCCGCGGCCAAGGTTGCCGTCCCATCCGCGTCCAAGGCTACCATCCCATCCCCGGCCAAGCTTTCCGTCGAGGTGCCCTACCTTATGTTTCGCCGCAGCCCTCAGCCGCGTGGCCACTTCCTCGGAAATGGCTTGCGGGTCCGTCATCTGGCGGCTGTCCGACAGAAGCATGACGTCGATGGCGCCCGCCCTGCGCAAAACAGACGCCAGCCTGGCCTCGTCCGTCAGGGCCACAACGGGCAGTGGGCAAGTGGACATCACGTAGCGCAACACCGCAAGGCCGTCCAGTTGCGCGCTGTGCGCGAGCAAAAGCACCGACGGCGAAGAGGCGGGGATGCTTCGTTTGATTTCCTGCTCGGTTGCGGCCATTCCTGCGATCGACAGCCCCGGATAACGCCCCAGTGCCTGCGCCAGGGCTGTGCGAAACAGGAGGGAGTCTCCGGCTAGGAAAACGTTAACCCTGTCACTCAAGGCATTCAGGTTCCTTTCAGTGCCCTATTGTTTTAATACTCTCTTTTTTATAAATCGATGGCTTGACGAAAGCGAAGGGGGTCTCCCCCTTGGCAAGCGTCTCTGACATCCCGATAAAAAAATACCCGCCATTTTCCAGCGCATCATAAAAACGATGCACCAGGTCCAGGCGCGTCTGTTTGTCAAAGTAAATCATTACGTTGCGGCAAAAGATGATATGAAACTTCTTTTTAAAAGGCAGTGTCTTTTGCATCAGGTTGAAGTGGCGCAGGACGACCTCTTCGCGGATGGCGTGGCTCACCCGGTATTGGCTGCCTTCCCGGACAAAATACTTGGATAACCAGTCCGAGGGGATTATCTTCAGGCTTTCCTCCCGATAGATCGCCTCGCGGGCCAGGTTGAGCGCAGTCGGGGAGATGTCGGTGGCCAGGATTTTGGCGTCCCAGAATGCCTTGTTCCTCCCAAAATAGGAATCCATCACCATGGCGACCGTATAGGGCTCGTCGCCGGAAGAACAGCCCGCACACCAGGTGCGAAGATCCTTGTCCCTTATGCTGCCGGTGAGTGCTGGCAAGACCGTTTCGCTCAAAAAACGGTAATGCTGCTCCTCCCGATAGAAATATGTGAAGTTGGTGGTCAGGCGTGAGATCAACGTCCCGGCTTCGGCGCCGCTGGTATCGGAAACGACATATTGGAAGTATTCGCCCAGCGTGGAAAACCCCTTTTGCTGGATCACATTCCAAAGCCGCCCTTCCACAAGCGCCAGTTTCTGCCCCAGATCGATGCCGTATTGATCCTTCATGTACGCCACTAGCTGTTCAAATTCCGAACGGCTGATTTTTTCCATATATGTGTACCCTGTCCCCTCGAAATAATATCATTTACCGCATTTGCCTACCGCATTTGCCGTATTATCCATACAAACCTTTTTCGCCATACAAACCTTTATCGTAATTCGCGCCAACTATCCTGAGGAATTTATATTGTACGGTTATGATTGTACGGCTACGATTGCACGGCTATATGGATTCTCAGCATGTTTCGCAAAGGTGCCCGAACAATTTCCGGGCGCCCAGGATGCCCTCGATATGTACCGGGAGGATCCGCCCTTGCAGGGCTTCGCCATCTTCATGGGGGCAATGTACCATCAAATAGTTGTCGGCGTGGCCGTCGGCGCCGCCGCTTTGCGACTTCTCAAACAGGACGCGAACTGTACGGCCGATATATTTCCGCGCATACGTGTGCGCCATTTGCGAAACCAACGCGGATGCCCGCGCCGCCCTGATTTTTTTTTCGTATGGCGAAACCTGCCCATGAAACGCGCTCGCCGGCGTGTCGGCCCGCTTAGAATAGGGGAAGACATGCACCCAGGCGAAGGCGCATTGCTCCAGGAAGAGAAGCGTTTTGGCGAATTCAGCTTCGTCCTCCCCCGGAAAGCCCACAATCAGATCGGTCGTCATCGCGCCATCCGGAAAGGCTTCCCGCAACGCATGAAGGGCAGCTGCGTACCGTGCCGTGCCGTACCCGCGATTCATGCGCGCCAGCGTTTGGTCGCAACCGCTTTGCAGCGACACGTGAAAATGCGGGCATAGGTTGGGCAACTCTCTGATTTTTTCCACAAACGATTTTGTCACCGCGTGGGGCGCCAAGGAACCAAGGCGCACGCGGACATCGGGCGCAGTGCGGCAGATGCGCCCGATCAGAGTGCCCAGATCGGCGCCGGCACATAGGTCGCGGCCACCGGCACATAGGTCGCGGTCGCCGATACACTGGTCGTTGTCACCGGTGCGCTGGTCGTTGTCACCGGCACACAGGTCGCGGCCACCGGCACACAGGTCGCGGTCGCCGGCACACAGGTCGCGGTCGCCGGCACACAGGTCGCGGCCATAGGAGGAAATCTCGATGCCCGTCAGGACGATCTCCCGATAGCCGAGGGCGGCCAGCCGGACTGCCTCGGCGACGGCCTCTTCGGGCGGCAAGGACCGAGAAGGCCCGCGCACATGGGGGATGACGCAATAGGCGCAGCAATTATCGCACCCGTCCTGTATTTTGAGCAACGCCCGTGTCCGACCGCCCGGGCTGCCGGCGGACAACCGCTCAAACGTATCAAAGTTGCCCGCGTCGGTGACGGTAGCCTTCCGCGCGCCGCCTACTTTTACGGCATCCTCCAGCAGGGCCGCAAAAGACAGCATGTCTCCCGTGCCTGCCACCAAATCGGCGCCCAAGGCCAGCAGGGCGTCGGGGGAAGCCTGCCCCAGGCACCCGCGTACAGCCACCACCGCGCCGGGGCGCGCCCGCCGGATGGCGCGGATGGCCTTGCGTGATTTTGCGTCGCTCGTGGCGGTCACGGTGCATGTGTTGATCACATAGGCGTCGGCCGGTTCCTCCCATGCCGTGCGTGTGTGCCCCTTGTCAGCCAGCAGGCGTTCCAAGGCCCCTGTCTCAAACTGGTTTACTTTGCAACCCAACGTATAATAGGCGACGCGCATAGACTATCGGCCCCTTATCCAACAGTTTTCTCTTGCCATTTGCGCGGATATTGCTTATAATGAGAAATTACCGAGGCGGGTTTTACGCCCGCATGGCAATCTTATCGTATCGCAATACATATCGTCGCAGCAAATATCGCTGCAAAGGAGGGAATGCTTTGAAATTCTTCTATGTACTCTTAAACTCGATTGCCGCCGTCAAGCGCTTTAACAGCAGTGCCTGTGGGGAGCCTTTTGACATCGATATTTACTCAGGCAGATACATTGTCGATGCCAAATCCATCATGGGGATACTCAGCCTGGATCTCGACCGGCCTGTTCGCATCGAAATACACGGCACCAACGAGGATGGCGCGGCCTTTTACAAGAAAGTAGAAAGCTTCGTGGTGGACAATCCGGTAAGCGAGAGCTGAAAGCAACCAAACAAGATTGAAAGAATGCTATGCGGGCGATTTGTAATCGCCCGCATAGCAACGTCAATTTTTTTAGCAACGTCAATTCTACCAAAGCCAAAACGCTAAACGCTATGCGGCACGCGCTATGCGACGCCTAACGCGCCTAGCGCGCCTAACCCGTGTGCCTAACCCGTGTGACCAACGCGCCTAACCCGTGACCTAAGCATGCGCCTAGCCCGCGAACTGCGCCTCAAATGTCTCGCCGTCCATGGTCTCGTTTTCCAGCAGGTAGGCGGCGATTTTATGCAACGCGTCCATGTGCTCCTTCAATATCTCTTCGCATCGCCGGTACGCCTTGTTGATGAAGCCCATAACCTCCTCGTCGATGGCGGCCGCCATGGCCTCGGAAAACTGGCGGGCGTGGCCGTAGTCCCGGCCTAAAAACACCTCTTCGTTTTCCCCCGAGTAATTGACAGGGCCAATCTTTTCGCTCATGCCGTATTTTGTCACCATTTTTCGCGCCGTGTTGGTCACTTGCTTGATGTCCTCGCTGGCGCCCGTGGAAATGTCGTCTAGCACCAGCTGTTCCGCCACACGCCCGCCCAGGCTGGAGACCATGCGCTCGAACATCTCTTTTTTCGATATGTGGGTTTTATCCTTTTCGGGCAAAAAGATTGTCATGCCGGATGCCATACCCCTGGGGATGATGGATATCTGATGGACGGGGTCGTGGTATTTGAGGAATTTCGTAGTCACGGCATGCCCGGCCTCATGATAGGCTGTGATCCGCTTGTCGTGATCGGTGATGACCCTCGACTTTTTTTCCGGCCCCGCGATGACCTTGAGCATGGCGTCGTGCAGATCGTCGTTCCTGATGGCTTTCCGGTTGCGCCGCGCGGCCAGCAAGGCCGCCTCGTTGAGCACATTTTCCAGATCGGCGCCGGTGAAGCCCGGCGTCTTTTTGGCCAGCGTAGCCAAGCTCACCTCCATGTCCAGCACTTTCCCTTTGGCATGCACCGCCAAGATGGCCTCGCGCCCCTTGATGTCGGGCAGCCCGATGAACACTTGGCGGTCAAAGCGACCGGGGCGCAGCAACGCCGGGTCCAAGATGTCGGGGCGGTTGGTGGCGGCGACGATGATCACGCCCTCGTTGTTGCCGAAGCCATCCATCTCGACGAGTAGCTGGTTGAGCGTCTGCTCCCTCTCGTCATGCCCGCCTCCCATGCCGGCGCCGCGATGGCGGCCCACCGCGTCGATCTCGTCAATAAAGACAATTGTGGGCGCGCCCTTTTTCGCCTGCTCGAACAGATCCCGCACCCGCGACGCCCCCACGCCCACGTACAGCTCCACAAAGTCGGAGCCCGAAATAGACAGGAAGTGTACGCCCGCTTCGCCGGCCACCGCCCGGGCAATCAACGTCTTGCCCGTCCCCGGCTGGCCTACCAGCAGGACGCCTTTGGGTATGCGCGCGCCGATGTCGATGAAATGCTTGGGGTGGCGCAGAAAATCGACGATTTCCCGCAACTCTTCCTTTTCCTCGTCGGCGCCGGCCACATCCGCGAAGGTGACTTTCCGCTTTTCGTCGCTGCCCAGCCTGGTTCTGGCGCGGCCAAATTTCATGGTCTTGCCCTCGTTGCCGCCTCGGTTAAACATAAAAAACCAAAGCGCGATGAACAAGACGATGACCAGCAGGTAGGGCACGATGATCAGCCAGCCGGGCAGGACCAGGCCCTCGTCCAAGTTAAATTTCTTGATTACGCCTTCTTCGTACTGACTCAAGTACAATTCGCTCAGATCTTCGCGGAACACCTCGAAGCTGTATAGATCGCATTCGCGGTGCCCGCCTTTATACAGTTCCAGCTGTAAATTTTTGCCTACGAGGGTGAATTCCTCGACGTTTCCCCGGCGGAACTCATCGTACATCTCGGCATAGGTGAGCTTTGGGGGTTTAGAAAGGGATGTAATCAACCAAACACTGCCCATGATCAATAGAATGATGACAATAAAATATCCCAAATCTTTAGTAGTGCTTTTTTTCCTCAATGGTATAAGTCACCTCCGTGCAACAAAAAAACAACGAAGCATAAGATTCAGTGAAAACGAGGCATGAGCCAGCCAGCCAGTCAGCCAATCCGTCAATCCGTCGGTCAATCATTTCGGTCAATCGGTCAGTCGGTCAATCCGTCGGTCAGTCCGTCGGTCAAACCGTCTCATAGATTTCCCGTTTCAGGACGCAGATGCTGGGGATGTTCCGGTAGCGGTCGCTATAGTCCAGGCCATACCCTACCAGGAACTCGTCCGGCGTTTGGAACCCGACGTACCGGGCAAAGACGGGCGCCTTGCGGCGGCTTGGCTTGTCCAGCAACGTGCAAATGGACAAGGAGGCCGGTTGCCTGTTTTGCAGCATGTTCATAATATAGCTTAAAGTCATGCCGCTGTCAAGGATATCCTCCACAATTATGACATCGCGGCCGGCGATGCCGCTATCCAAATCCTTCAGAACGCGCACCGTCCCTGTGGTTTCGGATTCTTTCCCGTAGGACGACACCGCAAGAAAGTCGATATCGCAGGGCAACTCGACACAGCGGACAAGGTCGGCCAAGAAAATGAAGGACCCCTTCAATATGCCGACGAACAGCGGCGCTTTGCCCCCATAGTCGCGTTCGATCTCGGCGGCCAAGCTTTCCACGCGCCGCTGGATGGTTTGCCCGTCAAATAGGATGCGTTCGATGTCGGGATGTATCATGCGGCGCGCCCCCTGAAACTCAACGTTGCTAACATTGTAACACAATCGACACATCGTTGCAAGCGCGACAGGGTTCACAAAAAACCACCGCAAAGCGGATACTTCATTCGATGTATCCGCTTCTTAACATGCCGGTTTTGATAACGGATCAATTACCAACCAGCATAAGCATAATCTCCAAAAGAAGAACCTAAATTCTCATTTGCTTCTTTGTATCGTTCCATGAATTCAGCTAATGAATGTGTGGACGCAGCATAAAGATAATCTCCATCATAAGAAAAGCTATCAGTATCATTTGCTTCCTGATACCGTTCCAGGAATTTAGCTAGAGAATGTGTAGACGCAGCATAGTAATAAGCTCCAGAAGGAAGAAAGTCTCCATTATCATATGCTTCCTGATACCGTTCCTTGAATTTAGTTAATGAATGTGTGGACGCAGCATAACAAAAATCTCCATCATAAGTAAAGTTCCCATCATCCCATGCCTCCTGACGCCGTTCCTTGAATTTAGCAAATGAATGTGTGGACGCAGCATAAAGATAATCTCCCTCAGTAGAAAAGCTCTCATTATCCCATGCCTCCTGATGCCGTTCCTTGAATTCAGCTAACGAACCACCTACACTTGTATCGCCGCTACAAGCGGCGAGGGCAAACAACATAAGTGACGCAAGGGTCAATGCGATTATCTTTTTCATTTTGATTGTCCTCCTGTTATATCGTTCGGGTTATGTCATTCGGGCTTTCGCGCTCTCGACTCGCGCTCTCGATTATAATCATCGAAACATAAGGGCGCGTCCGTAATACCGAGTGTAAACAAAAACATTTACGCCACACCTCTAAACCACACCGGCATGGTCTACAAAATCGGGTATTGCAAAATATAGCATAAAAGTGTTATACTGAATGGAACACACAAAAGAGCTGGAGGTCGCCGTCATGCATAACGCCATGCGTCAAGAGAAATACTATCTCACGACCGCCATCACCTATGCGTCCAGCGCGCCGCACATTGGCAACACCTACGAGGCCGTTTTGGCGGATGCCATCGCGCGCTATAAGCGTTCACGAGGTTTTGACGTGTATTTTTTGACCGGCGCCGACGAACACGGCCAGAAAATCCAGAAGCAGGCCGAATTGGCCGGCGTGACGCCCCAAGCCCACGTGGATCGCATTTCCGGCGAGCTGCGCCGCATTTGGGATCTCATGCGGGTCTCCTATGACGGGTTCATCCGCACCACCAGCCCCGCGCATAAACAATCCGTGGCGAACATGTTTCGCAAGCTCTACGAGCAAGGGGACATATACAAAGACACCTACGAGGGCCTCTACTGCCTGCCCTGCGAGGCTTTTTACACCGAAACGCAGGTTTCGGACGCCGGCGGCGTATGCCCCGAGTGCGGCGCCGGTGTGGAGAAAACCACCGAGGAGGCGTATTTTTTCCGCTTGTCCAAATACGCCGATCGCCTGATGGCGCATATCGAGGCGCACCCGGACTTTATCACGCCCCCCTCCCGCAAGAACGAGATGATCAACAACTTTTTGAAGCCCGGCCTGCAGGATCTGTGCGTGTCGCGCACCTCATTCAATTGGGGCATCCCGGTGACATTCGATCCCGGGCATGTGATCTACGTGTGGATGGATGCGTTGTCCAATTACATCACCGCCCTCGGCTTCGACCCCGACGCCCCGCCGGCCGCGTTGTATGAGAGATATTGGCCGGCTGACGTACACATCATCGGCAAGGACATTTTGCGCTTCCACACCATCTATTGGCCCATCTTTCTCTTGGCGTTGGGCCAACCCCTGCCGCGCCAGGTCTTTGGGCATCCATGGCTACTGTCCGGCGAGGATAAGATGTCCAAATCCAAAGGGAATGTCCTGTACGCCGACGCGCTGGCGAATGAATTCGGCGTAGACGCCGTGCGCTATTTCCTGCTACGCGAGGTCCCCTTTGCCAACGATGGGACCATTACCCGCGATCTGATGATTCGCCGTATCAATGCCGATCTGGCCAATGATTTGGGAAATCTCCTATCCAGAACCGTGGCGATGATCGATAAATATTTTGACGGCCGCCTTCCCGACAACCGGGAGTGCGCCGACATCGACGCGGAGACGCTGGCCGTGGCAGGTCGCTCCATCGCGGGTTTTCAGTCCGCCATGGATAAATTACAGCCCGCCGCCGCCCTGTCCGAACTGTGGAAGCTTGTGTCCCGCGCCAACAAATATATCGACGAGACCATGCCCTGGGTACTAGGTCGCGACCCCAAAAAGGCGCCGCGTTTGGCCGCCGTATTAGGGACACTGCGCGATGCGTTGCGTCGGCTGGCGCCCTGCCTTTCCCCCATCATGCCCGATGCCGCCGGCGAACTCCTCCGGCAAATCGGCCCCGAGGACGGCTCGGTCTGCCGGGGTGCGCCCCTCTTCCCCCGTATCGAAACCAAGGCGCATACCGCGCCGGCCCCGACATCAACGCCAGTGCCGGCACCGACACCAACGCCATCGCCCATACAAACGTCATCGCCCGCAACAGCGTCAACGTCATCGCCATCGCCAGTGCCATCGCCCGCGACAGCGTCAACGCCTACGCCCGCGCCATCGCCAATACCATCGCCGGCAACAGCGTCAACACCTACGCCCGCACTATCGCCATCGCCCGCACCCGCGCCGGAGCCTACGCCGGTATCCGCCCCCATCACGCTGGACGAATTCCAAAAAACCGACCTCCGCACGGCCCGGGTGCTTTCTTGCGCGCGCGTGCCCAAGTCGGACAAGCTTTTGGTGATGCAATTGGACGCCGGGGAGCCCCGGCAGGTGGTGAGCGGCATCGCGCAATGGTACGCGCCGGAGGATCTGGTCGGGCGCGATGTGCTTCTGGTGAAGAACCTGAAACCGGTAAAACTGCGTGGCACGGAGAGCCAGGGCATGATCCTGTGCGCCGAGCACGGCGACGCGGTCAAAGTGGTTTTCGCGCCGGACGGCTTACCCCCCGGCGCAAAGGTGAGGTAACTGCGGGCTACGGGCTACGGGGTACGGGCTACGGACTCCGGTCCAAGAGCGGTTGGCGTTCAGCGGCTGGGAAACGGGTGTGTTCTCGTCATTATGTGGCTGCGAATCCATGAGCGGATGGGATGCAGATCCGCGCCCACATAGGAAAGGACACGCAATGCAAATATATTACAACACCCGCGACCCCAGGTGCAAAACCCCTTTCGGCGCGGTATCGTCCGGAACGGAAGTCTCGCTGAGCATCCGCGCCTCCCGGGAACTGGCCGTATCCGAGGCCATCCTGAACATCTCCTACGAATTCGACGACGAGAAGCAATATATCGTGATGGCGTGGACGGGCCTTGCGGATGGCTTTGACGGGTATACCGCCTCCCTGCCGACACGAAACAGGTTGGGTCCGGTCTGGTACAGCTTTACGCTGAAACGATTCAACCAATGCGACATGCACATCGGGCGCGACGCCCATGCGCCCGATGGCGGCAGCGTCTTCTCCCGTAAAGCGCCCCCGCCCTTCCAGCTCACCGTGTACGAGGGGGGCTACGATGTCCCGGAGTGGTTTGGGCAGGGCGTCACCTACCACATCTTCCCGGATCGTTTCCGCAGGCAGGGCTTGCCAGACCCCTCGGGACTTGTGGGCGATAGGGTCGTCCACGAGGATTGGGGGGACACGCCGGACTTCCGGCCCGATGAAAAAGGCGAAATCCGCAACCGCGATTTCTACGGCGGTTCCCTCGCCGGCGTGCGGGGCAAGCTGCCCTACCTACGTAGCCTTGGGGTATCCACCATTTACTTCAGCCCTATTTTTGAGGCGGCCTCCAACCATCGCTACGACACCGCCGACTATCTCAGCATCGATCCCATGTTCGGCACCGAGGCGGATTTCACGGCGTTGTGCCGGGAGGCCGAGAACATGGGGATACGCATTATCTTAGACGGCGTATTCAACCATACGGGGTATAACTCCCGCTACTTCAACGGCCATGGCTTCTACCCCGATATCGGGGCGACGCAATCCCAAGACTCCCCCTATTATCCTTGGTACGACTTCACCGCCTGGCCGCATCAATACGCCTCCTGGTGGGATATTTACACGTTGCCCCATGTGCGGGAGGACGATCCCTCCTATATGGACTTTATTTTAGACGCGCCGGATAGTGTCGTCCGAAAATGGTTGCGTATCGGCGCGTCCGGCTGGCGGTTGGATGTGGCCGACGAACTCCCGGGCGAATTTATCGAGCGGTTGCGCGCCGCCGCCCGCGAAGAAAAACAAGACGCCGTCATCATCGGCGAGGTGTGGGAGGACGCCACCACCAAAGTGGCCTATGATGTCCGCCGGCGCTATCTGCTGGGCCGCGAACTGGACGGCGTGATGAACTACCCGTTGCGCAACGCCCTGCTGGACTATCTCTTGCATAAAAACGCCGAGGCTTTTGCCACAAAAATGGAGACCTTGCGCGAGAACTACCCCAGACAGGCGTTTTACAGCCTGATGAACATCATTGGCACCCACGACACGCCACGCGCCCTCACCGTACTGGGTGTGGAGAGCAAGGCGTTCGAGTGGCCCCGGGAAAAGCGCGCCGGATACAAGTTGCCGCCCGCCGCCCGGGACAAAGCCATCAAACGGCTCAAACTCGCCGCGCTCGTCCAGTTCGCCTTCCCCGGCTCCCCCTGTGTCTACTATGGCGACGAGTGCGGTATGGAGGGGTTCGAGGATCCCTTCAACCGTAGGGGCTATCCATGGGGCGACGAGGACGGATCCCTCATCCATTGGTACGCCCGGCTCGGGAACTTCCGCTTGGGATCCGAGGCCCTGAAGAAGGGGGATATCCATTATCTGCAAGCCCAGGGCCCATTGCTTGTATTTGCCCGCCGCCACAGCCGGCAGCAGGTGTTGGCGGTGGTCAACGCCGGGGATGAGGATGCTGTGTTGACAGTTCCATGGGATGGGGAGGGCGAACTGGCGCATGATGCCATGACAGGGGAAGAATTCCAAGCCTCGATGGGACATCTGTCCCTATCTGTCGCGCCGTTGCGCGGCATGCTGCTTGTGGAGTAGAGAGGAGATTCGACATGTCGGCCAAATCCACCGGCTTGGGGCGGGGCCTCGGGGCCCTGCTGGGAGACGAATCGCTGCGCCCCTCCGGCGGGAATGGCGTGTCCTTGCGCATCGCCGAGGTGGAGCCCAACACACAACAGCCCCGGCGGGCGTTCGACGAGGAGTCGCTGGTCAACCTGGCCGAGAGCATCCGCCTGCATGGCGTCCTGCAACCGTTGCTGGTGCGCCGCCTCCCCACCGGGTACTATCAAATCCTGGCCGGCGAGCGCCGCTGGCGGGCCGCGCGGCTGGCGGATCTGACCGAAATCCCTGCCATTGTCCTGGAAGCCGACGATCGCAACGCCGCCGAGTTGGCGCTCATCGAGAACCTGCAGAGAGAGGATCTCAACCCCATGGAGGAAGCCGAAGGGTTTCGCATGTTGACCGAGAACTACGGGCTGACGCAGGAGGAAGTCGGGGCGCGGGTGGGGCGTTCCCGTCCGGCGGTGGCCAACAGCCTGCGGCTTCTTGGGCTCCCCGAACCGGTGCGCGCCAGTGTGCGCGACGGGCGGCTGTCGGCAGGGCACGCGCGGGCGATACTCAGCCTGTCCCATCCGCCCTTGATGGAAAAAGCCGCCAATACGGCGATGTCCCAAGGCATGTCGGTGCGGCAGACCGAGGCGATGTGCAAGAAGATCCAAGAGGGGGCCGCACCCGCGCAGCAACGCAATCCCAAAGAGCCGAATTATCTGGCGGAACATGAGCGGGCCTTATCCGAAATCTACGGGCGCAAAGTCCGGATTACGGCGACCGGCCAAAAGGGCAAACTGTCCATGGAGTTTTACGACGCGATGGATTTGGAAGAATTGATAGCGAAGCTGGGCGCCCAGCGGGCGCACGGGAAAGGAAGTGACGTTTGAATGAAAACCTCAACGGATCTGGGATCCCTTGTCATCGCCTCCGACGTATTCACCTCCATCAGCGGAATGGCCGTCAACAACTGTTTTGGCGTCAAGGGCATGGTCTCCCGCTCGGTGTCGGATGGTATCGCCTTTTCGCTGCGGTGCGGCAACCTATCCAAAGGCGTCAAAGTCTTTTTCTCGCCGGAAGGCACGGTGAACATCGAGCTTCACATTGCCGTGGAGCATGGCTTCAACATCCCGGTGGTCTGTAAGTCTATTATCGCGGAAGTCCGGTATGTTGTGGAAAAGATCACGGGCGTCCCTGTCTCTCAGGTGGAAATCTTCGTAGATTCCATTCTGTCCGATCAGTGAACGGCGGTGGGAAGATGGAGAATATAACATTGATTGAGAAGGCAGGCGGAGTTGAATTTACCCGGATGATCGTGGCCGGGGCGGCAGGCATTGACGCACAGCGACAGCTGGTCAACGAACTCAACGTGTTCCCGGTGCCGGACGGCGATACAGGCACAAATATGTCGCTGTCGTTGGGGGCGGCGGCGACCGAGCTGAAAAAAACCGCGTACCCCGAAGTGGGGCGCGTAGCCGAAGTGGCGGCCGCGGCCCTGTTGCGCGGCGCGCGGGGCAATTCCGGCGTCATATTATCCCTCTTGTTCCGCGGCATAGCCGCGCACTTAAAAGGCAAAGAGACCATGGACGGCGCCGATTGGGCCGACGCGCTACAGAACGGGACGGAGATGTCTTACCGGGCGGTGATGAAACCCACCGAGGGTACCATGCTCACCGCGTTTCGCGTATCGGCCGCCAGCGCCGCCGAGGCGGCCGCCGAGCAGCCGGCGCTGGAACATGTGCTGGATGCGACGTTGCAATCCGCCGAAATCGCGCTGGCCGAGACCATCCACCAAAACCCTGTATTGGAGCGGGCTGGCGTTATCGACGCCGGCGCCAAAGGCTATTGCATTATCCTGGAAAACATGCTGGCCGCCCTCCAGGGCCGCGATACGACCGTCGCGCCCCAGGATGGCGCGCGTTCCGTTTTAGACCCGGCGAATTTCTCCAACTATACCGCCCAAGACATCAAATACAACTATTGCACCGAGTTCATCGTCGAACACCGGAAAAAGAAGGATCCGCTGCGCTTGCGCGCCTTGCTGGAATCCTTGGGGGACAGCCTGGTCATGGTGGACGACGAGGAGATCATCAAGATCCATGTCCATACCAACCATCCGGGCAAGGTGTTGGAGGAAGCGCTGACCTACGGCCCGCTGACCGCCATCAAGATCGAAAATATGCGCGAGCAGCATTCCGAGCAGGTCATCAAGCAGGAAGGGAAAGAGGCGGAGCGGCAGGACGGCGCGTCGACCGGTGCGCCGGCTGTCGTGCCGATAGTGCGCCACTATGGATTTGTGGTGGTCTGCGCCGGCGCCGGGCTGGGCGAGGTGTTCCGCGATTTGGGCGCGGATCAAATCATCAACGGCGGGCAGACCATGAACCCCAGCACGGAGGATATCCTGCACGCCATCAACCAAACACCCGCCGAAGTGGTGATTGTCCTCCCCAACAACAAAAACATCATCCTGGCTGCCGAGCAGTGCGTCCCGTTGTCCAGTCGGCAGGTCGTCGTCGTGCCCACAAAGACAATCCCCCAGGGCGTGGCCGCCATGTTGGCCTTCGAGACCGCCCGAGCGGTGTCGGACAACAAGGAGGCTATGCAAACGGCGGCGCGGGGGGTTTCCACCGGGCAGATCACTTATGCCGCCAGGGACTCCCAGTTTGACGGCAGCACCATCTCAGCAGGGGATCACATCGCCCTGACCGATCACGGCTTGGTGTGCAACCATCCCGATCGCGCCCACGCCGCGCGCTACTTAGCCCAGGAACTGGCGCTTAGCCAACCATCCTTTGTCACGATTTTCTACGGGGAAGGCGTGAGCGAGGAGGAAGCCGAGCGCACAGCCAATGTCTTTGCCGAATGTTGCGAGGGCGCCGAGCTGCAAGTGATCGACGGCGGCCAGCCCGTGTATTATTATCTGGTGTCGGCGGAGTAAGCTATTGTGCAATACCATATTCTGGATTTTATCGAGGAGGTCCCCCGTTATGTTTGACGAAACGCTGTGCCTGCACGCGGGATATTCCCCAAAGAATGCCGAGCCGCGCGTGCTGCCCATTGTCCAAAGCACGACCTATGTGTACGATTCCACCGAGGACGTAGCGGCTGTGTTCGACGACCCGACGCGCAGCCTCATCTACTCCCGCTTTGCCAACCCCACCGTCATGGCGGTCGAGAACAAGATTGCCGCGCTGGAGGGCGGCATCGGCGCCATGTGCACATCCTCCGGACAGGCAGCCACCCTGCTCTCCGTGCTGAATCTCTGCGCGGCGGGGGACAGCTTTATCAGCACGCCCGAGATTTACGGCGGGACCGTCAACCTGTTTTCCTTTACGTTGAAGCGCATGGGCATCGAATGCATCTTCGTGGACAGGGACGCCAGCGAGGCGGAGATTCACGCGGCTTTCCAGCCGAACACCAAGCTGGTGTTCGGCGAAACTTTGGCCAATCCCGCGCTGACTGTGCTGGACATCGAGAAGTTTGCCCGCGTCGCCCACGCCCATCGCGTGCCGCTGATTGTGGACAGCACCTTCACCACGCCCATCCTGTGCAAGCCCATAGACTTCGGCGCCGACATTGTCGTCCATTCGACCAGCAAATACATGGACGGCCACGCATTGCAAGTGGGCGGCGTCATTGTGGACAGCGGGGCGTTCGACTGGAGTGCCTTCCCTTGCCTAACCGAGCCGGATGAATCCTACCACGGCATCTCCTATGTGGAAACTTACGGCAAGATGGCGTATATCCTCAAGGCCAGGATGCAACTCATGCGGGACTTCGGCGTCTACCCCGCCGCGCATTCGGCCTTCCTGCTCAACTTAGGGTTGGAGACGCTGGCGTTGCGCATGGAAAGGTATTGCCAAAACGCGATGGTCGTCGCCGAATACCTGTCGGCATGCCCCTTGGTGGAAAAGGTCGTCTATCCCGGCCTCAAGGGCGACAGTTGCTATGCGCTGGCGCAAAAATACCTGAAAGGCGCCGGTGGCGTCATCTCCTTTATCATCAAGGGCGGCCGCAAAAACGCCGTGAAGTTCATGGACGCGCTCCGGCTGGCCTCCAACGAGGTGCATGTCTGCGACATCCGCACATGCGTGCTGCACCCGGCCAGCGCCACCCACCGCCAGCTGACCGAAGAGCAACTCATCGCCGCAGGCATCCAACCCGGGATGATCCGCTTCTCCGTCGGGCTGGAAAACATCGAGGACATCTTAGCGGATCTGAAGATCGGCCTGGCGGCGGTTGATGCATAGCTCTGGTGTAGCTCCGGCGAGGAAATTACTATGTGTTCTCCTGTTGTATTTCGCATAGGTGAAGCAACCTATTATTCCCTTATGAACGAATGCCGAAAAAACCTACGGGCGCCCCTCAGCCATGTGGCCGGGGGCGCTCTTTTTGCCTGTGATGGTGTTGGGACTGGTTAATATGATGAACTTAGGGATGCGTATTCCCCCAGCCGGGAAAAATAGGTCTTCTCAAAGTCGCGGCCCGACGAGCCGGCAGGTTTTATTGTTGTACGAGTGGTTGTCGTTCTCCAAGAGGGTTCAAGCTACCATTCGAAAATCACGTTCATTGGATGATGGCCAGCTATAAATTCCTCTCCAATTGCTCTGACTATTTTCTTAATCGTTGAGTTTTATCCTATATTTCATTCCGTTCCTTTTGCAATCTGTTTAGTGTATAGTCGTTTTTCACCGCATACGCTGCTTCTTATGATGCTCTGTGTAGACCTCCGATAGGGCTAAAAGAATTCCGGTTTTCATCCCAAATCTGTTTGCGTCTGCTATCATACTCCAATCGTTTTCTTTCTGATTCAATTCCTTAGTCTTATGAGTCCACATTTTGGCGGATGCACCCACGCCCGTCAACATATAACTTATAGTTCCACTCCCCGCGTCCGAGCAACCGTCCGTTCCGGCGTGCTGGCGACCGGCGTGACGATAGAGTGTTTGAGGCATGGTTTATGATAAATCTACGAATGGAGGTAACAAATCTGAAACCACGTAAATCTATACCGCCCTAGCGTGACCTTACAAGTTAATTCTATGCGAGTGTCCCCGAGCCCTCTGTTGCAAGAGATTTCTTAAAACGCAAGCGTTTACCTAACTGTACTTTTCTTTCAGGCGAAATGCGCCCTCGATTTGTTTCGCCACATCATTTCCGAGTGTAAATGATGAGACCCTTTCCGGTTTATTGATATCGCCAAAGAATGTGTGGATGCGCTTGATGCGCGACATATCATCGATCATCCGATCAATTGAAATTGTGATCCCCATTTCATCCAGTTCCTTAACCAAGAGGCTACAGAGCCTGTAAGCAAGTACGCAGGTAAAGATGTGTACGCGGATTTTCTCATCAGTCCAGTGGAACATCGGACGCACCGTCAAATGCTTTGTGTCCTTCATTTGTCTAAATGACTTCTCGACATGCCACGCAT
>WRCJ01000023.1 GCA_009784085.1 Oscillospiraceae bacterium | reverse complement strand
CGGCGCCGTCCTTGGTCTTGCCTTTCTGCACCGTCAGCTCCCCTGTGGACACCTCGGGATAGTACGTATCGAACAAGGCTACCTTGGCCGCCAAATCGGGGAGAAGCGTCCTGTAATTGTCGGATGTCAGCAGCAATTTGCCGGGGTCGTCCTCAAAACGCGCCCGCGTCGCGGCCGAGGCGAATTTGGGCAGAATCGGGATCATCCCATACCGTCCGGAAGAACGCCCGAAATGGCTTAGGTTGGAGCCGGTATTATCGTTGTGCCCTTTCAGGATTTCGTAAAGCCCCTCGTAGAAGTCGAAGCATCCCGGCTCGTCCGTATTGATCGTTGTGGTACTGGTGCCCCCGGTGAGGAGCGTTTTTAAGGCAACCCTGTGGTTAGAGAAGGCAATGTTTGACATCTCAAAGAGTGCCTCCCGGTCCGGTATGTCAATGGCCAGCATATAACGGAAGGCCGGCAGTACCGACTGCCAGAACAGCGGCGTCAATATGCTGTTCGTGGCCGGCAGGTCCATCTGGTTCTCGAAATGTATGACCGTGGCGCCGTTCATGGCGGCGTCAATCATGTAGCGCGCGGAATCCAGCTCCGGCATGAGACGGCTGCGGCAGTCAGCCCAACTTATGCCATAGCCAAAATAATTCTGCGGGCGCCAGTTGTACCCGTCAAAGTAGGGTCCCCAACCACCGGCGACCCCGTCAAGTACCATGCCCATCCCCAGGGAGTCATCGTAGTTGTTGGAGTTGCGCATCCTTTTGGGTACCCAGATAAGATGTTTGCCCACTGCTTTCATCCTGTCGTAGCCTGACTGTGAATTCAACTGGCTACCGCCCTCCAGCACATTCTGATGTTCCTGGGACGAATAGATATGGTGGCCGCCGTACTGGGCCGCGAGTTCCACCAGCAATGTCGTGTCTGTCACAACATTGTCGCCCGTCTGTTCAGAGGTTGTCGTGCCGCAGAAATTGGGGTATGTTTCGTAGAGGTATCTGAGGAAGGCCCACCTGTCCTGTCCCCGGACGGCGATGTCGGGGTCGCCGGCGTTCAGCGTGACCATGGCGCGGCTTCGCGTCCCGCCGTAAATCAGGTACACGGGGATATCAAGCTGCCCTGCCGCCGCGACGTTATGTTCGATCCAGTCGCGCGCTTCCACTACGGAGACAATCCTGTTGTAGACGGCTCCGAAATGCAGTACCAACCCAACATAGGGGCGGACATCTTCGGGTATTTGCGTCCAAATTTGTTTGAAGTCTTGTGCGCGGTAGTTTACGTCCCTGCGGAACGCCGGATCCCAGGCATAATTGTGCCCCATCGGCACGGTTATCATGAGCAACGGGTTGTCGCTATTGATGGGACGCCTGAATGAATCATCATCGGCGGCGGCGGCGGCGACGATGGGATCGGCGAGGGCGGGGGGCGCGGCGAAAAATCCCATCGAAAGCAACAGGGTCAGCGCGATGAGCACCGAGAGAATTTGCCTACGTGTTTTCATGATCATCATCCTTCTTCTAAAAGTTTGGCTGTGCTATTCACACATGTTACCCCCATTATAAAGTATTTTCTATAAAAACAAAAGAAAACAATTCTACATTTTTGTGAACTATTCTATGACCGGTGTTGTTTTCAGCCTCCCCGAAATGAAATATCATACGTGTCGCCCGCTTGTGTGTCAAACCGCGCGACGCCGTTTTCGCCAGGACGCAGTGTCACGGATACCCCGTTTTTCGACACTTTCGCGGGTGCCGCTAACAAGATGGCGCAAAGCCCTCCTTGGGTAGAACTTATCGCGGCCTTTGCCAGCCTGCCCTTTCCCCATTCGATATCCACGGTAAAGCCGCCCCTGGCCCGTAGCCCCGTGACGGCGCCTTCAGGCCACGTTTCGGGCAAGGCAGGCAGCAATTCTATGAAACCCCTGTGCGATTGCAGGAGCATTTCGGCTATTCCGGCGGTAAAGGCAAAGTTACCGTCGATTTGGAAGGGGGGATGCGCACAGAAGAGATTCGGATACACCCCGCCGTGAAACACACCCTCAGGCTCCGGCTCCGGCTCTGGCTCTGGCTCCAGCTCTGGAGCTGGCATATTCCGCGCCTGCCATGTCGGCGACAAGAACTTGCGTATCAGCGTTTCAGCGCGACTGCCATCCCGTAGCCTCGCCCACAGGCATATCTTCCAGCCCAGGCTCCAGCCGGTACCCTCGTCGCCCCGGATCTCTAGGGAAGTCCTGGCGGCTTGCATGAATGCGCGCGCCTGTGGCTCGAAGAGCGCATCGCCAGGGTACAGGCCATAGAGGTGCGAGCAGTGCCTGTGATAGGTTTCCGCGTCCGCGAAATCCTCCCGCCACTCCTGCAAGCGTCCTCCGGCGCCGATACGGTATGGCGTCAATTTAGGGAGCTTTGCCCTTAACTCTTCCATGAAACGACTGTCCGCCCGAAGTATCTCGCAAGCCAAAATGCAATGGGAAAACAATTCCCGTATCAGTGTCAAGTCCAGCGTGGCGCCCGCACCCACACCGAAAACACCGTCGCCCGTACGGAATTTATGTTCCGGCGAAGTGCTTGGCGAGGTGACAAGCTGCCCTTCCGGGGTTTCGATCAAAAAGTCAAGACAGAACAGCGCCGCTTGTTTCATGATCGGATAGGCCGTATCCCGGAGAAAACCCTCATCCCTGGAAAAATCGTAATGCTCCCACAGGTGCCGGCACAGCCATACGCCGCCCATCGGCCAAATCGCCCATACCGGATCCCCATGGCCGTGTTGCCCGACAGGCGCGCTTTGCCCCCAGATATCCGTGTTATGGTGCGCTGTCCAGCCTCGCGCGCCATAATGAACCGCCGCTGTCCGCGCCCCCGTTTTCGAAAGCCTCTCAATCAGCGCAAAAAGAGGCTGGTGGCATTCGCTTACACTGCATGTCTCCGCCGGCCAGTAATTCATTTGTGTGTTGATGTTGAGCGTGTAATTGGAACTCCAAGGCGGTCGGGTTTCTGCGTTCCAAATGCCCTGCAGATTGGCCGCTTGCGATCCTTCGCGTGAGGAAGCAATCAGTAGATAGCGGCCGTACTGAAAGACGAGCTGTACAAGCGCCAAATCATCCCCGGCGAACCGCTCCACCCCGGCGAACCGCTCCACCCCGGCAAACCGCTCCACCCCGGCGAACCGCTCCACACGTTTGTCCGTATCTTCGACCACGGTACCCGTGTCATCGGCCTTGTGCCCCAGGTGGAGCGCAACACGCGCGAACAGCCCGCGATAGTCGTCAATATGCCGTTGCCGCAACGTTTCATACGGCATATCCAAGGCATTCCGCAGCGTCTCAATGTTCCGCTTTGCCATTGCCTTTGCCATTGCCACTGCCATTGCCACTGCCATTGCCACTGCTTTTCCCTCTGCGGGCCGCCCGTCATGGAACGTAGTGGACGCCGCCAGAACCAAGACGGCGCGCGATGCGCCCGACACGCACAATCCATTTGCCTCCGCGCAAACGATCCCGTCGGTTTTTATGCACAGCGCGGCATGAAAACGCAGGGCCTCCGTCATCTCTTCGTCCCCATAGGCAATGGGGTTCTCGATATGGTAATATGGCGGCGCCACGTATTCCGGCGCCTGCCCGTACAAATGGAGAAGCCCGTTTTCCGTGCCGGTCCTATACCTCAGCGGACTGGACAGACCAGCGCGAAAAAAAAGCGCGCCCGGGTTGTCGGCTTCCAGCCGTACCACCAGCACGTTGTCTGGGAAAGAGGCAAATACGCGGCGCCGGTAATGTGCGCCCCCGATGCTGTAGTCGGTCGCAACCACTGCGGTATCCAGGTCCAGCCTGCGCTGATACGAGGTAGTCACATCGCCGTGCCCAAAACGGATTGTAAGATCGCCCAACGGCAAATAGGACTGCGTGTATGGACCCATCAGCCGCTTCGACAACCGTTGGGCGCCTCCGTAATCCTTCAGGGAGATCAGCCGGCGGATCTCCGGCAGTATTTCCAACGCCTCGGGGTTGTCCCCTTCCCTGGGGCATCCAGACCAGAGCGTGTCGTGATTGAGTTGTATCCGCTCGCTTTCCACGCCGCCAAAAACCATGCCTCCCAAGCTTCCATTGCCCACCGGCAACGCGGAAGTCCACAACTGCGCGGGCGCGGCGTATTGCAGATACATAAGCAACGGCCCCCCTCCTAGTAATACTCCCAGTAATACTCTTAATAATATTCGTTCCTAAATTGTGTTGGGGTTACCCCGGTCTGCCTTTTAAATATCCGGATAAAGTACCTCTCATCATTGTACCCAACCGCCGACGCTATGGAAAGCAACGTATTGTCGCTTTCCAGCAGAAGCTGTTTCGCATTTTCCACCCGTACCCTGTTGAGAAATTCGATAAGCGATTCCCCGCACATTTTGCTGAACACATGAGAGATGTAATTGGGCGTCCGATTGAATTTTTCCGACAAGAACGTGACGTCGATGTTCCTGTCGTAGTTTTCCAAAATGTACGCCTTGATTTCCCGTGCCAAACGCGCCTTTGTCCCTGATGTCTCACCCGGCCCGGCGGTTGGCATCAGGGTGCGGAACTCAGCTTTTCTCGTCACATAGAGGGTACACTTTAAAACGGCCTCCAACAGCTCCCTGATGACAACCGGCTTGACCAGATAGCGTTTGACGCCATATTCCATGGCGGCTTGGGCATATTTAAAATCGGAATACCCGCTGAGGATGATCACCTGACAATCGGGGTAAGTCTCTATCAGAAGCCGCGAGAGTTCCACGCCGTCTATGCCGGGCATCCTCACATCGGTGATGACGATATCCGCCGGCGTTTTGCGCATGACTTCCAGTGCCTCCTTGCCGTTTCTCGCCGTGACGACCGACGTGACGCCGACAGAACTCCAATTGACCGTGGAGTGCAGCCCTTCCAAAATGTCAAAATCGTCATCGGCAATCAATAGCCTTATCACTTGTTGTTGTCACCTCCCTATTCACGCATGGGTATGCGGATCACGACAACTGTCCCGACACCCATTTCGCTTCGGAAGGACAGTCCATAGTCCGCCCCAAAATACTCCTTGATGCGGTCGTTTACATTTCGCATGGCCACATGGCCGTCTTCCTTTTCCGGTCGCATTAAGACATTGGCCGTCGTCTCCTCGTCTGCCCCCGTTCCATCGTCCGCGATGACAATGACGATTTCCTCATCTCTGCGGCGAATGGAAATGTCTATGTGCAGGCGTTCCCCGCTGGGTTTCATCGCGTGGATCACGCAGTTTTCGACAATTGGTTGCAGAATCAACTTCAACACCTTGCAAGGGAGCAAAGACTCGTCAACTTTCCAGCGGATAGATAGCCTGTCCTTGTATCCCTGCATTTGAAAATACAAATAGTGCTGCGTGTATAGTATTTCTTTTTCCAGTGTCGTAAATACATCATTACTGGATAAAACCAGGCGAAACAGCCCGGATAATTTCTCTATGCGCTGCGCCACCTCAAAATCATTATTCGTCCGGGCAAGCCACCGTATGCTGTCGAGCGTGTTGTGCAAAAAATGCGGGTTGATTTGCGCCTGCAGGAGCCTAAGCCTTAAATCACGTTCCCTGTTGCTGGCCGCGACCGTTTCCTCGATCATGCCGTCAATGCGTTCCGCCATGTCGTTAAACGCCTCGCTCAACTTGGTGATCTCATCGTTTCCCACAGGATTGTCCCTCGTTTTGAAAAGCTCTTTCCGCAACATTTCGGCCATGGCGACCAACCTGCCTATCGGTTTGGATATACTTGAGGCAAACCCCTTGGCGGCAAGCGCGGAAGCCACGGTCAGCGTCAGCGACACCAGGAGGATCTCATATAGAAGTTGTTGGCTATCATTGATCAACGGGGAAATCGGGGTCACATAGGCGATCCCCCATCCGGTCTTTTCAGAGATCGAATAGGTAATGAGGCTTTCCCCGTTTCCGGCCTTTCGGTAAATGATCCCCTCATCGTCCGGCGGCGCGTACTCCGCTATGTCGTGTAAATAGGGGAATTTTTGAAATTGCAATTCCGGATCGCTACAAAACAGGACGTCACCCTCAGTGCCGACAAGATACACCTCGCCCTCCCCGGATATGCCGTCGTAATTCTCTTTCAGGTATTCGGGCGCGTACATCATACTCAGCATGCCGATGTTTTTCACGCCTTGCTCTATGCAGGAAAAGGTTCTGGTCACTTGGAAGCCGTTGCCGGGGCTTGTAAACATGTACCCGGGCGTGGAAAGGGACACGACCTCGTCCCACACGAGCAGGCCATCAGCTTCCATCGAAGCTTCAAATACTTTGGGCGATATGATTCTGGATACATTGCGCACGTCCTGGTACTGTACGTCAAACACATAGCCATTGGACTCGGTAAGGGTATCGGCGTCCGTGATCATCACGCTCGTCCGAATGATGGCCCTTTTGTTGAGGATAACGCTGCGTTGCAGGTAATCACGGATGCTCCCTGTCGCGGGCATAGGCTGGTCGCCGCGGTACATGCTGACCATGCCCTGGAATTCCCGGTTGTAAGCCACGCTGACCGTCAAATCATCGATTTGTTGGAATAAAAGGTCGAAGTTGGCCCGTATGCCCCTGTTAATCTGTACGCAGTACTTGTGCATATCGTTTTCCGCCAACCTTGACGACCGGGAGAAAGAGATGATGCTGAAGATGATCTGAGGCAAGAGGGAAAGGAAGAGGAACAAAAAGAAAAAGCGATACCTCAATTTGACGCGGCGCAACGCCCTTTCCAGAAAGGCAGACCATTTTCCCCTCATATATGACCATTCCCCTCCGAGTGATGATGCTTCGAGTCCGTCAGTCACTATTATACGGGGGTCGTCTACGAATATCAAACAATTTGTATCAGTCCTTGATGGCGCCTGTTGTGATCCCATTGACGATATACTTCTGCGCGAATACGAAGACGAGTACACTGGGGAGCCCGATGAGCACCAGCGCCGCGTTATAGCGCCCAAGATTGGCGGCTGTTACGCCGTATACCCCTTTGAAGGCGTTCACGGCGACAGTGGCCGTGTACAGTTTTGGCGATGTGAGGAACATTAAGGGCAGCAGGAAGTCCTGAAAAGACCACATGATTTGAAGGACGCATAGATTGATCAGCGCGGGTTTGGCAAGCGGCAGGTATACCCGGCTGAAAACCTTCCACATGTTCGCGCCGTCCAGATTGGCAGATTCCATCATTTCGTTGGGCAGGCCGTCGAAGAAGTTCCGCATCATCAGCACGCCGAAGGGCAGGGTCATCACCACCTCCGGCAAAATGACGGCCAGATAGGTGTTGTAAAGGCCGATCGCCTTCAATATGTAATAAAATGGAACCAGCATGATGGGTCCGGACACGGCAAGGCACATCAAAACGATGTTGAATAGAAATTTATGCCCGGTAAACCTGATTTTGGAAAAAGCAAATCCGGACATGGCGGAGATGAATACGCACAAGGAACTGCTCCCTATGGCGCAGATAAAAGAGTTGACAAAAAAACTCGGGAATGGCACATTCTGCACGGGATGCGACAACACATAGGTATAGTTGGAGAAACCGGCGAATTTGAGCGAATTGGTAATGACCGAGTATATCGGGAGGCACCACAGCAACGCGATGAACACGATAATGATCACGATCCATCGTTTTTCCCCGCGCGAAATCTTAAAGAGATCTGCCTGCACGTCTTATCCCCCCTTTTTCCGAAAAAACCGCATCTGCACGGCCGCCAAGATAAAGGCGATGATCAATATCAACACGGCAGCCGCCGAGACAATGCCATAATCCGAACCCGGAGAGCGGATCATCCTGTAGATGTAGGTGCCAAAGATCTCGGTGGCGCCGCCAGGCCCCCCGTCGGTCATCAAGTAGACCCGTTCCATCTGACGGAAGCCGCCCAACAGCATGGAAAGGGCAATGGTTTTGTGGGCATTTTTCAAAAGCGGGTACAAGATGAAGCGCGCGAGCCGCCAAAACCCCGCGCCGTCGATAATGGCCGCCTCAAACACGCTACTGTTGATGGTCGTGAGGTCGGCGATATAGTACATAATGGGGATACCGATCAGATAGATGGCGACCGACATCACCGAAAACAACGCGAGCCCCGGTTCAGACAGCCATCTCTGCGCCAGAAAATCCAGGCGGAAAAACCGGAAAACATTGTTGAGCGTGCCTTCCCTGTATTCCAGCATGGAACTGAACACGGCGGCAATAAAGGCAATCGGGAGCATGGACGGAATAAAGAATAGGGAGTGAAAAAACTTGCGTCCCCTGAATTTGAAACTTAACAGGACCGAGACAAGGAATCCCAATGTGAGGCCGACAAATATATCCGCGCCCGAAACCAAAAATGTATTGAGAAGGGCTGTCCAAAATTTCCGGTCGGACAAAACCAAGGCATAATTGGAAAAACCGGCGGGCGTCACATCGGGGCTTGCAATGACCATATGCGTGGTGCTGTATCTGATCAAAAAGTAAAAGCTGTACAAAAGAAACACGCTGAACACAAGTATCAGCGGGGATAAAAACATATATCCCACAAGGTTATGCTTTCTTTCCGTAATCCCTTTGACCCGCCCCACCCGTCGCATGGCCATCACCTTTTCCTTACAGGGGGCGTTTATATTGCCTCATATAAACGCCCCCTGCTTTTTGGTTATATTTTGGCTAGATTTCGGCTAGATTCCCTTGGGTCTATCCGCCATATTTACCGCTGCCCCACTCTTTCTGGAGTTCCTTGACCTCATCCTCCGCTGTAGCCGCGCCGGTTACGACTTTTTGTACCGAAGCGCCCTCAATATCGGAATACCCGGATACATTGTTGCGGTCCGCCGTCGCTTCGGCTACCAACGTGTTGAGTAGCGCGAACCCATCCTGCTCCGTTTTCGTCCCCAAAAGGCTGGCATCCATCACAAACCCGACTTTGCTGGGCGTGCCGCAGAAAAATTTCGCCCAATGGTCTACGCCGTCGCCCATGGCCAAGAATTCGATCCATCGGGCCGCGGCTTCTTGTTTTGTGGAGTATTCCACAATCGCCACAGTACAGTCTAAATAGGATCGCAGCGTGGCTTTGTCCCCCGCTTTCACAACGGGCAACGCCATGATGCCTACGTCTTCCAGGGCAACGCCGTTATCAGCCCTGATCTGCTCGGAAAGGATGCCGGCTTCCCATGTGCCCTGATAGTAAGTGGCGGCTTTCCCGGTGCAAAACATCTCATGTGCCCGGCCATAGTCCAGATCCATGATGTCCATGGAGAAAATGTCGTAGTCAAAGAATTTCTTGAAGCCGTTCATGGCATCGATAAATTCCTGGCTGTCCACGCTTGCGTTCTCATAACGGAATTTGTTGTAATAATCTCCGGACTGCCCTAACACGTTGAGCATCATTTCGTCGTTGACCCAGGCTTCCTTGCCGGCGTAAACTGCCGGCAGGACGGATGGGTCTTTCTCCCTGACCTTCTCGGCAAAATCTCTGTATTCCTCGATCGTGTTGGGCACCGTGAGCCCCCAGTCGGACAGCATTTTTGCGTTGTAATACCCAATCATCGCGCCGGATCGGAACAGCGGCATGACCTTCAACTCGCCACCGGCCAAATCTTCGCAAGCCGCGAGATCCGCTGCGTGAACCCTGGATTTCCAGTCGCTTCCCACTACGCTAGACATAATGGGATCCAGTTCGGCGAGAAAGGTTTTTACCTGTTCGACCATGGCGCTGGGCTGTACGCCGACGACATCAATGTCTTCCTTCGTGGAAAGCGAGATAGGGAGCTTTTCCTGGTATGCCTTGCTCTCCATGGCCGTCAGTTCGATCTTGATGCCGGGGTTGGCCGTTTCGAACGCAGCGATGACCGGCTTGAGTTGATCCTCGTTGGGAAACCATGTCCAATACTTGATGACAACAGGGTCTGTTCCTTCATTGTTTTCCGTGGTTTGCGGCGGGGTGGCGTCGTTGCCCGTCGTTGTTGGATCGCCACTGCCAGAATCACCGCACCCGACGAGCGCGGCGAGGCACAGGGCTACGGCAAGCGCCATGGCAAGCATACGGGTCTTTTTCATGACTAATCCCTCCTGAACATATTTTTTAGGGTTTACAGTCTAAGTATAGCAATTTTGACAACAGTTCAAAAGAGACTATTCTTTAATCTATGTGACAATTCTACACTCCCGTTTGTTTTCGTGTTCTTATTATGTTATTATGCCCGTAAGGTACTATCATCCCAGAGGCTCTGCCAATCCCTGGCGCCTTCCCACAGGAATACTCGTTTCCGTAGACAGACGCGCAGTCAAACAGCCGGTAACCGCACCGAATGGCGCCGCTCACCGCTGCCGAAACCTGCGCCGCCGAACATCGGTCGGAACCAAAAGTGCCCATCCCGATACAGGGGATACTCCTGCCGGTATACAGTTTTCGTCGGGGAACGATACTCGGATCGGTGTACATGGTTCAAGCCTCATCATCGTCATCATCATCATCATCATCATCGTCGTCGAACACGACCGCCACCTTGCCGCAATGTCCGCCGTCCATGAGGGCATAGGCTTTGTCGGCCTCCTCCAACACGAAACTGTGTGTAACCAAATCGCCGGGGTGAATGCCCCAACGATCCAGTTTATCCATGAGTTCCTCCATGCGCCAGGTGCTGGTCACCCAAGAGCCATAGATACTCTTCTGGTCGTGTATGATATCCGGGCTGGGGTCGAACGCCACCGTGCCGCCCTCGCCGATCATGGCAATCCTTCCCCATTTTCCCGTGGCGCGGATGGCCAACTGACGGGCGGAAGCGTTGCCGGAACAATCCACCGCGCGCTCCACGCCATGTCCGTTTGTCAGTTTCCTGATTTCGGCCAATGCATCGTCATGCGCGCCGAAGACATAGTCCGCTAGATTCTTCTCACGGGCCAACTGGCATCGGTACTCGTTTACGTCAGTGCCAAACAGCCTCTCCGCGCCCATCGCGCGGGCCAACATGAGCGCCGCCAAGCCAACCGGTCCCAAGCCGGTCACCAAGACGGCGTCCGTGCCCGAAATGCCAATTCTCAAGAGCCCTTCATAAGCCGTGCCGAAACCGCAGGCGACCTGCGCCCCGTCCACATAGGACAGGCTGTCGGGGAGTGGGATCAGGTCGCGCTCGTCAACCAGCATGTATGGCGCCATACCACCGTCCCGCTGCCAGCCGTACGCCGCGCGGTGTTCGCTGGTGCAGGAAATCTGATAGCCTCGGCGGCAATCCATACAGACGCCGCAGCCGGAAATGTGATAGACGGCGACACGGTCGCCTTCTTGGAAACGCTTGAGGCCGGGGCCGCATCCGACGATCAGGCCGGCAGGTTCATGGCCGGCGATCTTGTTCTGATAACCTTCAGGTCCCTTTCCGGTATGCTCCCGGTAGATTGCCCGGATGTCGCTGCCGCAAATGGTAGATGCCTTAGTCATGAGCAGCGCCTGGCCGTGGCCCGGTACCGGGATAGGCGATTCCGAAAAAACGACGGTGCTGTTGCCAGGCAGATAGGCCGCTTTCATGGTATTTGACATATGAACGACTCCTTTGTTTTTTGCCTCCATTATAGCGCACTTGGCAACATATCCATAGGGATAAATTTTCGATCTATGCAACAATTCTACACCGCCATGCTCCGCACCGCCATGCTCCGCCCGTGCCGCGCGCCGGCTACCGTGGGGCGGCTACCGTGGGGCTTGTCCTTCTACAAACGTCGGGTGCCGGCAGGGAGAGAACCCCTGCCGGCACCCCTTTGGCGCCTGCCTGCTAAATGATGCGTCAGCGTTAGCTTGCAGCGTTAGCTGGTAACATTAGCTGGTAGGTTAGCTGGTGATGTTGATGGCGATGGTAAAGTACCTCTGCGCCCAGGCATCGATCACCGTGATGACGGCGCTGCCGGTCTTGACGGCGGTCACCAAGCCGTTTGCGTCTACCGTGGCGTTGGCGTTGGAGCAGACATAGAAGACCATGTCGGGATTGTTGGTTTCGATGTTGATCTGGTACTTCATGCCCTTCCTGATGACGACGGAAGCCGGCTGGCCGTTGTAGCCGAAGCTGACTTTCTCCAGCGCGTTCAGGGCGCCCCACAGCGCTTGGGCGGCCTGGCTCACGGCGTTCTGCGTGGCCGCGGCGTTCGCGTTGACCGTGACAGCCGCCGCATAGGGCGCCTGCACGGCGGCCCAGCTATCGGCCGTGAAGTCGATGTTCGCGAGGCTCTCATACTTGGCGATGGCGCCGGCCAGGGATTTTCTGTCGTACGCTGTGTAGATTTCGGCAATGAACGGTTTGGCGCCAGCCGGCCAGCTCAGCTTGACGGCGGTCTTCGCGCCGGCGTCATGCGAGAACCAGGAGCAGAGGGCGCCGGATTGCGTGCCGACCTCGACCCAGCCATCGGCCGTGAGGAACGAGGCGGTCAGCGGGACGAAGTCGTAGCCCTGCACGGCGAGGATGGAGATCTCGGCGACCTGATCCGCCGGATTGCTCAGCGTGTAGATCAGTTCGTTGCCCTCCGGGTAGTAGCCGGTGGCGACATTGCCGTCTATGGCGTTGTATGTCGGGCCGGCGCCGGGGAGGAGCGGCGTCTCGCCCGGCCGGTTCGCCGCCGTCGCGTTGTAGGTGATCGCGTAGGCTTGGAACCGTTGCGTGTAGGCGGTGTTGGTCGCGTTCTGATCGACCATGCGCAAGCGGATATATTTGGCCGTATTGCCAAGCGCCTGCGCGGTCGTGGTGACGACCCCGCTCACCGCGCTGTTCACGCGGATATTGGTCGCCCCGACGGCTATCCCCCAGTTCACGCCATCCAGGGAGTATTCCAGGTAGCCGGCGGTGCGGAGATAGCCGCCCGCGGTCGTCGATCCGGCGGCGTTCGTCTGCCACAGCGTGATGTCAAAGAGCGGGATGGCCTCGGGGAGCTCCAGTTGGATCCAGAGGCTGTACGGTTGGGCGTTCATCGTGACCGATGTCGTGAGGTTCCCGTCCACGAGATTTTGCAGGTTGCCCGCGACGACGCGCTCCGGCATGTTTGTCGTGACGATCGGGGCGTCCGGGGAGGCGAAGATCGGGCGGGCGGCCTTGGTGGGCACCGTGTTATACGAGTTGGCGATGGTGCGGAGTTTCCCCAACTCCGTCGAGATAAACGGCTTGATGCGGCGGTTGCCCATCTTGATGAGGATGTGGTTGCGGAACATCGGGACGACCATCAGTTCGTCCAACGAGCTAAACAACGCCTGCGCCTTCACATATTGGCCGTAAGCCAAGTCCAGGTCGCCGGCATCGGCGGCGGTCAGGCCGGACAGCACGAGGTTGCCGGCGTCCAGGAGGCGCCTGAACGATTCGAGGTGATCCTCGATCTGCGCCAGCAGCCGATCATCCGCGCAGTTTTCGCGCATATCGGCGATCGCCGCGAGGATGCTGTTGAATTCCGCGGCGAGCTGCGCCGTCCGCTCCGGCGTGCGGCCGCCCGTAGCCGAATAGGCGGCGAGGGGCGCCGTCAGGTGTTCCGACTCGGGGAAGTAGCCGTTGTTGTAGAGGGTGCTGATAAAGTTGTGGTTCGGCGGGCAGGACGAGTGGGTGGAGATGATCTTGTAGCTTTCGGCCACCTCGGGCTGGATACGATCGAATGTATCTTCCCACGTCTGCCCCCAATCGTATTTCTTGATGTTCCACGCATAGTTGGCGATCGAGAAGAGCGCGACTTTGTTGGGCAGGCATTCGGTCATCGGGTTGGAAAGCAGGCCGTCCAACGCCGTGACGTCGGTCGAAACCATCTTCACGGGCCCCAAGTTCAAGCTGCCCTGCACGGAGGGTTCGACGCCGCCCCTGACGTCCCCGCCAAAGTCGTTGACCGGGTAGTTGAACCACATCGTGATGGGGCGGCCCATGCGGGTCGGGACGGCCGGGAAGGACACGATGGCCTCGTCGATGCGGCCGATGGTGTCGTTGCCCGTGTACATGATGGCGATGCGCGGGTCAAGGTTTTGCAACGCCCGCCAGTAGGTCTGCTGGGCGGTGCCGGTGCTCTGCGAATAGTGGGTCGGGCAGATGATGAAGGGGGCGCAGCCATTGTCGTCGGCCCAGCCCTGCAAGCGGTTCATCATGGCGACAAACTGGGTCACCGTGTTATTCGCGGCCGTGGCGTTGGAGTCGTCCATAAACACGGCGAATTGGCGGACGCCCACGTCATAGAGCGACTTGATCTTCCCCAGGAGGACGTCCCAGTCGGCCGGGTTGTTGTAGTCATAGACTTGGCCGACGGCGGGATGGAGGGCCCAGACGAAGTTGACGTTGTTGGTTTCATACAGGTCGGCCAATTTGCCAAACGCGACCATCGACTCCGCCGGATAGGGATCCCTCCAGTTGGCCCTGTGGTACGGGTCGTCTTTGGGACCATAGAGGAAGGTATTCATCTTCCACTCGGAGATGAAGTCCATCATATCCCCGATATCGCCCCAATCCCACATGTGGCCGTAGTAACCCTGGATGATGCCCCGGAGCCTCACGTTCGCCCAGTCGTTGATCAGCACGTTCCGGACTGTATGGCTCTCGCCCAGCATCTGTTTGAGTGTCATCGCGCCGTAGTACAGCGCGCGGTCGTCGCGGCCCATGATCACGATATCGCGCTGCGCCGTCCCGATCACATAGCCGTCATACCCGTTGGCCGGGTCCAAGCCGGAGACATCGTCGAAATCGGCGGCTGTAAAGTATGCTTCCGCCGCCGAGCCGTCCCCGTCGACGCCCAGGATGATGTTGCTGGCGCCCGCGACGATCCCCGTCCCAAACGCGAAGGGGATGCCTTCGTCGGTCAGGATCTTCGCAACCGCAGTTTTCGTGGCGATGTCGCCCGCGTTCGCCAGATAGACGTTGACCTCGCCGGTCAACGCGAAAGAGGTCGCCTGGTGCACGATCTTCTGCGGGATCGGGTAGATGGTATAGGCGTCCGGCGCGGCAGCCGGCATGGCGGCCTCAAGCGCGATGCCCGCCTCGGCCACTTGGCGCACAGTCGCGTTGGCGTTGCCCGCGACCGTCTGCGCCGCGTTGACGGCAGCCAGGAAGCTTCCGGTCGGATCCATCAGGTTGGCTTTGGCAATCAACGCCGACAAGGCCGCTTTGAAGTCTGCGGACGCAACCGACCCGATAAACGTGTTCCTCTTGGTATTCAAGGTGTCGATAAAGGGTTGGAAATACTGCGCCCCGACCGTGACGGCGCGCGCCGTGCCGCGGCCCAACGCGGTATAGGAGGTCCACAGGAGCCTGTCGGTCTCGGTGGCATTATAGCTGGCCATCAAGGCGCCGAAGTCGCCGTCGAAATACGCCCTGTACATATTGAAGGTGTTTTTGATATAGCGGCATTGGTTGGCGCCCTTTTTGAGCCACGGATCGATATCGCCCAGCAACAACGCGGAACCGTTGTCTTGGATGTCCCGGACCGCTGCCGCCAGTTCGTCGATCTCCGGCATCAGGGCGTCGCCCGCGGCGCGTACGGCTTCCTGGTTCATTGTGGCAAACGCGGCGGCGGTGGAGGGGATGGTCGCTTGGAAGGCGTCGATGTAGGGCTTGAGCGCGAGGGATTCGTTGTTTTTGCACATCTTGACGGTGTCGAAGCCGGTGCGCGCCCATTGGTTATGCTGCGAGAAGGTAAACAGGCTCTCCGCCACTTCGGGGAACAGGTGGTAGAAGCTGTCTTTCCAGTTCTGTATGGCATCGAACGAATCCATGTTCCAGCAGTAGTCGGCCACGCCGAACAGCGCGATTTCCGACGCGATACCCTGCTGCATCGGGTTGGACACAACGCCGTGGAGCGTGCCCTTGGCGTTGGGGTTGAGGCCATAGTAGTTGGGGAGCGTGGCGCTGCCACTGCCGGTGCTGCAGTTGTTGTTCATGTCCACCGGCGTGGGGCCCATCATCAGCTGGTAGGGGTTGTAGATGAAGTCGTTGCAGGGATAGTTCCACCAGATGAGGGGGAGCCTGCGCATCCCGGTCTGGTTGTAAATCGGATTGGCGCCGGTGGGATCGGCCGTGCCAGCCAGGGCGCCGTTGTTGTAGAAGTAGTAGGTGCCTTGTCCCATCCTGGTGCTGCCGGAGTTACCGCTGTAGCCGGTGGGATCGTAATGGACATTCGACATCGTGCCGTCGCCCGTCCACATGATGATCGCCGACTCGTCCAGCCCGGGTTCCTCCACATATACCGGCTCGCCCGTCCAGTTGGGGCCGGTAGCTGTCGCGGGAACGACCATAATTCCTCCTCCATAGGGGTTGCCCTTGAGCGTGCGCATGTAGGTGCGGCCGTTGTAGGCGGTGTCGTCCTGCCCGTAATAGGACGGGCAGACCATCAGGCGCCCCACATCGCCCTTATCGTTGCCCCACTCGACGATCTTATTGGCGGCCAACGTATAGTAAGGGATGTTGAAGCGCGCTTCCGGGAACCCGATGTCGTCGATCAAAAAGCCGAACTGGCGCACGCCGATGCCGTAGATCTGTTCGAGCTTCGTGAACAGTTTCTGATAGGTCTCCACCTCGCTGTAGGCGTCGATTGCCTTTTGGTTTGCCGGGATCACCCAGTTGCCCGACCTGTTGCTCTCCACCCACTGCGGGTTGGAAGTGGTGGTCCTGGTCGCGTTGAACGCGTCGTCGCCGTCGAAGAAATCCATCGTCGCCCCCACATGGGTCGTCCAGATGAAGGTGACATTGTTGGCCTCGGCTACCTTCACGAGCTGCCGCAGTTCCTCCAGCTGGGCTGGCGGATAGAGGACATCCCAGGACCTGAAGTGATACGGATCGTCCTTCGGGGCGTAAATAAAGGTGTTCATCTTGTAGTCGCCGCTCATCTCGATGAGCGCCTTGCACACGTCAAAGGACCAGGGCGTGCCGTAGTAACCCTCGATAGTGCCGCGGATCTCACTGTCGGCAAAGTCGTTGATGAGCACGTTTTGTATCGTGTGGCTCGCGGCCAGCATCTGCTTGAGCGTCACCACGCCGTTGTAGAGCGCGGCGCTGTCCCTGCCCATGATGATGATGTTGTCTTCGCGCGTGCCGAGCACGTATCCGTCAAATCCCTTGTTCGGATCCAGGGCGGATGTGTCGGCAAAGCCGGTGCCATTGAAGTAGTTTTCGGCGATAGAGCCGTCCCCCACAACGCCGAGGACGATTGAGTTCTCGCCGAGATAGATACTGCTTCCGAATTTGTAGGCGATGCCCTCGTCGTCCAGGATCGCCGCTATCTTGTTCTTCACGACGGGATTGCCCCCGTCGCCGAGGCAGATATTGACCACGCCGGTCAAATCGAAGCTGCCCGCCTTGTAGACGATACTCTGCGGGATGGGGTAAATCTGGTAGCTATCCAGCGCTTTGGCGGTTCCGCCTTCTTCGGACAGCGCCGGCGCGAATATCCAGAAACCCATGATCATGACGATCGCCATGAGAAGGGAAATGATCCTCCTGGGAGCCGGTGTCGTTATCGATACCATCTTCATTATTTTTCCTCCTTGATTATTTTGTTCCATACTGTTCCATACTCTGCGGGATCAACGAACCCAAGGCGGGCCATACGGGCTTAAAAGGCCCAAAAGACCCAAAAGGCCAAGCGGGTCGCTGCTGTTATCTATCGTTTGCCCCTCACCATCCCTCCATAAAAACACGCACAACCAACAACTATCTTCTCCTGCTCCCCCCTTTATCCCCCCTTTCTTTTTTAAGGCCTTTCTATCCCATCTTCCCTCAGTCAATCAGTGCGAACTATCATACGCCTCCGTGAGGGTGTTGCCGCCCCAAATGTATTGATACCAGCCGCCACTGGCCTGCATCTCGATTTTGATCTTAATTTTACCGTCCACGGGCAAATCGCTCACGTCAATATACACGTTCACTTGCATTTCATCGCGGGCGTCAAATAGCTCGTTTGCTTCCTGCGCGGGGACGAGGATGGGAAGGGTCGCCTTATACTCCCCGGTCGCCTTGCCGCCGACGAGCTCGCCGATAACGTCCCACTCGGTTTCGAAATAGCCGAACTCAATGCTGTTGAGGCCATCATGCATAATAAACCCAACAAACTGATTGTCGGCCGCGGTCCAATATCCGTGCAAGCGATACCAAAGGATGTCCACCGCGTCGCTGCGGGGCAAATTGGCGATGGCCCACAAAAGCTCATTGTCAACAACGGGTGCGGTGGTAGTAGGCGCCGTGGTCTCTTCCATTGGGCCGTCTGTGGCAGGGGCGTCGGTCACGGGGGCATCCGTTGCGGGCGCGGCGGTTGTGGGCGCGGCGGTTGTAGGGGTTGCGGTTGTAGGGGTCGAAGTATTGGCGTCGGTTTCCGCGGCATTGGGGTCTGTGGCTTCCGGATCCGTGGTTGCCGGGGACGCTGTGGCAGGGGCTTGCGATGCGGCGGCTTCGGTCTGCTGTGGCGAGGGGGGAGGCACGTCGCCCCCGGTGGGGACCGTCAGTACGCCCGTGGCGATCAAAAAGACTGGGATCCCCATGACAGCCAACGCGGCGACAGTGACTCCTGCTATGATAAGGACCCTGGCGCCTTTGGAAAGCGATGAGAATTTTGCGCCCAGCCCTTTATCGCCCGCTGTGCCGTCCGCGCCGGTCGCGCCGGTTGCGCCGTTCGCGCCGGTTGCACCGGTCGCGGGCGCCCCCTCCGGCGCCCCGCTGGCGCCGCTATTCCTCTTTGTTTTTCGCTTCATTATGACCACCTCAGCCTATTAATATCAAAAATAATTCAATTTGTCAATCCATTTTGGAAAATTATAAACAAGTTGCACAAGGGAGAGGGTTGCGGAAGGGGCTGTGGAAAATGTTTCCACAGCCCCTTCTTTGTATTTGGTGGGTAAAGGTGGTCTGCGTCAGCTGGTGATGTTGATGGTGACGGTGAAGTACTGCTGGGCCCAGCTGTCGATCACCGTGATGACGGCGCTGCCGGTCTTGACGGCGGTCACCAAACCGTTTGCGTCCACCGTGGCGTTGGCGTTGGAGCTGATGTAGAACAGCGTGTCCGGGTTGTTGCTTTGGATGTTTATCTGGTACTTCATGCCCTTCCTGATGGTGACCGATGCCGGCTGGCTGCCGCGGTCGAACTCGAGCCCCTTCAGCGCGTCGAGGGCGGCCCACAGGGCGACGGCGGCCTGCCTGACCTCGGCCTGGGTGGCCGCCGCGTTCGCGTCGACCACGATGGCCGCCCCATAGGCGGATTGCGCGGCGGTCCAGCTCGCGAATGTGTAATTGTTCATGGTGAGGCTCTCGTACTTGGCGATGGCGGCTTCCAGGTCGGCCTTCGCGGTCAGCTCGCCTATCTCGGCCGCGCTCAGTATCCTGTTGTACACGGCAATCTGGCTCACGACGGCGT